>CAZYPI010000195.1:0-5653 GCA_964649335.1 uncultured Rikenellaceae bacterium | reverse complement strand
GGATCAGACCAGAGGGGGCCGTCGAAGAAGTTGCCCGGACAGACGGCATTGACCTTGATATTTTCCGTCACCAGCTCCAGGGCAAAGGACTGGATCAGCCCGATGCTGCCGAATTTGCTGCCGGCATAGGCGAAGTTGCGGTTGCTTCCCTGCAGTCCCGATTTGGAGTTGATCTGGATGATATCCATAGTATGGCCGGGATGGTAAGCATGCTGTGTTTTCATCACGCGCGAAGCATATTTTGTGCCGAGGTAAAGCCCTTTGTAGTTAACGCTGGTGAGGAAGTCGAAATCTTTTTCTTCGAGTGTCTCCAGTCCGCCGGCTTTGAGGACGCCGGCATTGCTGACGAAAAGGTCGAGGCCGCCGAAGGCAAAGACTGTTTGCCGGATCATGGCATCCACGGAGGCGCTGCCGGTAACATCCACCGGGATAAACACCACGGCGGGATTTCCTGTTTCTTTGATCAGCTCCAAGGCGCTCTTCTCCCCTGTTTCTCGGTTAATATCGGCCACCACCACACAGGCGCCGTCCTGTGCAAAATGCCGGGCCAGTCCTTTGCCGAAGCCCTGTGCCGCGCCGGTGATCACGACAATACGGTCTCTGATAAGGGGATCCGTATCTTCGGGGTTCATCCCGGTATCGTCTTTCTTTCCGTAAACTTCCTCCCGGGAATCGCCCACGCTCAGAAGGCCTCCGTGCTGCAGCAGGATCTTCCTGCAGCCGTCACGGACAGCATCCTGCAGTCGCCGTATAATATCACCGGCCTCTTCTCTTTCCTCCGCGGCTACCCGGACGACGCCCTCTTTCCCCCGTTTTTGTTTCCATTGCCTGAAAAGATATTCCGACCCTGAAGCATCCAGGTATTCCTGTCCCCGTTCGAGCCTGAGAACCCCGGTTTTTTCTTTGTTCAGAGACACGCGGAGTGCAGGGAGAATCTCATAAGCCAGTTTGTATTCAAACGCGTTATTCATCCTACCGACATTATTGAATTTTTAAAAAATATCCGGTGACAGCACTGCCCAGATCCGTAAAATACTCTCTTTCATCTTTGCGGCAGCTACCGTCCGTCCGGCAATATCCCGTTTCTCCCCGGGCCACGAGGTACTGGTGTGCTGCCACCACACAGGCAGATTGCCATGAGATCATTCTGAGCTTATCCGTCAGGGGCACCCTGTGCCGGCAGGAAACTTTCAGGGGCATCATCTCCGGCGTGTTGTGTTCGGTACCGAACATTACCAGGAATCCCCTGTCGAAAAAATACTCCACATATCCGGCCAGCATGTTACAGTCGTTTCTTCCCGGGATAAACTCCACCGCATACACGCCCATTTTTTCCAGGGTATCCGCCAGTTTCTCCATGGGATACTCAAAATCCGTGATCTCTCCTTTGGGATTATCCAGCAACACCGGGTAACAGGGAATCCCTCCCGCTTCGAGGATAAAGTCCCGGACGGTGTCAAACGGCAGAAAGGCAGCCGGATCTTCGGGAATAAAGGCAGGCCCTCCTTTTTTCAGCAGGCGGCTGCGTATTTCATTCTCCAGTTTGGCCGGCTCTTCAGGCCGGGCTGCCGGCGGTAACCCGTTGAATATCCGGGTATATATCTCCTTTTGTTTTTCCGGGTCGGGATATTTCCCGCTCACCGCCAGCCGCAGGGCTTTGGCTACATGCCTTTCCCGCACCAGCTCCCGCGCCAGTTCATTTTGAATCTTTACAAAAGATAACTGCACCTCCGGGACGGTTTGCTTAAGATGCTGATTCATCTTTTCCACCATCCGGCGCACCTGTCCACTGCTTTCTTCAATCAGATCATCCAGGAAATGTTCTTTGCCGGCGGGAGGCACAAAAGGATAACGAAGTCCTTTCCCGCTGAAGTAAGTGCGTCCCGGGTTGTTCGGATCGTTGACACGGATGTCCTTTTTCTGTTCTTCCGCCAGCAGAGAAATGAATTCGATGTTAAAAAGAGGGAAAATATGATGTTTCAACGCCAGCCTGAAAAACTCATCATACCCTTTGACCGTATTGAAATCATTGATCCCCAGCACCTCCACATGCTCTCTTGCCGCCATACCGAAAGGTTGTTCGAGATCTGAGAAGGCACTGAATGAATATGGTGTATGGATGTGGGCATTCACATCCAAAATCCTGTCTATACTGTATCCCGTCAGCCTACCGGGGCCCGGAAAATCCTGAAATCCTGTCATATTTTTTATATAATCATCCAATCATTCCACTATTCCACTATTCCACTATTCCATTATTCCAATCTTCAACATTCAATCAATCATTCATTCACTCAATCAATCATTCACTATCTCCCCTACTCCTTTCAGTACGAATCTGGGTTTAAACGGGAAATCCCTGATGGTTTCTTCGGAGGATATTCCACTGAGCACCAGCAGGGTATCTATTTCGGATTCAATACCTGCTATGATATCGGTATCCATCCGGTCGCCAATGATGATGGCGTCTTCACGTCTTACGCCGAGGCGTCTCAGGGCGATGCGCATCATCAGGGGGTTTGGTTTTCCGACGAAATAGGCCAGTTTGCCGGTGGCCAGCTCAATGGGTGAGATAAGGGCTTTGGTGGACGGGGCGATGCCGTTTTCGACGGGGCCCGACACGTCGGGGTTGGTACCGATCAGTTTGGCGCCTTTGATCACCAGGTTGACGGCCTGTTCCAGCTTCTCATAACTGTAGTTGCGGGTATCGCCCACCACCACATAATCCGGATCAATATTGTTCATGGTGTAACCCACGTTGTACATGGCGTTGATCAATCCGGCCTCACCGATGATGAAGGCCGTACCTTTGGGCTGCTGGGAAGAGAGGAACTGTGCCGTAGCCAGGGCGCTGGTGTAAAAGACATTGCGGTCCACGTCTATGCCCATACGGTGCAGCTTTTCCTGCAGCTCGCGGGGAGTCCGTTCGCTGGAGTTGGTCAGGAAAAGAAAGTGTTTTTTCTCTTTTTTCAGCCATTTGACAAAATCCTTCACGCCCGGCAACAGCCGATCGCCGTGATAAATGACGCCATCCATATCGGAGATGAACCCTTTCTTGTTCCGGATATACGTTTTTATTTTTTCCAGTTCCATAATCATAAATGTTAAATATCTCCAAAAATACGATATTCAGGCATATCCCGGAAAGAGTTCATCATTAAATTTGGGTTAAATCCCTTTTCTTTTCTGCATCAGCAGGTTATCGTTGGTAAAATCGGTTTTTACCTTATGTCCGTTCAGGGGCATGATCCGTTCGTGTATGGCGTCCACGATCCAGTGGGGTTGCGGGAAGAAGAAATCTTCCAGTTCATGTGCCGGGGTGATCCAGTTGCGTGACCCCACCACCACGGGGGGAGCATCGAGATCGTCGAACGCCAGGTCGGCCACGGCCTGGGCCATATCTTTCAGATAAGAGCCCCGTTCGGTGGCGTCGCCGGTGACGACGATTTTTCCCGTTTTCCTCACCGACTGCAGCACGAGGGTGTAATCGAAGGGCACCAGGCTGCGTGCATCGATCACTTCGGCCGAGACGCCGTATTTCTCTTGCAGGATATCTGCCGCTTCCAGAGCGCGGTAGAGGGTGGCCCCGACGGAGAGTATGGTAACATCTTTCCCTTTGCGTTTGACATCCGGTTGTCCGATAGGCACTTCATAATATCCTTCGGGCACGCCTCCTTCGTGGAAATACTCTCCCATGTCGTAGATGCGCTGGCTTTCGAAGAACACCACCGGGTCGGTACCCTGCAGGGCGGCGTTCATCAGTCCTTTGGCATCATAAGGCGTAGCCGGGAAAACCACCTTCAGTCCGGGGATATGGGCCACCAGGGAGGTCCAGTCCTGGGAGTGCTGGGCACCGTACTTAGATCCCACCGACACGCGCAGCACCACCGGCATTTTCAGTATCTGGCCGCTCATGGCCTGCCACTTGGGCATCTGGTTGAACACTTCGTCGCCGGCGCGACCCAGAAAGTCACAATACATGATCTCGGGGATCACGCGCCCGCCGCACATGGCATAGCCGATGGCCGTGCCGACGATGGCTCCTTCGGAGATGGTAGTGTTGAACAGACGGTGATACGGCAGGGCTTCCGTCAGTCCGCGGTACACGGCAAAAGCGCCGCCCCAGTCGCGGTTTTCCTCACCATAGGCGATCAGGGTGGGGTCTTTGTAGAAACGGTCGAGGATGGCTTCGAAGATGCCGTCGCGCAACTGGTAGGTTTTGATCTTTGAAAAAGGTTTCCCGTTTTTGTCGAGGGCAAAACGCTCTTTTCGTTTCAGTTGCTGCACCCTGGGATTTTCTTCCATGGGGATCAGCACTTCCGGCTCCCGGTCTTCCATCTTCTCCACCGAGCCGTTGGAGAACATCAGCTCCCCGATCTCATCCGGGTTGCCGACCAGGTCCATGCGGGGCGAAACGGTATCGTCCACGGCCCATCTCAGTATCTTTACGAGACGGGCTGTGATCTCTTCTTTCAGGGCTTTGATCTTATCGGCAGAGACGATCCCGTTTTTTTCCATTTCCTTTTCAAAGAACCTCAGGGAGTCTTCTTCCATCCAGGCCTCCAGTTCTTCTTTGGTGCGATAGGTGGAAGCATCCGAGGGGGAATGGCCGCTGTATCGGTAGGTCAGGGTGTCGAGCAGCACCGGGCCTTTCTTTTCTTCCAGGATTTTTTTCTTGCGCCGGAAAGCATCGATGACGGCCAGCGGGTTATAACCGTCGATACGTTCGGCATGCATCATCTCCGGGTTGATACCGGCGCCCACGCGGGCCAGGATGCCGTAACCCATGGTTTCGCCGCTGGTCTGTCCGCCCATGCCGTACTGGTTGTTCATAAAGTTGAATATCAGCGGCAGTCCGCCCCGGTAGGGTTCGTCCCACAGGGTCTTAAACTGGTCCATGGTGGCAAAGCTGATGCCCTCCCACACCGGACCGCAGCCCATGGAAGCATCGCCGATGTTTACCACCACGATGCCGGGTTTGCGGTTTACCTTTTTATATAAAGCCGCTCCCACGCCAATATCGCCCGAACCTCCCACGATGGCATTGTTGGGATAAATACCGAAGGGCGGGAAAAAGGCATGCATGGATCCTCCCAGGCCTTTGTTAAAGCCGGTTTTTTTGGCAAATATCTCGGCCAGGGTACCGTACAGCAAGAAATCCAGTGCCAGGTCCTGCACATCGGGATGCTGTTCCTGTTCCACCACTTTCAGGGTGTTGCCCTCCATGTAATTCTTCATGGTCTCCAGCAGGGCCTTCTCCTTCAGTTTGCGGATCGCCGACATTCCTTTGGCCAGGATTTCGCCGTGGCTGCGGTGGGATCCGAAGATATAGTCTTCGGGGCCCAGCATCCAGGCCATGCCCACCGCCGACGCCTCCTGGCCGATGGAGAGATGCGCCGGTCCGGGATGGTTGTAAGAAATACCCCGGTACTCGTTGGTGGTCTTGATCAGGTTCAGCATGGTCTCAAACTCCCGGATGATCAGCATGTCCCGGTATATTCCCAGGAGCTCTTCACGGGTGTAGTTGCTCTTTTCCTCGGCCAGGGTCTTCTGATACTGGTTCAGCGGAATCTCTCCGAAAGTGATCTTTCCGGGTTTTCTGACTTGTTTCGGATCAATGAATAATTTTTTCGGCATTTCTGTTTAGTTTGGT
>CAZYPI010000194.1:0-5680 GCA_964649335.1 uncultured Rikenellaceae bacterium | reverse complement strand
CTACAAACTCCACTTCCCTCTCACTGTTTCTTTCTTCATCGCTTCTTCCAGCATCTCCAGAAACTCCCTCCTCGGTATCTCACGGGCGCCCAGCGAGGCCAGATGATCCGTGGGGGTTTGGGCGTCTATGAAGTCAAAGCGGTATGTCTTGCACCATTGCACCAGGTGGTACAAGGCCACTTTCGAAGCATCGGGCATCAGGTGGAACATAGACTCGCCAAAGAAGGCCGCACCGAGGGAAACACCGTAAAGGCCTCCCGCCAGTTCTTCGCCGTGGTAAGTCTCGAAAGAGTGGGCATATCCCAGTTCGTGCAGGCGGATGTAAGCCTTTTTCATCTCCGGCGTGATCCAGGTGCCCTCCTGGCCATGGCGCGGCACGACGGCGCACTGTTCGATGACCTCCGGAAAAGCGGTATCCACCCGGCAGGAATATTTTCCCGCCCGCAGGGTTTGCCGCAGACTGTGCGAGACCTTCAGCCCGTCCGGGAAGAGCACCATCCGCGGGTCGGGCGACCACCATAGGATGGGCATGCCCTCGCTGTACCAGGGGAAGAGACCCTTCGCATATGCCTCCAGCAGCGTTGCAGGCTCAAGGTTGCCGCCCGCCGCCACGATCCCCTCGGGGGTGGCGCTTTCCGGATCAGGAAACAGTACCGGCATCTTTTCGTCGTTTGTCAGGTTAACCTTGCATCGTCTTTGTTGAAATATATTGACCGAAATTAAAAAAATAAATTCAATAACGGTCAACGTTATTCAGGCAAGCTCAAGCCTCAATCCCCAAACATCAAACATCAAACCCCAAACTAACTTCACCCTTCATCGCTCACCCTTCACCGTTCTTTTATATCTTTGTCCCGGAAAAGGGTTTATGACGCAGAAGGATCACAGGCTGACAGATGTGTATGCGGAGCATCCGCAGCGGGATTCTTTTGTCCGGACGTTAAAAAAGCACGAGCCCTCCCTGTTTCATCTGCAGGGTCTGTCGGGTTCTTCGCCGGCGCTCTTTGCCGCGGCCGTGCTGCCTGCGCTGCCCGGTACGCACCTCTTTGTTCTGCCGGACATGGAGTCTGCAGCTTATTTTTACAACGACCTGGCCTCTTTCACTCCCGGTTATGAGGTGCGCTTTCTGCCCTCTTCTTTCAAACGGCATATCAAATACGGTCGGCAGGACCCCTCGAACAAGATCTTGCGCACGGAGGTATTGCGGATGCTGTCGGGCGAGAAACGCAAGCTGGCAGTGGTCACCTGGCCCGAGGCGTTGGCCGAGAAAGTGGTCAGCCGCAAGACCCTGATCAAAAACAGTATCCGGATAAAAACAGGGGATACCCTGGCCCTCTCCATCCTGGAAGAGCAGGTGACGGAGCTGGGCTTCCGCCTGACTGACTTTGTCACGGGACCGGGCGAGTATGCCATGCGCGGCAGCATCGTGGACGTCTTCTCTTACGGCGACGAGCGGCCGGTGAGAATAGATTTTGCCGGGAACCGCATTGATACCATCCGTACCTTTGACATAGAGACCCAGTTGTCCGTGGAGAAAATTACGGGTGTCACACTCCTGCCCGACCTGAACAGCCGGATCGAAACAACGGAAAGGGTCTCGGTGTTGTCGCTCCTGCCCCCTTCGGCGGTGGTGTGGGTGAAAGACCTGGAGCTGATCGCCGGCACGATCGGTCAACTGCAGGAGATCCAATCGGTGGCGCTGGAGGAGGAGGCAGAAGACGAGGAGCCGGCGGCCGCTCCGGTGGCGCTGATGAAGGCGGAGGAGATGCGGGAGGTGTACCGTACCTTCCCGGCGGTGGAGTTCGGTACCCATGCGGCCGCGCCGGCAGCACAGGTCTTTGCCTGCCATACCGCACCCCAGCCGGCGTTCCGTAAAAACTTCGACCTGCTGGCACAAAAGATGCTGGAAGATACCAAACTGGGTTATGATCATTATTTGCTCTCCGACAACCCCGGTCAGCTGGAACGCCTGCAGGAGATACTGGACAGCCTGGCTCCCGATCTGGAATACCATGTCTGTGAGAGAAGTCTGAACGAAGGATTTACCGACCACGACCTGCGGGTGTCGTTTTATACCGACCACCAGATCTTTGAGAGATACCGCAAATACCGGCTGGAGAAGAACTTCACCCGGAAAGAGGCGCTCACCATCGAAGAGCTGAAAGCACTGCACCCGGGGGATTATGTGGTGCACGTGGATCATGGCATCGGGCAGTTTGCCGGCCTGGAGCGTATCAACAACAACGGCCGCATACAGGAGGTGGTCAAGCTGGTGTACCGTGACCGGGACATCCTGTATGTGAGCATCCACAGCCTGCACCGCATATCCAAATACAAGGGGAAAGACAATATCCCCCCGAAGATACACAAACTGGGCAGTAAGGCCTGGAAAAACCTGAAGGCAAAGACCAAAAGCCGGGTCAAAGACATTGCCCGTGAGCTGATTGCCCTCTATGCCAAAAGGATGGAGAAACCGGGCTTTGCCTTCTCGCCCGACAGCTATCTGCAACAGGAGCTGGAGGCTTCTTTTTTGTATGAGGACACCCCCGACCAGGTGATGGCCACGCAGAAGGTGAAGGAGGGCATGGAAAAATCCTGGCCCATGGATATGCTGGTATGCGGCGATGTGGGCTTCGGCAAGACGGAAGTAGCCATACGGGCGGCTTTCAAGGCTGTGGCCGACAGCAAACAGGTGGCCGTGCTGGTGCCGACGACCATCCTGGCGATGCAGCATTACCGCACTTTCTCGGAACGGCTGAAAGACTTTCCGGCGACGGTGGACTTCATCAGCCGTCTGAAGAAGCCGGCGGCACAGCAGGAGACGCTGAGGCGCCTGGCCGAAGGGAAGATAGACATCATCATCGGCACCCATCGCCTCATCAGCAAAGATGTGAGATACAAAGACCTGGGACTGCTCATCATCGACGAGGAGCAGAAATTCGGTGTGGCTGCCAAGGAGAAACTCAAGCAGATGCGTGCCGAGGTGGACACCCTCACCCTGACGGCTACGCCCATCCCGCGCACCCTGCAGTTCTCACTCATGGGTGCCCGCGACTTGGCCATCATCAACACGCCGCCGCCCAACCGCCATCCCATCATCACCGAGCTGCACCGCTTTCATGAAACGATCATACGCGAGGGCATCGAATATGAGGTGAACCGCGGCGGCCAGGTGTTCTTCATCCACAACCGGGTGGAGAATATCGGGGAGGTGGCCCGGAAGATCGGGGATATCGTCCCCAATATACGCATCGGCATTGCCCATGGTCAGATGGACGGCCGGCAGCTCGAGGTGGTGATGCTGGGCTTTATCCGCGGAGAGTATGACGTGCTGGTGGCTACCACCATCATCGAGTCGGGGCTGGACATCCCCAACGCCAATACCATCTTTATCAATAATGCCCATCATTTCGGACTGAGTGACCTGCATCAGTTGCGCGGCCGGGTGGGGCGGTCCAACAAAAAGGCCTTTTGTTACCTGCTGGCACCGCCCCTCACGCTGGTGACCCCCGAAGCGCGGCGGCGCCTCAAAGCGCTGGCCGAGTTCTCCGAACTGGGCAGCGGCTTCAATATCGCCCTGCAGGACCTGGACATACGCGGTGCGGGCAACCTGCTCGGAGCCGAACAGAGCGGCTTTATCGCCGACATCGGGTTTGAGACCTACCAGCGCATCCTGAAAGAGGCCATGCAGGAACTGAAGGAAAAAGAGTTTAAAGAGCTGTATGCCGGCAGCGGGGGGAAGGCAGAGAAAGCGGGAGAACGGCAGATATTCCTGCAGGATGCACGTATCGAGACCGATCTGAGCGTGATGTTCCCGGATGATTACATCCGCAATGTCACCGAAAAGATGAAGCTATACCGCCAACTGAACAACCTGAACAGCGAGGAAGAGCTGCAGGTCTTTGAGCAGATGCTGCAGGACCGTTTCGGTCCGCTGCCGCCGCAGGCACAGGCCCTGACGGATATCGTACGCATACGCCGCAAAGCCATGACCCTGGGGATGGAGAGGGTGGTGCTGAAACAGAACCGCCTGACGGCCGTCTTCGTCAGCGACCGGGAGTCTCCTTTTTACCAATCGGATATCTTCAGGAACTTTTTGCTGTTTATCCAGAAAAAACCTTTGCACTTCCAACTGAAGGAAAAAAACGACAAGCTGACGCTGACGGTGCCTGACGTCGGCACGGTCTCAAGGGCTCTTGCTTTGCTGGAGGAGATGGAGGAGAGATGTGCAAAAAGGCCTGCCGTAAGTGTGTAAGGATCCGGAGGATGGTGTCAAAGTGAAGAAAAGATTTTTTGTTCCCGGCTCGAAACCGCAACGGCTATTTTGGAATCGGCCGTGCCGTAATAGAGGAACCATTTCCCCTGAAACCGGGCCAGTCCCTCTACAAAACACACATTGTTTACCTGTCCGGTGATTTCGTAAGGCCTGTCGGGTTTGATGAACCAGGTATCCGTACGGTGCAGCAGTTTCCCGGGATCATGTTTGTCAAACAATGCCTGACCGGCAGCATAGGTGCCGTCGGGCAGAGTCGAATCGCCAAATTCCGCACTGTTTTTGCTGTTATAGATCAGGAGGATTCCCTGTTTGGTGATGAGGGCCGGAGGGCCCGATTCGACCAACCGGCTGTCGAACTTTCCTTTTCTGGGTTGTAAGACAGGCAGAAGTTCTGCTTTTCCGTCAGGATTACGGGTGATTTTTGCTATATCCTCTTTGCTCTTTTCCACGGGTGTCCAGTGAATCAGATCATCCGACCAGGCCAGGAAGATGTCCGTATCTCCGAAATACATCCAGTATTTACCCCGGATTTTAGCAGCTACTAATCTGTCGTTTTCCGGCCGGCAGACGATGGCGCCCGATTTGCTGGCTACACGGAAATATTTGCCGTGGTAAGCTCGTTGAAAAACAGACCCGTATTTGGTCCAATGAAAAAGGTCTTTCGAAGTGGCGATAAAAAGGCGCGGCTTATCCCCGTTCCAGGCGGTATAAGTCATATGATACATTCCGTTTTCATCTTCGACAATGCGGGGGTCCTCGCAACCTCCTTCCCATTCATATTCCAGATAGCGGTCTTTTTCAGGATACAAAACCGGTTGGGGGAAACGTTTGAATACGAATCCGTCTTTGCTGACAGCCATGCCGATGCGTGAGGTTCCTTTCAGTTTTCCGATGCTGTCTTCTGCTCTGTACAGCAAATGTATCTTGCCGTTTCTCACCACCGCAGCGGGGTTAAAGACATCTTTCGCTTCCCATTTTACAGGGGCATTGCGCACAGGGCAGACGAAAAGGGAGCTGTCTACGGGTCCCAGCACCGGATTGGCGGTGTCGGCCTTTACGAAAGGCCCGAGGGTCCAGGAAAGATCGCCGTCCGGGTGATCCCGGTTACATCCGGCCTGGGAGAACAGGAGGACAAATAAAAAAACTAAAGCAAAGAATAAATTATTTTTCATGTTTCAAATTTTTAGGTAATTAGAATCCAAAGATAATGAACTAATGAACTATTGATTTTGGTGCTTTGTTGGTGTATTTCTCCCATAGTGCCTTTTTACTTATTACTTTTTTTCAGATTTTTTTCATAAAACATTCCGAAATCCCTGAATATCTCATCCCGTACCCTTCTGAAGACCGCCAGTTTCTCTTCTTCTGTCCCGGTGGCTTCGGCAGGGTCGTCGAAACCGATAT
>CAZYPI010000193.1:0-5696 GCA_964649335.1 uncultured Rikenellaceae bacterium | reverse complement strand
CACAATCTGAAAAAACAGGAACTCATCGGAAACACGCCGGTGAAACTGTGGGGAGAGGAGACCTTTAACAAGGTGATCAAACCTTATCTGGACCAGAGCTTCTCCAAAAAAGATATTCAATACCGGGCATGGTTTGAGGTGCCCGGCAGGGGCAAACGGTTCTTTGAGGTAATGTTCCGGCCGCACGTGAACGAGGAGGGAGAGGTGGATTATGTGGTTGTCAGTTCAAGGGATATTACAACAGAAGAAAAGGCCAAAGAACAGATCCGGAAGCATAACGAAGATATCAACCTGCTGAATCTGATCCACCAGATGAGCAACGACAATCTGCCTCTGGAACAAATCGTAAAAACACTCTCGGCCCGGATGCTGGATTTGTTTGAGGCTTTTACCTGCAATATCTATTTTCATGACGACTGGTCTGTTTCCCTGCGGCCTGTACGGTTCCAGATCAGGGAGGACGACTACTCGAAGGTGAAAAGTATTCTGGGTGCGGATATCAGGAAAATGTCAGCCGGGTTTGACAAGAAGAGTTTCCTTTACCGTATTGCCAAAGGAAATAAAACGGTTCAGGTCACCGAAGAAAAAATGATCCGTAAGATCATTTATGAGGTCGGGAACCGTTCGTCCCGCATCAGGGAACGGATACAGGCCTTTCGCGACGAGATCCCGGTGAAAACGGTGCTGATTGTTCCGCTCAGTTACCGTTCCGAAAAACTGGGCCTGATGTTCCTCTCCCGTTTTTCGAAATTCACTCCTTCCGAAATTGCCCGGATCAATCGTCTGGCACACCAGATATCGTTGGTGCTCAAACATGACAAGGAAGACCGGCAGTTCAAGGAACAATCGGAAAAAATACGCCTGCTTTATGAAACGGCCCAGGATGCCGTTATTATTATGGACCGGGAATACCTTCAGGAATGCAATCCGGCTGCCATGAAGATGTTTGGAATAAAAAAGAAAGATTTTAATGTAAAAACGGTCCTGGATTTTTCGCCGCCGCAACAACCGGGAGGGGTGGATTCAAAAGTATTGGCCGCAAAATATATAGGAAAGGTACTGGAAGGTATTCCGCAAACATTTGAATGGGTTCATCTTTCTCCTTCCGGTAAACCTTTCTTTGCTCTGGTAAAACTGAATCGTTTGCCTTTAAATGATAAATATTTTATCCAGGCGGTCGTACGAGACATTGATGAGGAGAAAAAGAACCGTGTGCGGTTGGAAGAGAGTGAAAAAAGCCTGCGGGAAGCCCAGCACATTGCCATGCTGGGCGACTGGAACTGGGATATCGGCAACGGAAAAGTGAGATGGTCGGATGAGTTCTTTCGTATCCTTGGCTTCGATCCGGTCCGGGATGTGCCGTCTTTACGCCTGCTTATACACCGTATCCATCCCGATGACCAGCGAAGGGTGCTCCGTAAGATCATCCATGCAACAAAAGATTGTAAAAAATGTGAAGACCAGTTCCGGGTGCAGTTGCCGGACGGTACCATAAAATATATAAAATCCAGCGGGGTGCTGGAAAAGAAAAAAGGCGGAAACATTTGGTGGCACGGCGTGATTCAGGATGTTACCGGTCTGGTGGAAGCAGAGAATGCCCTCCGCGAAAGCGAAAACAGATTCCGTACCATTTTTACGGAGAGTTTTTTTGCCATGTCCCTGTTGACGGGAAAGGGAGATTTTATCGATGTTAACAAGGCCTGTTCCAAACTTTTCGGATACTCCGGAAGGGAGTTGAGAAAAATGAAGTGTGAACAACTGGTGCCGGAAGACGACAGAAAAAACGTAAAGGAATTGTTCGGGCAACTGAGGGAAGGAAAGATAGATACTTATACCGGAGAAAAAAGGTATATACGCAAAGACGGTTCTGTGGTCTGGACACAAACAGGTATCACAGCCATCCGGGATAAAGACGGCTCACTGCAACACCTGGTGACCACCCTGGTCAACATCACCGGCCGCAAACAGGCCGAAATGAAAATTCTCCGGCAATCCCGGGAACTCAATCTGATTAACAGAATGAACATGGAGCTCAACAGGGGCAAACCCATGCAGGATATCCTGAAGATGATGACCGATTCCCTGAGAGAGCAGTTCCCTGTAGATAACCTGATGATTTTCCTGAAAGATACTCCAGGGAACAAGGAAGAACTTAAAATGGTGTATCTTTCTTTTCCGGAAACATTGCTTCATGACGTGGAATCACATTGGGGCAGACTTGCTAATCCCCCTTCTTTTACCGAAGAAAGCAGTGTTTTTCTTAAAAAAGTAATCAAAAAAAACGGCCCTGTGATTTTTTCTGATCAGGAAGAGTTGTCTTACGGGGTGGAAAAATTATTAAAGAGTGCAGGCATAGAGCTGAAGGGGAAAGAATTTACGGAATATATAAAATTACGTTCTATTACCTATTATCCTATCCTGAAAGATAAGAAGATATATGGCGCTATCCTGCTGTTAAGCAGCAAGGTGCTTGATAAAAGTATATTGCCGCCTATCTCGCGCCTGATGGAACAGACCAGTGTGATCATCTTGAAAAAACTCAATGAGGATGAAAATCAGCGGCTTTATACAGCCATTGAACACATGAATGAGATGCTGATCATTTCGGACAAAACCGGAAAGATCCTCTATGTGAACGAGGCCTTTGAAAAGATCATAGGCACCGAAAAAAACAGGATCATCGGGACCAACACCCGCGGACTGCGCAATCCGAATGTGGATGTGTCCGTTTATCATAATATATGGAATACTGTACTGGCAGGAAAAGTCTGGACAGGTAAACTCTCTATGAAAAATAAGGCGGGAGAAGAGATTCCCGTCTATTATCATATTACTCCCATTAAGGATACGGAAGGTGAAGTGGTTTACTTTGTTACGGTGATACGGGATATTTCTCAGGAAATGGCGCTGGAACGTTATATGCAACGGTCACAGAAACTGGAGATGATCGGCCGTTTTGCGGGGGGACTGGCACACGACTTTAACAATATTCTCGCAACGATGCTGGGCTATACCGATATGGTGATGGAAGAGGCCGACAGGAAATCCCGGGAGTATGGATACCTGACAAAGATCAAGGCCTCCGGCATGAAAGCCCAGGAGATCATCCGGCAATTGCTCACCTTTAACCGGGGCATCGAACCGGAAAAAGAGATGATTAACCCGCTGAGGATCCTGAAAGAAAGCCTCGATCTGATGGATACGCAGATACCCCGGAAAATTACTGTGGATTTCCGGCAGAAGGGAACCATCCCCAAAATACATGCCGATCCGGTACGGTTGCGGCAGGTGTTCCTGAACCTGATCAGCAATGCCGTCCATGCGGTTGAAGCCAAAAAGGAGAAGAACGGAACGATCCGGATCGAGATAAAAAAGGTACTGGCCGATCAGCAACTCCGGAATAAAGTGCCTGATCTTACACCGGGCAGATATCTTCAGATCCTGATACAGGACAACGGAACGGGCATTGATAAAGAGGTGCAGGACAAAATATTCGAGCCTTTCTTTACCACCAAACCGGTGGGGAAAGGATCGGGGATGGGTCTCTCGGTGGTGCACGGGATCATAAAAAATCACGACGGAGCCATTCATGTGGAAAGCCAGCCGGGAAAGGGAAGCTCTTTCCTGATTTATCTGCCGGTGACATAATTTTTATCCGTTCATCAAGCCGGAAGGTATGTTTATCCCTCAGAGAGGTATGTTTATAAAAAATTCTGATGGCGCCGCTTTCGGAATGTTGTAATTCTGAAGGAAAACAATGACCTTTATAATTGAGAAGATTTGTTATATCTTTACCCGGTTTTGGAGAAAAAATATGGAAAAGATTTTGCTTATAGAGGATGACAAAGACTTCAGCGAGATGTTATCCCTGATGCTCGAACGCGAAGGATATGAGGTGGAGTGTGTGGAAAACGGGATCGAAGGATTGCAAATGATCAGAAAAAACCATTTCGACCTGGTGATCACCGACATTATCATGCCGGAAAAAGAGGGGCTGGAGACCATTTTGGAGATCCGCCAGATCAAGCCGGACAGTAAAATCATTGCCATTTCGGGGGGCGGACGTTCTGCCGCAGGGAGTTATCTGAAAACAGCGGAATATTTCGGTGCCGTCAAAGCTTTTCAGAAACCGTTTGACAAAACCGAGTTCCTGGAGTCGGTGAAAAATATCATCGGGGCATAAACCTGTTACAGGAAGTCCCGGTAGCTGACTATCTTCCCTCAATCCTATTTTTTCAGCAAAGCACGGACATACGTTGCGATGCTCAGGGCTGCCGTCAGACCGGGTGATTCGATGCCGATAAGGTTCACCAGGCCCGGTAAACCTCTCTCAGCTTCTTCGCGTATGATAAAATCCCGGGCAGGATCTCCCGGTTTCTGTAGTTTGGGACGGATGCCTGCCTGGTCGGGGGCCAAATCTTCCGGTTCCAGAAAAGGCAAAAATCGGCCGGCCTTCCGGAAAAATTCCGAGGCATGGGCGGGATCCACGGAATAATCGATCTTTCCGTCCGCCAAGAAAAGGGTATTGGGACCCAGCTTCTGGCGTCCTGCCAGGTCGGGCGTCGTATGAATGCCCAGGCCGGTGGTATTGGGCTCAGGCACGGGGTAGATCAAGCGGTTGATCAGTTTGTGTTTGCCGTTGAGCAGAGCAAAGTATTCCCCTTTCCAGAACCAGGTTTTATAAGCGGGATCGTCAATACCTGCCATACGCGCAATACGTTCGGCCTCTAGGCCTGCCGAATTGACCACCAGCCGCGAAGAGAAATCAAAAAGGGAGTCGTCGGACTCCAGGATGCTGATCTTATACCCTTCGTTACCATGTCGGACCAGATCTTTCACTTCGCAACGGTAGGCGAAGTTCACCCCGTTGTTGACCGCTTCATTCTCCAGCGACTGCATCAGGCCGTGGCTGTCCACGATGCCGCTGGAGGGAAAAAACAAAGCCCCTGCCGCCCGTATATGAGGTTCCATTTCTTTGATCTCCTCAACGGAGATCATCCTGGCGTCGGTGACATGGTTCTCACGGGCCGTCTCCAGAATCTGTTCCAACACAGCGGTTTCATCCCGCTCTGTGGCGACGATCAACTTGCCGCATTTTCTGAAACCGATATCGTGTTCCGGACAATAACGGTAGAGCATGTCCCGCCCCTCCCGGCACAGACGGGCCTTGAGGGTGCCTGGCCGGTAGTAAATCCCCGAATGGATCACTTCGCTGTTGCGACTGCTGGTTTCCATGCCGAAGTGCTCATGCCGCTCCACCACAAAAACCTGAGTGTAATGACGGGACAGTTCGGCAGCTATTGCCAGCCCCACCACGCCGGCTCCGATAATGGTCACTTCCGCATCCATGAAGCAAAGATAAATGACAAAAGGAAAAAGACAAAAGGCCAATGATTTCCGTATTTATATTTTCCTTATATTGTTGAGTTTTTATTGTAAATTACGGTGAACCTGTCAACAAACTATCTGAGGGTACTCTCCTCACTGACAGAGATCATTGAGAGGGAAGTCACGGAAATTCTTCGGATACTGGAAAATCCGGTAGAAGAAGGGGGGATTATCCTGACCACTGTCTCTTTTTCTCCGGAAGAACGAAAGCAAAAAATCTACAGGCTTCGAATGTTGCTTGAGGAAAACAGAAGGTTTTTCAGAGCATTGCATGCCAAACCTGTTGTTTATCCCGAGAAACAGATTTT
>CAZYPI010000192.1:0-5699 GCA_964649335.1 uncultured Rikenellaceae bacterium | reverse complement strand
CAACCCCCAAAGCAGGGCTCTGCTGGCGGCCCATGAAGAAGAGACCTACCTGAACGCGTTCCGGCTGGCCGTGAAGCTTTACAGGATCACCGGAGACAGGCAATATCTCGACAAAGCTTTTCTTTTCTCGGAGGAGAACCGGGCCTCGGGACTGCTTTCGGCCATACGCACCAACCGGGCTATTTATTTTGCAGGCATCCCCGACTCCGTCATAAAAACCGAAAGCGATCTGACCACCGAAACCGGAGCCTACCAGGAACTTTTGTACAAGGAACAGAACAAGCCCTCCCCCGACCGGGAAAAGATCAGAAAGTATGAAGAACGAATCTTCGGACTGCAAGCACAAAAGGATTCACTGGTACGGGTCCTGGAAAAAAAGTATCCCCGCTATTACCGGCTGAAATACGACCTCTCGACGATTCCGGCGGAGGAAGCGGCCTCCCGTCTCGGGAGAGATCAGGCACTGCTTGAATATGAGATCACCGGCGGGCAGGTGTACATTTTCTGCCTGACGGACGGACGGGTACATTTTGTCACCAGGCAGGCCGGCTCCGGACTGGACAAACACATCGCCCTGCTGAAGCAGGAACTCATACAGAAAAAATTCAACAACAAAGCCACCGCCAACTATTTCGATATCATCTATTCGTCATACCGTCTTTACGATAACCTGATCCGTCCGGTGGATTCACTCATCCGGCACAAGCACCTGATCATCGTCCCCGACGGAAATATCTCCGGGATCCCGTTTGATGTGCTGATCAAACAGATCCCCAAAAGCGAATTCCCTTCTTACCGTAAGCTGCCCTATCTGATCTACGACCATCCGGTCACTTATTCCTACTCTACCACTCTTTATTTTGAGAACCGGCCGGGAAGACGTAAATTCTTCAACCGCGTGATTGCATTTGCTCCGGAGTATCCTGCCGGCGGAATGGACCTGGAACAGATCATGCAGGTCCGCCAGACGGACCGATACCGCCTTTATCCCCTGCCTTTCGCCCGTCAGGAAGCCGAAGATGTGTGCCGGGAGACCCTGGGACGCCTCGTCGAAGGACGGGAGGCCAGTGAAACCTTTTTCAAAGTACACACCCGCCGTTACGACATCATTCACCTGGCCATGCACACCCTTATCGACGACCGGCATCCCCTGTACTCCAAGCTGGTATTCACCCAACCCCCCGATTCCGGAGAAGACGGCATGCTGAACACCTATGAGATCTATGCCCTGCAGTTCCGTACCAACCTGGCCGTGCTGAGCGCCTGCAACAGCGGCAGCGGCAAACTCAGCAAAGGGGAAGGAGTGGTCAGCCTGGCACGCAGCTTCCGCTATGCCGGCGTGTCGCGGCTGGTCATGTCGCTGTGGGAAATAAACGACAGAACCGGAGCAATTATCATGGGCCGCTTCTATAACAACCTGGTTCACGGCATGACGATTGACGAGGCACTGCAGCAGGCCAAAATAAACTACCTGGAAAATGCCGGCCCGCTGAAATCACACCCTTATTTCTGGGCCGGATACCAGATGATGGGCAATGCGGCAGCCGTTTATTACCCGCTTTACATTACCCTCTTTATCGCCATTGCATTGATAACGGGGATCGTCCTTTTGATCATGCGAATCACCCGTAATCATTCCCGGTCCCGGTAAGGATTATCCGGATCATTCCTGATCTTGCGGATCAGGTTGGCAAGACACATATTTTTCTTGTTATAGGTATATTTTACATTGGGATGATCCAGCAGGCGGCTGATCTCCTGCAGAGAGATACCCTGATAAACCAGCCTAAGTATCTCACGGCATTCCAAACCCAGCGAAGAGAGATGCTTTACATACAACGCTCTTTTGATTTCGCCCGCGTCGACGGGCGGGTCCGGATCCTCATACATCCCGGGCGGCAGCGAACCGCCGGCATCCTCTGTCTGCTCATAGTTCTTCGTCTCTTTTTTCCGCGTGATCCGTTGGAGCCACATCTTCCGGCAGGTACCGAAAATATAGTGAGGAATGTTCACGGAAGGTTCGAAATCATCCTCACGGATCTTATTGAAGATCACAATCAAAGCATCCTGGAACAGATCCTTCGCATCATGCACTGTTCCGCCGTTACGCTTCACATAATCCTCCAGCCCGGGCAGCACCTCATGATATAACCAAAGAACAATACGGTTGTCTTTTTCCCGGATCCCCCGGATAATTTCTGATTTTGTATAAAAAACCACCCGCTAAAGTATTGTCTTAAAAATGACCGAAATTAAAAGTTTTTCAGTTACCAAAAAATGAATGCCCCCCTTACGTTAAGAAAAACTTTTTTCCTGCACCCGGCAATATTAAAATATTAACCTATTTTTGCACCGTGATCCACTACCTTTTAATACATACGGGCACATGGACATTTCATTTCTGAAAGAGCTTTTCGTAAAAGCCGGACTGAGTAACCCTGTAGCTGTCTGGCTGACCGGACTGACCTGGCTGATCATTCTGATTCTCGTCGCCTGGCTCCTATATCGTCTGACCCGGATAATCATCCACAACACCGTGATACGTTTTATCCGGAAGACCAAAACAAAAAAAGATGACCTTTTGCTAAAGCACAGGGTTTTTGAGAAACTCGCTCACATCGTCCCGGCAGTGTTCCTGTTTCTGGCCATTCCTCTTTTCTTCCGGGACAACCCTGTGCTGACCCGGATTCTGAAAGAACTGCTGGAGCTTTATCTTCTCACGGTATCCATTCTGCTCATTAACTCGCTGCTCAATGCATTCCACAGTCTTTATCTGACCCTTCCCATCTCTAAGAACCGCCCCATCAAAGGATATGTCCAGGTCATCCAGGTGCTGGTTTACTTTTCCGGGTTGATGTTTGCCATCTCCATCCTGTTCAATGTTTCCGTCCTGCGTTTGTTCACCGGGCTGGGGGCTATGGCTGCCGTGATCATGCTGATCTTCAAAGACACGATCCTGGGCTTTGTAGCCAGTCTGCAAATCTCCGGCAACGATATGCTCAAACCGGGCGACTGGATCGAGATGCCGAGCCGCGGCGCCGACGGAACCGTATTGGAGATATCCCTCTATACCGTAAAAGTGCAGAACTGGGACAAGACCATTGTCACCATACCCACCTATTCGCTGGTCTCCGAATCCTTCAAAAACTGGCGCGGCATGGAGGAATCCGGCGGACGGCGTATCAAGAAATCCGTCTATATCGACATCAAAAGCATCCGCTTCTGTACACCCGAGATGATTGAAAAGTTCAGAAAAATTCAGGTGCTGCAGGAATATATTGACAAGAAAGAAAAGGAGATCGAAGAATACAATAAAAAATATCATATTGACAACAGCGTGCTGGTCAACGGCCGCCGCATGACCAATATCGGCACCTTCCGGAAATACATTGAGGAATACCTGAAGCGTCATCCGATGATCCGCAAAGACATGACCTTTATGGTGCGGCAGCTCCAGTCCACCGAAAAAGGCCTTCCCCTGGAGATCTATGTCTTCAGCAAAGACCAGCGGTGGGTCAACTATGAGATGATCCAGGCCGATATCTTTGATCATATCTTTGCCGCGATCCCCGAGTTTGGCCTGCGTGTGTTCCAGGAGCCTTCCGGCTACGATATCCTGCAACTGGCGGAGAAGAATACCGGCTGATCAGGCGTGCTCTCTGCGACGGTGCACCACCTCATACATCAGGATGCCGGCCGCCACCGACACATTCAGGGACTTCACCCTGCCATACATGGGTATAGAGACCAAATGATCGGATATCTTCAGGATCTGCGGATCGATACCCGTATCTTCGGCACCCATCACCAGCGCCAGGGGGTTTGCCATCGCGGGCAGATAAAAACTCTCCTTCCCTTTTTCCGTCGCCGCGATGATCATCAGTCCCGAGTCTTTCAAAAAACGGACGGTTTGTGCCAGATCCTCCACCCGGCAGACGGGCAGGTGCATCAGGGCACCGGCGGAGGTCTTTACGGCATCCTCATTGATCAGGGCCCCGTTTTTGCGGGGGATGATCAGGGCATGACAACCGGCCGCCTCGGCCGTCCGGGCAATGGCCCCCACATTGCGCACATCCGTGATCCGGTCCAGCACAACAAAAAAGGGCACCTCTCCTTGCTCAAAAAGTCCCGGCAGGAGGGCTTCGACAGAGAGGTATTCCACCACCGGCAACAGGGCGATCACCCCCTGGTGATTACCCGACATCAGACGGTTCAGTTTTTCCACGGGCACGAACTGAAAAGGGATCCCCCGCTGACGTACCAGCGTAAAGATCTCCCTGAAATGGGGTCCCTGCATTCCTTTTTTCAGAAAGATCTTTTCGATCTCCTGTCCCGCCTCTATGGCCTCCATGACCGGCCGTATCCCGTATATTTTTTTCAATGGCTATAACTTAAGGGGTTGGTTTTTCAATTATATGGACATGATGTTTTCATGTTGTCATTTATTTCCCACCACGAACACTTTTCCCTGCCGCCAGGTACGCACCGCCTCCACCCAGCGGGTCTCCGCGGCAGCACCTCGCTGCAGCCGGTACACATTCAGCGAGAAAGGATTATCAATTTTCCTGAAAATAAAAGAGATCTTGTTGTCCCCTTCCCCGTATGTCCAGACTTCCCGACCGATACTCTTGCTCAGATTGTCCGGCGGTCCGTAGATAATATAGATCATGCCCCTGTCGGTGCGCCATCCCTCTTTATAACTGGTAAAAAAGATGTTGGCATAATATACCCGGTTGTAATAGATACGGATCAGCTCACGGGCCTTTTCCACATTGTCTGTTGTCCCCAGCCAGAACTCATCCACGGCCAGCTTGCGGCTGGGCCTCTGCATCAGCGCCATCATCTCCGACTCATTCAGCAGATAGGCCAGCGGCCCGGCCAGCTGGTCGGGAGTGATGATCCGGGGATAGTGCGGCCCGAAGTTAAAAAGACTGACTCCGTCTTTGACTGTCGAGTCGATACTGAACTGATAGATACCCTTGCGGGTCAGATGAACAGGCACCGTATCAAAAAGGGCGATCTTCCAGGTACTGTCCGGTATTTCACCGGGGCCGGGAACAGACACAGCCAGGTCAGGCGGCGGAGGGACCAACGTGTCGGGCCGGAAAAAACGTACAAAAAAAGCATGCGGCTGCTGGTCGCGGTACATGATCTTCATATATCTGGAAGAATCCACCGTGTAAGAAAATACCTGCCTGCGCGTTTTGATGTCGATCACCATATAATTCTGCATGGAATAACGGGTGCGCTTGTCCACATAAATAAAGTTCTGCACCGCCGTCTTACGTACCTGGTCAATAGCTATCACCTCGAGTATGTACTTTTGCCCCAGGGCGCAGTGCATCAAAATGTTTTTCTCCACAGTCCGGCTTTTGATGTTCTTCAGGTTCACCGTATAATGCACCTTCCCCGAATCCGCCAGCACCGTCTTGTGCCCGAGAATGCGGAACAGACGGAAATGAATATCCAGAAAAGAGAGATAACCGCCCTCCTCATTGGCCTGGTTGAACAACAACTGGTTGGGAACAATACTCACCCGCAACAGGGAGAGCGAGTCGGTGGAGTGATATACCTGATACTCCGGGCGCAGAGGCGACCGCCCGGGAATATACAGATAAGAGAGATTTCTGTTCCTGTTCTGCAACGTCCCCGGCTGCTCCACCACCACACAACGGGAAAAGAAGGATAAGAAAAAAACA
>CAZYPI010000191.1:0-5703 GCA_964649335.1 uncultured Rikenellaceae bacterium | reverse complement strand
TATCAGAAAGCTTAAAGCAGTGACTTTGTTAAAAACTCTTTCCCCGGTTTTGGGTCCTTCGCTGAATTTCTCATCTTTGAGCCGTTGTGCCAGCAGCTCCGATGAAGTGCCGTTTTCGTCGTTGCTTTGAAAGAGCACTCCCATAGTACTGACCACCACCTCTTTGGCTGTGATGCCGGCCAGGATGCTCACACTCATCTTCCAGTCGAACCCCAGGGGTCTGAACACCGGCGTGATGGCTTTGCCGATCTTTCCGATGAGACTGTTCTCCAGGGCATAGGCTTCTTTTGCCTTTTGGAGTGTTTCGACTTTTTTCCGGACCTCCTCCTTTACCGGTTCTCCGGATTTTTCTCCGGATACCAGTTCACGTATCGCCCGGTCGTACGGGGTGTCGTTGCCGGGTCTCGGGAAGTAGGTGAGCGCCCATATCAGGATCACAGCGATCAGAATGACACTGCCCATTTTCTTAAGGTACTCTTCACCCTTGTTCCACATGTGTTTCAGGGTGGTGCGCAGGGTGGGCATCCGGTAGGGAGGCAGCTCCATGACAAAGGGAGCCTCTTCTTTATTAAAGAGAATCTTTTTGAAGATCCTTGCCACGAGAGCCGCAAGGATGATGCCTGTGAGATAAATGCCCATCAGCAGCAGGGCGGCATGTTTCGGGAAAAAGGCGGAGATCAGCAGGATATATATCGGCAGGCGGGCACTGCACGACATCAGGGGATTGATCAGCATGGTCAGCAGGCGGTTGTTCCGGGAGGGGATGGTGCGTGTGGCCATGATCGCCGGCACATTGCAGCCGAAGCCCATCAAAAGGGGGATGAACGACCGGCCGTGCAGGCCGATCTTGTGCATCAGCTTGTCCATGATAAAAGCAGCACGTGCCATGTAACCCGAGTCTTCCATGAAAGAGATGAAGAAAAAAAGGATCAGGATGTTGGGCAGGAAAACAATAACGCTGCCGATCCCTCCGATGATGCCGTTAACGATCAGATCCTTGAAAGACCCTGCAGGAAGAAGGTAATCGAAAACCCTGGAAAAAAGAATGACCAGATCATTCAGCCAGTCCACCGGGTATTTACCCACCTCGAAGGTGGTGAAAAAGGTGATGAAAAGAAAAAGCAGGAAAAGGGGATAGCCCCAGAAACGGTGTGTCAGCACGGCGTCTATCTGCTCGGTGCGTTCTTTTCTGTTCTTGGGACCTTTGACCAGTGTTTCTTTCAGGGCTCCGGCGATGAAACCGTACCTTGCCTCGGTGATCAGCGTCTCCGACGATTCATGATACATACTCTCCAAACGGGCTATTTCTCTCTCGGCCGTTTCCCGGATCTTATCGTAATTGTCCCATGCCGAGAGGGAGAAATGGGCCGACTTGTCTTTCTCCAGCAACTTGATGGCATAAAACCGCGAGGAGATGCGTATCGTAAGTTTTTTGTTTTCCAGGATCAGATCCTGCAGGATACGTAAAGAGTTTTCTATTTCTTTTCCGAAGTTGATATGGACATGACGGGTGAGGGGCTCCCGGTCTTCGTAAACATCAATGACCTTCTCAAAAAGTTTGAATATCCCTTTTCCCCGGGTGGAAATGGTGGGTACGACCGGCATTCCCAGCAGCTGCCCCAGCGCTTTGAAATCCAGCCGGTCTCTTTTTTTCAGGATTTCATCGTACATGTTCATGGCCATTACGATGCGCAGGTCCATGTCGATAAGCTGAGTGGTGAGGTACAGGTTGCGTTCCAGGTTGGAGGCATCCACCACGTTGATGACGATATCCGGCAGTTCACCCAGCAAATATTTACGTACATACAGCTCTTCGGGCGTAAACGCCGACAGGGAGTAGGTGCCCGGCAGGTCGATCAGGTTGAGGGTGTATCCGTTGAATTCGAAAGTGGCTTTTTTCGATTCGATGGTGACCCCGCCGTAATTGCCGACATGTTCTTTGGAATGAGACACCTGGTTGAACAAGGTCGTCTTGCCGCAGTTGGGGTTGCCTACCAGCGCAATGTTGATGGTTTTGCTCTTCTCCAGCGCCGTTTTCCGGATCACCTCTTCGGTCAGCACCCCGTTGAACTTGTTACGGCTCAGACTGCGGGCTTCTTTCTCGGTGACAACCTCTATCAGAGCGGCTTCACTGCGCCTCAGCGAGACGGAATAGCCCATGATGGAGTATTCTATCGGATCTTTCAACGGAGCATTCCGGATCACCTTTATTTTCTGTCCCCTGACAAAACCCATCTCGCCCATCCGCTTGCGGAAAGAGCCGCGGCCCATGACCTTGGCGATGTATGCCGTCTCATCGGTATGTAACTCAGATAGTTTCAATTTTCCCCTGTTTTTCTGTATCCCTTCGGTAACCTGTCATCCGCTAAAATCATGCAAAGTTACTGCCCGCACGGGGAATAAACAATACCAAGAAATAGGGATTATCAAAAACAGAATAACACCCCTGCACATGCAGGCATGTAAAAAGAAATCAAAAAAGACAACTCTGATTTCTTAAAAATATCGGGGAACAAAAAACCGGAGAGGAGGATATGAAATCATTCCTTGTTTTCGCCGAGGTCTTCGAACTCTACGTTGGTAAAGTCCCCGGCAACGGGCTCTTCGGCAGGCATGGCTGCTTCTTCGGCCGGGGCGGAAGCTACGGTCTCTTCCTGTTTTTCTTCCGGTTGCTCTTCGTTCAGCACCGGTTGTTCGTCCCGGACATAATCCAGCACTTCATTCAGCCCGTTCATGAATCCTTCAAAGTCTTCCCTGTAGAGAAAAACCTTGTGTTTTTCATAATAAGGCCTGCCTTCTTTCCCGAAACGCTTCTTACTTTCTGTGATGGTCAGGTAATACTCATTCTTCCGGGTCGCTTTCACATCAAAAAAATAGGTTCTCTTTCCCGCACGGACGGTAACAGAAAAAATCTCATCCCTTCCGTTCTTTTCATGGTTCTCATTTTTTTCAAATCCTTCTTCCATCATGCTGCAATTTTAGGTTTTTTGGTTCTGGTTAAGTGTTTTTGGCTGCTCAAATGTAAAAAAATATTTTTAAAATGTTCAAATATTTGCTGTCAAAGATGTTCGGGGCGTGAGTTGCCGGAGATTTTCAGAAAATATTATTGTGTTGCTTTTCGGCCGGAGAGGATGTGCCGCCCGATAAAATTCTTACTATCGTCTGCTTGTCCGAATGAATAAAATTAATGTACATTTGTGCCTTAAATGATTATTGACAATTTATGTTGAGCAGGAGACTCATCCGGATAAAGGTATTGCAGGTGCTGTATGCCTGGTCGAAGAAATCGTACAGTTCCATCCGGCAGGCCGAAAAAGAGCTGAGGGTCTCGCTGGAACGTTCCTATTCCCTTTTTTTTATGATTATCCTCCTGATAAGGGAGATAGCAGATTATGCTGAAGAGAGGATCCGTCTGGGCATGGAGAAGAAGATGCCTGCCTGGGAAGACCTGCACCCCAACAGGCGTTTTGTGGAAAACCGTCTTATCCGCGATCTTTCCCGCCACCAGGGCATTGAGAGCTATGTGAGAAACCATGCCCTTTCCTGGCAGGATGTGCGGCCTGTCGTGAAAAATATCTATCAGAAACTGGTCGCCTCCGATGCCTATAAGTCTTATATGAAGGCGGAAAACAATTCCTATCGCGACGATTATCAGATTATACGCTATCTTCTCGGAGAGATCCTTCCCACGTGTGACGACCTGCTGAGCGTCCTGGAAGAACAAAGTATTTACTGGAATGATGAGCTGGAGTTTGTTCTCTCTATTCTGATCCGTTTCCTGGAACGTTTCCCGGGGAAAAATAAAAACGGGGTGCCCCTGCCTCCCCTGTTCAAAAACAAAGATGATGAGGATTTTGCCTATAAACTGTTGCATAAGAGTATTCTTCATGCCGAAGATTATAAATCGCTCGTAAAAGATCATGCCAACAACTGGGATGTGGACCGTATTGCCAAAATGGATAATCTGATCCTGATACAGGCCATCACCGAGGTCGTGCATTTTCAGGATATCCCGGTACGGGTCACGATCAATGAGTATATTGAAATAGCCCGTTATTACAGTACTCCCAAAAGTTCGGTGTTTATCAACGGCCTGCTCGACAAGATCGTTTCCGACCTGAGAAAAGAGGGGAAGATACGTAAGGAAGGACGGGGGCTTATAGGGGAGGGTTGACGCTTTTTCAGTAAGTTACGGTGGCACGGTTGTTGGTGAAATGCTAAAATTCTTGTTTCTTTGCAAAAGAGAATCATGTGTGTTATGAGAAGGATCGTTTTTGCAGCATTGATGGTAACCGTTTTTTTCTCAGCCTGCAACCGGAAACAAGCGGCGACAGGCGGAGAAAAAACGTCGCAGGAAACACAGATGACGGCCGATACGGGTCATGCCCGCATCCGGTTCAGCGAGTTTCAGCATGATTTCGGGACCATGGAGGAAGGGGAGATCGTGTCGTATGTGTTTGAGTTCACCAATACGGGGACGGCGCCCCTGCTGATCACCTCGGCCTCGGCCTCCTGCGGATGCACCGTACCCAGGTATCCGAAAAAACCGATACCTCCGGGGAAAAAAGGAGAACTGGAGGTGGAGTTCAACAGCCGCGGCAAGACGGGGAGGCAACATAAGACCATCGCCGTGCGTGCCAACACCAGGCCTCCGGTGACCCTGCTGGTCATTACGGCAGATGTGAAAGAGAAAAAGAAATAATAAAGTTTTTAGTATCAAATAATTAAAACCATCGAAAATGAGTATCTTAAGTATGATTCTTGCTACGGCCCAGGGAGGACAGCAACAGCAAAACCCCATGATGTCACTGCTTTTTCTGGTGGCGATCATCGTGATCTTTTACCTTTTTATGATCCGCCCGCAGGTGAAACGGCAAAAAGAACTGAAAAATTACAGGGAAAGTCTGAAAAAAGGAGATCGCGTGATCACCACCGGCGGGCTTTACGGGAAGATCACGGACGTGAAAGACAATACCGTGACGCTGGAGATATCCGACAATGTACGGGTTAAGGTGGACAAGAGTGCCGTTTTGAAAGACTCTTCCGATCTGGCACAGCAGAAATAAAAAAGGTCTTGGACCGGCTGAACGAAATAAAAGACCGGCTTCGCGACCGGATAGAGCGTTTACAATTCGGCCGCGATACGGTGATTTTTTTGTTCTTTCTGGCCCTCTCGACATTGTTCTGGCTGTTCAACCAACTGGGGAAAGATACCACCGCCGCCCTTACCGTGCCGGTGACATTTAGAAACAGTGTCCCCAACCGCGTGATCCTCAATGACCTGCCGGATCATCTCACCCTGCAGGTCAAAGGCCGGGGCTATACGCTGATAAAATATAAAATAAGACCCCGTCCACTGTCGCTGGTGGTGGACCTCAGGACTTTTCCCTTACGGCCGGTGCAGACCGGCGAGAAACGTAATTTCTATCTGCTGACATCCTACCTGAGAGGTTTGGTGAACGATCAGCTTGGCCAGAGTTTGGCCGTGAACGGCATCCGGCCCGATACGTTATATTTTGTTTTCGATACGCTCGTAAAGAAAAAATTACCCGTATCGCCGGATATAAAGATCACGCTGGCCCGCCAGTTCATCTTCAGGGAACCGGTGCAGGTATCTCCCGATTCGGTGCTGGTATCCGGTCCGGCCGTCATCCTCGATACCCTGAGGAAAATATCAACGGAACATGCCGAATTCACAGAGGT
>CAZYPI010000190.1:0-5740 GCA_964649335.1 uncultured Rikenellaceae bacterium | reverse complement strand
TCATTTTACCATTGACTACCATGCAAAAATTGACACTACATTTGAAGTGAATAAATATTAATAAAACATTTATAGTCATGAAAACAATTATTAAAATCAGTATGCTTTTCCTGTTCTTTATCTTAATGGGAGCAGGATGTGAAAAAGATCATGAAAGCGATCAGGAAAACGTAAACATAACGCTGTATGACAAACCGCTGTCTGTAATCCAACAATATATTACCGGAAATTGGAAGCTTCAGTACCAAATTGGAGGAATTGCTGGTGGAAAATATGTTGATGAATATAATTCCTTTATGAATTTAACCCCAAATCATATAATTATGGGAAATGATTTATATGGAGTTGTTGTTGATACGATTACTGTGTGGAAACGAAGCTTAGTTGGAACTAATGAGTACACCTATTTATTGGGCTATCCAAACTCAGGATGGCAGTCACCCAAATATTATATTGTAAATCAAATTAAAAATGATACATTAATTATTATTGATTACAATATATCTGATGGTTTTAATTATTATTATACTAAATATTAACTATGTTAAAGGTTTTGTAACCGGTATGATTACTATCTAAACTACAGTCCCTCAGCCTCAGCCTTAGCCTTAGCCTTAGCCTCAGCCTGAATAAGCTATTCCTCCAGCCCGTTCCGGGGGAGTGATATCAGTATCTCCACCGCCTTTTTGTCTATGGGCAGGGTGACCTCGGCGGGGGTGAGGTGTTTCAATGGGATCCACCGGAACGACTGGCCCCGTTCGGCCGTGGCGGGGAAATCAAAGGGTTTTTCCGATACCGGGAAACAGGGCGGCTCCGTAAACCGGGCCAGGTAATAGATGCTGATTACCTGCAGGCCGGGGTGGAATTTCGACTCCTGGAAAAAGTCGGTGGTGTAAAGATGCCGCAGCACCTCCGTCCTGCAGCCCGTTTCTTCGCGGAGCTCCCGTTTCAGGCAGTCGATGGTTCCCTCGCCGTATTCGAGTCCGCCGCCGGGGAACTTGGTAAAACGGTGGCCCATATAACTCTCGTCGCTGAGGAGCACTTCGTTGCGGTCGTTCAGGAGGATGCCGTACACGCGGACGGTGAAGCGGGTGTTGATGGGGTCAGGCATGGGAGCAGTTTTGAGGAAAAAGAAACGTTAATTATATGAAATTCCAATAAAGGGAAGGTTTTTTATTCCGCTTGCAGCCATTTTAGGATGGCATCGTATTCTCTCTCTTTTTCTGTGACCGGGAGATACCGGAAATTTTTGGCCATGCCTTTCCGGGCGTAAACAATCTGCGGATAAACCGGGAAGCAGGATTTGTTTTGGTCTGCAAACGGTTTGCCGTTGGCTGCAAGAGGATTAACGATCAGTAATTTGCGCGGGCACAGGGTGGCTGCCAGGTCGGTAAGGTCGTAATCTTCGATGGCTCCCGCCACCGTGGAGGGAATAAAGGCCGGTGCGTAATTGTGTGTGCGTGCGATCTCCGCAAAGCTGAGGAAAGGATGCAGCAGACATACCTTCCGGATGTTGTCGTCAAAAGCGGCGGCATGCAACATCTCACTGCCCACGGTTCCGCAGGCTACAGCCGAGATCGTGTCATATCCTTTCAGGACTGTTTTTGCAAAATGGACCATCCTGGCGATATCTTCCGCCCGCAACCCCACGATGGACTTACCGGTAAGGATGGCGGCGAACCATTGGTTATAGGAAATGTTGTTGATGTATGCATCTCCTTTCAGGTAACCCGGCCCCATACTGCCGATGCCGGGCAGATCAAAGAGCAGAACGGAATATCCCTGTTTCAGCAGCAGGTGTGCCAGAGGATCTTTTGCGGCGGCATGGTTCATCCCTTTTTCGTCCGCAAGCAGGACGATCTCCCGCCGGTTTTTTACGGCCGGTATAAACAGTACGGCCGGCAGGACATACCGGCCGCTGCCGGGGATGAGGTATTTTTCCAGGGTGTAATCTTTTCTGACATAGCGGCCCGAGAAAACGGGTTTTCCGTAAGTTACCGGAGCTTCAAAACCGGACCAACGCTTTGCAGCAGCAATAACGGCGGCGGCATGTTCGCTGAAATCTTCCTTGGCGCGGGATAGTTTGAGGCGGGCGAACCGGTTTTCTGCTATTTTCTTATTGAGGGAGAACAGGGTCCGGCTTTTCAGTGAGGTGGCCAGTTGTCCTGTTTCGGTGACCCACAGTTCCTTTTCGTCGAATGTTTCCACGTCGAGGTCTTCCGGGCTGCCGGGGTTATTGAGCACCTTCTGAAAAAAGGCATACATGGCCTCCCGGTTTTTCCGGGTGGAGGCGTGTACCGTATCGTCTTCCACCCTGTTTATGCGGTCTCCGGCACCCAGCATCTCATAAAACCGTTTGGCCTCGCGGCAGGTTTCGCGGGCGCCCTGGATGCTGAAGAAGTCGCGTGTGGTGGTAATCACGAGCGTGGGCCTGGGCGCTCTGACCTCCAGCAGGTCGGCATGGTCCAGTCCTTCGCTGACAAAGTGCATCAGGTTCTGCTCTGCGTCCTGGGGGCCGATGGATTTGAAGATATATTCCATTTTGGTGATGTAGCACTCCGGGGCTGCTGCCAGGATCCTGTCGTCCACGGCTGCAATATAAGCTGTTTGTGTCCCTCCGCCCGAGCGGCCGGTGATGCCGATTCTGGCCGGATCCACTTCTTTCCGGGTGAGCAGATAATCCACACTGCGGATGCCGTCCCAGACAAAATATTTTGCCGGGGAATAGCCCGAAAGAAAACACTGTGCGCCGGGGTAGGAGTGCTCGATGGTTGGTCCGAAAGGGCTTTTTCCTGTTTTTTCATCATAGTATTGCAGGCGTTCGCCCTGTCCTATGGGATCAAAGGCCAGCACGACAAAACCTTTGCGCACCAGATTGATGATGATATGCTGATAGGTCGGGTTGCGGAAGCCTTCTTTCGTATGCCCGCTGGCATAAATGATGGCCGGCGCTTTCCCTTTTATTTTTTCCGGGATAAACAGAGCGGCCGTAACATAATACCCCGGCAGGGATTCGTATATCACCTTCTCGACACGGTAATGTTTTTTGTTGATGACCCCGGTAATACGGGGGTTGAGCGGCGTTTTCGGCGGAAAAGGGCCGAACAGGCGCAACAACTTCTTTTTTATCTGTTCCTGCCGTTGAAGAACATCCGTACGGGTTTGCAGCCGGGCGATGGCTTGTTCTCTTTTTTGCAATTGTTTGAATGCCAGGGAGCAGGAGGTTTTATACAAAGAGTTTCCGATGTCCGAGTAATATTTCCAGTAACCGAAAAGATCCACGTCATCCTGGGCCCGTAACGGCAGGAGGAGGAGAAGGAAGAAAACCAGGGAGAAAAAAGCCGGTCGTTTCATAACTGAAGACATTAAAGATTCCGGATTGCAATTTACAAAAGAAAACGTAAGGGTGTGATCTTATTTATTAGCCTTTCCGGTTGTTCGGGATGATGCCGTACACGCGGACGGTGAAGCGCGTGATGGGGTCGGGCATGGGATATCTATTTTTGGTTAATCCCCTCCCTTACTCCCTCCCCCTCGCCGAGGGGGAGGGACGGGGAGGGGGTTGTTTGATTTCTTTGTCGATCCATTCAATGATCTTCTCTTTCTCATCGGGCCGGAACCACCGTATCTGCGGGTCTTTGCGGAACCAGGTGAGCTGTTTGCGGGCGTATTTGCGTGTGTTGGCCCGGATGCGTTCGGCGGCTTCGTCGAGAGAGAGCCTGCCGTCGAGGTGGTCGAAGATCTCCTTGTATCCCACGGTGTTGAGGGCGGTGAGGTGGCGGTGCGGCAGCAGGCGGCGCGCCTCGTCCACCAGGCCGGCCTCGATCATCGTGGTGACACGCCGGTTGATGCGGTCGTAGAGCTCGCTGCGCGGCAGGTCGAGGCCGGCCTTCAGGATGCGGAAGGGGCGGGGCCGGGGGGTGCGGGTGAGGAACGAGGAGTAGGGGCGGCCGCTCTGCAGGGTGACCTCCAGCGCTTTGAGCAGCCGCATGGGGTTGTTGAGGTCGGCGCGGCGGTAGTAGGCGGGGTCGGCCTCGCGGAGGCGCCGCCGCAGGCCTTCCAGGCCTTCGCGGGCGTACACCGCCCGCAGCTGCTGCCGCACCTCCGGATCGACCGTGGGGATGTCGTCGATACCGCGGCAGACGGCATCGATGTACAGTCCCGATCCGCCGGCCATGATCACGGGGTTCATCCTTTGAAAAAGCTCCTCGAGCAGTGCCAGCACCTCCGTCTCGTACATGAACGCGTTGTAATAGTCGTGGATGGATTTGGTCTGTATGAAGTGATGCTTCACCGCCGCCAGCTCCTGCGGCGAGGGCACGGCCGTGCCGATACGCATCTCGCGGTAGATCTGCCGCGAGTCGGCCGAGATGATCTCGCTGCCGAAATGCTGCGCCAGCTCAATCGCCAGACTGGTCTTCCCACTGGCTGTGGGCCCGGATATTATGACTAAAAGATGATTTAAGAACAAGGAACGATGATTTAAGATTTGAGAACAAGGAATGATGATTTAAGATTTGAGAACAAGGAATGATGATTTAGGATTTGTGGATAGTTAATAGTTCTTTTTATTATTCAGGTTATTTCCGGCTGTTTCCACACTCCTTACAAAAATTGATATTAATTCATTATTCTCATCAATAGCTTTTAAAATTTTTTCTTTTGATCTGTATAATTTTGATTTTAAGATGATTTTAAGACAGACATAGGTTTCCCTCAGTTCTTTCAGAACGATTTTCATTTTATGAATAAAATCTCTTCGTGATTCACCCCCCTGTGCTTCACCGTAATTTAAAGAAACGGAAGTTCCGGATCGTACCAACTGTCCTGAAAGATGATTGCCGGCAAGTGTGTTGGGCATTTCATTGACAATTTCAATGATCAATACTGAAAAATCAATCAACCGTTCTTCCAAATCATGTTTGTCCATATTATAATTTTTAATAGTGTAGTGATATGTTATTACTACCAAAAAATGAGTATCTTATACTTAAGTAAAATAAAATCTAAAATCTCAAATCGTTAATCCTTGTTCTTAAATCGTACATCTTATATCTCCGGCAAATCATCTATATCCTCAAACCCATCCGACAGCAGATCCTCTTCGTCATCCGGGAAAGTATCTTCTTCCGGCGGGCCGGTGAGCTCTTCGATCAGCAGCTGTTGCGGCGGCTCTCCGGCCGAACGGCTGCAATAAGGATATCTTTTCCCTCTGTCGGTTTCCGAGACCCTGACCACTTCCATATAAAAGCCCCGGTTGGAGAGGTAGTCGTACAGGTAGAGCAGGCGGTCTCCCTCGCCGCCCACCAGATCGCCCACCCGGGTGTTTTCCATGGTAGGTGCCTCCGGTTCGTCGGTCATGTTCATCAGCGGATATTCCTCGTCTTTGGACCAGCTCCCGCCGGTGGTAAAGAAAGAAGCCATCAGCCCCGGATCGAAATGCAGGTTTTTCTGGATGGCATGGTGCAGATCCAGGAGGGTCTGCTCTGCCTTCACCTCAAAATCCCGGACAAAATCATCATCCTCGCCCGAAAGCATCCGTATGGTAAACACTTTAGCCATAATAAACAAATATAAGGAAAAATGTGGTTTACTGTTTATTGTTCGGGGTTCGAGGTTTGAGGTTTGAAGGTTTAGGTAATTATTTAGCAGGGGTAATAGTAAAAAACAATGAAGTGGGGAAATTCATATAAAGATGATTATTAACCCCCTCCCTCCTGGGGGAGGGGGTATGGGGGTG
>CAZYPI010000189.1:0-5771 GCA_964649335.1 uncultured Rikenellaceae bacterium | reverse complement strand
CTCGGGGTTGAACTGTTTCAGTTCTTTCAGCAGGATCCTGTACTCACCGGCGATGTCGCGGCTGTCGGCGGGTACCATGAACAGGAGAAGGGCGTTGCGTTCGATGTGCCGCAGGAAGCGTGTGCCCATGCCTTTGCCCTGGTGGGCATCTTCGATGATCCCCGGAATGTCGGCCATGACAAAGGACCGGTTGTCGCGGTAAGGGACGATGCCCAGTTGGGGCACCAGTGTGGTGAAAGGGTAATCGGCGATTTTGGGTTTGGCGGCGGTGACGGTGGAGAGGAGGGTGGATTTGCCGGCGTTGGGGAAGCCCACCAGCCCCACGTCGGCCAGGATTTTCAGCTCGAGGATAAACCATCCTTCGCGGGCCTCCTCGCCCGGCTGGGCAAAACGGGGGGTCTGGCGGGTGGCCGTCTTGAAGTGGACGTTGCCCAGGCCGCCGCGGCCGCCGGGCAGCAGGATTTTCTCCTCGCCGTGTTTCATGATCTCGAAGAGCATCTCTCCCGTTTCGGCATCACGGACCACCGTCCCCGGGGGCACCTCGATGACGGCGTCGGCGCCGCGGGCGCCTGTTTTCATGGCCGCCGAGCCGGCCACGCCGTGGCCGGCTTTGATATGGCGGTGGTATTTGAGGTGCAGCAGCGTCCACAGCTGGCGGTTGCCCCTCACGATGATGTGGCCGCCGCGGCCGCCGTCGCCGCCGTCGGGCCCTCCTTTGGGGTTGCTGCGGTCGCGGTGCAGATGCGCCGAACCGGCACCGCCGCGCCCCGAACGGCACCAGATCTTGACATAATCTATGAAGTTGCTCTCCGCCATGGGCTGGTGTATACGGTATTACCTGATAATATTACAAATCCGTTTATTCACTTCTTCAATGCTGCCGAGGCCATTCACAGGATAATATTTCCCCTGTTTTTTATAATGATCAATGACCGGCACGGTCTGGTCGAAATAGACCCTGATCCGGTTCTCTATCACCTCCGGGGTATCATCGGTGCGGCCTTCGATCTCTGCCCGTTTCAGAAGGCGCCGGATCAGCTCGTCACGCTCCACGTCCAGGGCGATCAGATAATGAATGGTGGTGTTTCTCTCTTCCAGCATCCGGTCCAGAAACTCCGCCTGGAAGACGTTGCGCGGGAAGCCGTCGAAGATAAACCCTTTGGCGCCGGGGTGACGGTCAACGGCATTGACAACCATCTGTGCCACGTCTTCGTCAGGCACCAGCTCTCCCTTGTCCATGTATTCTTTGGCTTTTATGCCCAACGGTGTGCGGTTGGCGATGGCCTGGCGAAATATATCACCTGTGGAAAGATGCACCAGCCCCCGGGTCTTGCTTACGAGGGCAGCCTGGGTGCCTTTGCCGGAACCCGGCGGGCCGAATAAAATCACGTTTTTCATAATGGTTTGTTTATGATTAAAAATCTTTTTCAGGAATTATTGTCTTCATCCAAAACATAGATACCGTCCAGGTTTCTGCCGTAACCGTTGTAATCCAGCCCGTACCCGACGATGAATTTATTGGGGATCTCCAGTCCTACATAATCCAGCGGAATACGATGGTGGTAAGCCCCGGGTTTGAGCAGGAGGGTGGCGATGTGCACCTCCGCAGGCTGAAAGCTTTTCAACTGGCGGATGATATGATCGAGAGTGGTGCCTGTATCCACAATATCCTCAATGATGATGACGATATGGTCTTTCAGATCTTCACTCAGACCGATCAACTGCTTCACCTTGCCGGTGCTCTCGGTGCCCTGGTAAGAGGCCAGCCGCAAAAAAGTGATGCGTGCTTTCAGGTTGATCTGACGGAACAGATCGGCGGCAAATATAAACACCCCGTTGAGGATGCCGACAAAAACCACCTCTTTTCCCTCGAAGTCGCGGTTGATACGGCCGGCTAACTCATTTACCCTCTGCCGGATGGTGCCGGAGGAGATAAATTTTTTAAAATGTTTGTCCAGAATGGTTACTTTTTCCATGGAAATGGTTATATTCGTTATTCCGCTAAAATATCAAATCTTGTCAGAAAAAACACGGAAAAACGTTAAAATACGAAAAAATATGGAACCGCAGGTAAGTATCATTATGGGCAGCACCTCCGATCTGCCTGTCATGGAGAAGGCTGCCGACATCCTGAATGAGTTTGAGATCCCGTTTGAGATCATCGCCTTATCGGCCCATCGCACGCCGGAGGAGGTGGAACGTTTCAGCCGGGAGGCCCGGGGCCGGGGTGTGAAGGTGATTATTGCCGGGGCGGGCATGGCGGCTCATCTGCCGGGGGTCATTGCGGCCCAGACCACCCTGCCGGTGATCGGCGTGCCCATCAAGGCCACCCTGGACGGATGGGACTCCATCCTCTCCATCCTGCAGATGCCTCCGGGGATCCCGGTGGCTACCGTAGGGCTCAATGCCGCCCGCAATGCCGGACTGCTGGCCGTACAGATGCTGGCGCTGGCCGATGAGGGCCTGCTGAAAAAGTTTTCCGGTTTCAAGGAAGACCTCAAACAAAAGGTCGTCAAAGCAAATGAAGAACTGACCTCCGTAAAGAAATACCCTTTTAAAACCAACTAATACGATCTGTGTGACGAAAACAACATCTTTCAAAAAGCTTTTGCTCCGGCATATTGTGTATTTTGTGCTGCTGTCGGGCGGGTATGGTGTGCAGGCCCAGCCCAACAACTATCTGTTGGGGGCACGTTTTGACGCCATGGCCAATGCGTCGGTGATGATCCCCGACCTGTGGTCGGTGTCCCACAACCAGGCAGGCATCGCCTGGGTCACCAGCCCCTCCGTAGGGTTTCATTTCGAAAACAAATTTGCCGTGCCCGAATATTCCCTGAGCGCCCTGAGCGCCGTGATCCCCACCGGCCACGGAAGCATAGGTACCATGCTTTACTATTTCGGATATTCCCAGTATCATGATATCCGGGTGGGCTTGTCTTACGGATATGCCTTTACCGATTATTTCGCCGCCGGGGTACAATTGGATTATATCGACACGTACAGTGCAGATGCTTACGGCAGCTACCACTCGTTGGCGGCGGAGATCGGGATCATGGCCATCCCGGTGGAGAACCTCTATCTGGGTGTGCACGTATATAATTTTACGGCCTCAAAGATGTCCAATCCCGAGAGAGACCCCCTGCCGGTGATCTTCCGGGTGGGCCTGGGCTATGAGATACAGCAAAGACTGTTTGTTTCGGCGGAGACACAGATGGAAACCAACGAGTCGGTGGTCGTCAGAATGGGGGCCGAGTTCAATCTCAACAAAACCTTCTTTCTGCGGGTGGGATACTCCACCAATCCCGGTACCCCCGCTTTCGGACTGGGCTTTCTGTTCTATAACTTCCGGGCCGACATCTCCGCCTCCATAAATCCCAACCTGGGGCTGACGCCCTATTTCTCGTTGATGTATTCTTTTTAAGGATTAGGTTATCCACTAAGATAATATATTTCTGTCAATAAGATAATATCGGGGCCATGAAGGATAAAATTCCTTTAAAGGGCATCGTTACATTTATGACAGTTGTTTTTTCTGTGATGCCCGTTGCGGGGCAGGAGAATGTGATCGCCCCGGACATGCAGCTGCAGGCCGACATCGAGGAGATGATGCATACCCTCAAACGCAGCGAAGATCTCTCCGAGCTGCTGGATTATTTCTCCTCGTTGCGGGAGCATCCGGTCAATATCAACACCGCCGGCAGGGAGGAGCTGGAACAGCTGCTGTTCCTGAATGACTTTCAGATCAGCAGTCTGCTGGAATACCGCCGTGAGACCGGCCCGATATACAGTGCCGGCGAGCTGCAGACGGTGTTCGGCTTCGACCGGGAGGTGATCCGCCGTATCCTGCCGTATATCACGCTGGGAGAGGACTCCGGCGGTTCTCCCGCAGCCGGAAAGACCGGCCGGCTCAGCCAGGAGGGCATTGTCCGTGCCCGGGCCGTCGCCGAAGAGGAGGCAGGATACCTGCCCGTATCAGGGGAAGAGATGCAGGCACATCCGGGACGCCACTACCGGGGCGGCCCCGCCGGCCTCTACCTGCGCTACCAGATGCATTACGGCCGGAAAATATATGCCGGGATGACGGCGGAGAATGACCCGGGAGAGCCTTTTTTTGCCGGGGAGAACAAGAGCGGCTTTGATTTCTATTCTTTTTATCTCCAGTACCGGGGCAAGGGTCTGCTGCGGCAGGTGAACGCGGGTCGTTACGCTCTGCGTTTCGGCCAGGGGCTGGTGATATGGAACGGTTTCCACATGGGCAAGGCCTCGCGTGTGGACGGTATCGACAAAAGGGCACCGGAGATGCGCTATGCCTCGTCGGCCACCGAGTACGGATACCTCAACGGCGTGTCGGCGGCGCTGCAGCTGGGCCGTTTTACCATGATCCCTTTTTTCTCCGCCAACCGGGCGGATGCACATGTTCTCCGTACGGCGGATTCGGCCGGCACCTTCTTTTTCCCGTCATTCCTGACCACCGGCCTGCACCGCACGGCCGGCGAGTTGCAGAACAAACGGTCCGTACGGCAATGGCTCTCGGGGGTGCGGGTGTCCTACCGGCACCGGCAGCTGGCCGTGGGCGTGACCTCCCTCTGGTCGGCGCTGGACATACCTCTGGTGCCTGCCGGCAGACCCGATCAGGTTTTTGCTTTCAGCGGAAAAGAAAACTTCAATGCGGGCATAGACTATACACTTGGTATAAAACGGGTCTCCCTGTTCGGGGAGGCGGCCGTGGCCAAAAACGGGGCGCCGGCCCTGCTGCAGGGGGTACAGTGGTATTTCTCCCCGCTGATGTCCCTGAGCGTGCTGGGACGGTATTACCGCCGGGACTATCATGCTTTTTATGCCAATGCTTTCTCGGAAACGGGACTGACACGGAATGAGTCCGGTATTTATATGGGGTTTACCGGCCATTTTATCCCCCGTGTGGCGCTGTCGGGATATGTGGACCTGTATCATTTCCTGTGGTTGCGTTATCATGCCGATGCCCCCTCGCAGGGCACGGAGACCCGGCTGACCCTCTCGTGGGAGCCGGCGGAGAGTTTTCATGCGGATGTGCAGTATATCAGCAAGTCACGTACCGTCAACGACCCGGAGGCGGTCACGCCCATGGCCGGCCTGGTGAAACAGTCGCGTGACCATCTGCGTCTGCAGTTTCGCTACCTGCTGCTGCCGCAGCTGCAGGCGGTCAGCCGCATCGACCTGACCCGCTTTTCTCCGGCCCCGGGACGGACGCCCGAGAAAGGCTTCCTGGTCTACCAGCAGCTCGGATATGCCCCGCTACGGTCGCCGGTGACGGTGTACGGTCGTTTCGGAATTTTTAACACCCGTTTCTCTACGCGCATATACACCTATGAGAATGACCTGTTGTACAGCTTCTCCACCCCTTCATTCACCGGCAGAGGCATACGCTGGTATGTGATGGTGAAGTACCCGTTGTTCTCCCACGGCACCCTGGCGCTGCGGGTGGCCCGTACATCATTTGCCGGCAGACAAAGCATCGGCGACGGACCGGCAGAGATCAACGTGCCTCATAAAACGGAGATCAAAGCCCAAATGAGATTAAAATTCTGAATAATGTTTGGAACTATTTAGCACCCCCTTCGCCGGCACCCACACCGTCCACCGGAGCTCCATAAGAGCGAAGGTGGAGTACCCAGCACCTAATTGCCAAACCACAAACAGCCCGCAGGGCTACCAAACCACAAACGGCCCTCTGTGTAACAAACAACTCTCCCCCTCAACCTTTCCACTTTTTACTTTAGCCTTTAGCCTTT
>CAZYPI010000188.1:0-5791 GCA_964649335.1 uncultured Rikenellaceae bacterium | reverse complement strand
AGTGAGAAGGTTATCAGGTGCTGGGTGCTGGGTACAGGATGCTGGGTGCTGGGTGCTTGGTACTGGGTGCTTGATTAACCCGGATTAATTTCTACCTGATTTTGTTGACGGAGTCAACACATTGACTATCGTTTAATCACAGTTAATAAAAAAAAACAAATGAAAAAAATCATTTTCTTGTTTGCAGTGACCGGGTCTTTTCTGCTCCTGACCTGTTGTCACGGGAACAAGCAGGAGACCGTCGGAGGATCATTGAAAATAGGTCCTCAGCCCGATGGCAGTATCCTGGTACCTACCGATCAGCTATTGCGGCCGGCAGGGTTACAATTGACCTTTACCGGCCGTCCGGTGGATATGGCTCTCAGCCCGGACGGCCAATGGCTGGCTGTGCTGAATATGAGGTCACTGAACCTGATCCGCATGCTGGACCGCACAATCATGCAGACGCTCCCTTTCCGCGGGGGAGGCTCTTTCCGGGGAATCGTCTTCTCAAAAGACGGCATGCGAATATTTGTCAGTCAGGCCCGGGACCGGATCCTGACCGCCCGCCTGGACCAAGACCATATCCTGCACTGGGAGAAGCCCGTCGTTTTTCCTCCGGCCACTGTGGGAGGACATCCCGTGCCGGGCGGTTTTGCATTGAGTGACGATGGTGCTCGCTTGTATGTCCCGCTCAACAGGGACAATACGCTGGCCATCGTCGATGTTGCTGCCGCAAAAACCGTGGCCACCATCCCGGTGGGGGTAGCTCCCTGGGAGGTGGTGCTGCTCTCTCCCCGCAAAGCTTATGTTACCAACCGGGGGGGCAGACGACCGGAAGCCGGAGAATCCGCCTATCCCTCTTCCGGCACGGAAGTGGTGGTGGATCCGGAAACGGGGATCGCCGCTAACGGAAGCGTCTCGGTGGTCGATCTGACAGAACGGAAGGTGATAAAAAATATAGAAGTGGGCCTTCAGCCGGGCGCCATGGCCCTGAGCCCCGACCGTACCAGATTATTTGTGGCCTGTGCCAACAGCGATATCATCACGGTGATCAATACGCAAACCGATGAGGTGACGGATACCATTTCCGTACATCTGGAGAAGGATATGCCTTTCGGCAGCACGCCCAATGCCCTGACCGTCTCTCAGGACGGGAAACGCCTCTATGTGGCAAACGGTACGGACAATGCCGTTTGTGTTATCCGGCTGGATGATCATAACCGGCTTGCCGGTTTTATCCCCACCGCGTGGTACCCCGGTGCCCTGTTGCTGGATAAAAAAGGGGAATACCTGGTCGTGGCCAATGTGAAGGGTGTCGGCGAACGCAATCTCCGTTCCGACCGGCCCGGATACAATACCCACAACCCCCTGGGAAGCCTTTCCTTTATTCCGGTACCTGACGTTAAGAGCTTGAAGAAAATGACAAAGGTGGTGAAGGAGAATAACCGGTATAATAAGGTGCTCAGGCAACTGACAGGAAGAAGAAAGACCGGAGGAAAAGTACCGGTGCCTGTTCTGCCGGGGCAGAAATCGGTTTTTGAACATGTGGTCTATATCATCAAGGAAAACAGAACCTATGACCAGGTGCTGGGAGATATGCCGCAGGGCAATGGCGATACGTCCCTGGTGCATTTCGGGCGTGAAGTGACCCCCAACCACCATGCTCTGGCGAAGCAGTTTGTGCTGCTGGACAATTTTTATTGCAGCGGCGTACTCAGTGCCGACGGCCACCAGTGGACGGATGAAGCCTATGTGACCGATTACCTGGAAAAATCTTTCGGCGATTTTCCCCGTAGCTATCCTTACGACGGCGATGACCCGCTGGCTTATTCCCCCGCCGGTTTTATCTGGGACAATGTCATGGATCACGGACTTTCCTTCCGCAATTACGGGGAGTTTGTAAAGGCTGAGATAGACCCGTCGTCGGCTACATTCAAAGAGATATACAGGGATTACGTGGCCGGGACCCAACGTATACGAATAAAAGCACGGGTCAACCTGCCGCAACTACAACCTTACACCTGCCCGGATTATATCGGCTTTCCCAATAAGGTAACGGATCAGTACCGGGCAGATGTTTTTATCGAAGAACTGAAAAGATTTGAAGAAAACGACAGCTTCCCAAACCTGGTAATCCTGCTTCTGCCCAATGACCATACCTCGGGCACCCGTCCCGGGTTGCCCACACCCCGTGCTGCCGTCGCCGACAACGATCTGGCCCTGGGCCGCATCGTCGAAGCCATCAGCCACAGTAAGTTTTGGAAAAATACCTGCATCCTGGTGACGGAAGACGACCCCCAGGCCGGACTGGATCATGTGGATGGACACCGTACCGTCGGCTTCGTGATCAGCCCCTACACCAAAAGAGGAAGCGTAGTGTCTTCTTACTATTCACAAATCAGTATGTTCCGGACGATTGAGAATATTCTGGGTATCCCGCCGCTGAACCGGTTTGATATGAATGCCGTGCCGATGAGCGATTGTTTTACGGACAAACCGGATTTTACACCTTATACGGTGCTTCCGGCCAATATCCCCCTGGATAAGATCAATCCCTCGTTGAAAGAGCTCTCCGGAGCTGCCCTGTACTGGGCCCGGAAATCGATGGAACAGGACCTGGACGATGTGGACAGGATCGATGAGGATACCTTCAACCGTATCCTCTGGCATGCCGTGAAAGGATATGAGGTGCCTTACCCGGAAGGATAAGAAAGGCAAAAGGAAAAAGTGAGAAGGTTATCAGGTGCTGGGTGCTGGGTACAGGATGCTGGGTGCTGGGTGTTTGGTACTGGGTGCTTGATTAACCCGGATTAATTTCTATTTAATGTCATCCGGAGTGCAGCGAAGGATAAATTTCGCTGCGAACGAAGGGAGCAGCTAATGACCATTGTTTATTTCATAATACTGAAAAAATACGCTTCTTTTTGTACCTTTACATGATAGCTTATAAAATAAAAGGTCAATATCAAATATTATGAAAAAAATTCTAAAAATCTCAGGAAAGATCCTGCTGGGGCTGGTCATCTCCCTGGTATTGATCGTGCTGTGGCATGTGCGGAACCGGCATCCCGGATACCGGGAGAATCTGGATATAAAAGCCGGTGCTCCGGCCGTCATGAAAGCCGGCTTTGCCGCTAAACCCATCACGCCCAAAGTGGTGGACACCTGGGAAGATGTGGACCATAACGCCCAATACGAGCCGGACAAAGGAGATATCTACCATGACAACAACCACAACGGCAAATTCGATGCTTACTGGATAGCAGGTTTTGACAACCGGAGGGCTGCCAACGGCGTGCATGACAACGTCTGGGCGCGGGCTGTGGTGCTGGATGACGGCACTGTGAGGATCGCACTGGTGGCCCTCGACGCTATCGGTTTCGGCTATGACGATGTGGTGGATATACGCAAAATGGTGCCCAAAGAGGCGGGTATCGACTATCTGCTCATCGCCAGCACACATGACCACGAGAGTTATGATTTGCTGGGCATCTGGGGCGAAAGCGAGTTCAAAAGCGGTGTAAATCCGGAGATGATGCGGTATGTAAAAAAGCAGACGGTGGCGGCTGTAACGGAAGCGGCCGGGCATCTGCGGCCCGTCCGCCTGCTGGTAGCACAGAACCTTACCGGTGACAGCGCCCTGGTGATGGACACGCGCGATCCCATCGTCATGGATCCCGGCCTGCGCATGATACGGGCCGTAGATAAGGAAAACGGAAAGACCCTCGGCACCCTGGTCACCTGGGGCAATCATGCCGAGACCCTCTGGTCGGATAACCTGCTCATCACCTCCGATTTTCCAAATTATTTCCGGAAATTTATCGAAGAAGGGGTGTATGACGGCGATTCACTGGTGGCTGAGGGATCCGGCGGTATCACCGTCTATTTTGCCGGGGCCATCGGCGGACTGATGACTACACGCGGCAGCCAGCCCGTTCCGGATCCTTTCCGCGATACCGTTTATGTGGCTCCTTCCTTCGACAAAGCACGTGCCGAAGGGCAGGCGCTGGCGATGATGGCATTGAACGCTCTGCACCATCCCGATACGGTGCTGGAGAAAGCCTCCCTCGCTATCCGGGCAAAAACCATCAAACTGCCTGTGGATAACCCCATGTTCCGGCTGGGAGCTATGCTGGGCGTGCTGGATTTCGGTATGAGCGGCTGGTTCAAAAAACCTTCCGAAGTGGCAGCCATCACCATCGGTCCGGTGAGCATCCTGGCCGTACCGGGTGAGATTTACCCCGAGATCGTCAACGGAGGCGTCGAAGCGCCCCAAGGACAGGATTTCCATATACAACCTTTGGAAACACCCCCGCTGCGGGAGATGATGCCCGGGAAATACAAGTTTGTCATCGGACTGGCCAACGACGAGATAGGTTATATCATCCCCAAAAGCCAGTGGGATGTGAAACCTCCCTACGCCTACGGTCATAAGAAACCCCAGTATGGCGAGGAAAATTCCCTCGGACCGGAGACAGCTCCGCTGCTGTACAAAGATTTTACGGAGATATTAAAAGGATTATAATTTTGTTGCCACCCTGAACTTTTCAACTCCTAAACGTCTAAACTATTCAATATTTCACAGAAAAGTTTTTGAAGTTTCGCACCGGTTGCTCTGTAACGGTCATCCGGTCCACCCGTCCCCAGGATGGGCCGCGGTTCATGCTCATCAGAAAACGGTTAACCGTCTCCTCCTCTCCTTCCGCCTCAATATATACGGAACCGTCAGGCTCGTTGCGTACAAATCCTTTCACACCCTCTTTCTGTGCTTCCCGCACAGCAAAATAACGGAACCCGACATTTTGCACCCTGCCGGTTACCTTTACCCTGAAAGATTTGATCATGGCATTGCGGTTTTTGCAGAACAGAGAAGATTTTTTACAGAAACACCTTCTTTAAAAATAAGGTTATTCCTGTTCTTTCTCCTTTTCCCCTGTAGCCGTTTTTTTCTTTACTGTCTTTTTTGGGGCTGACACTTTGCTCAGCTCTTCAAACAGTTTGTCCATGGTTCCGAAAAACTCTTTTCGGATATCATGTACGGTCTCTTTGACCTTTTTGTCCCGGTCTTTTTCCTCCGCCAGGTGGTTCAATTTATACACCTGGTTGTTACGCAGTGTAATGGCATCGGTGATCAGACTGATGACATCCTCCCGTTTTTCCGGATGGATCATGATCATGCCAAAACCGTCCGAAGCAAACGCCTCGGTAAGACGGTTGATTTCCTTTTTCAGGTCTTTGATGGAACTCATAGACAAGACAATTTAATTTTCCCCGAAATTAAGGAAATTTCTTCAGATGAACAATCCTTTGTGCTGAGAAGCAAGGTTTGTGGTTCGTGTAAAGTGTCTCCCCCTCTCTGAGAGGGGGTCGGGGGGTGTGTTTCTGGATCCTGTAGTTCGCCAATCAAGCTTCTGGCTTCGATCTTCAACTAGGGTGCTGGGTGCTATATTAAAGTTAGATTTTTTTACAGGGGATTTCAGTATATTTTATTTTCGTGTATCTTTGGAGGAAAGTTATCCATCATTCACTCATTGGCAACCTTTAACTTTAAAAAAAAGATATCATGAAAAAAGTCATTTTCCTGTTTTTATTACTTCCACTTCTGTTTTCCTGTCACCAAAAAAGCGGTCAGCAGTCGAAACCGGCCGTCACGGCAGGCATATCCAAAGAAAAGTTTGACACCACCTTGCAGGGAAAGAAAGTATCGTTGTACACCCTGCGTAACACCAACGGTATGGAGGTCAACATCACCAATTACGGAGGTCGCATCGTCTCGCTCATGGCGCCTGACAAAGAGGGCCACTGGGCG
>CAZYPI010000187.1:0-5901 GCA_964649335.1 uncultured Rikenellaceae bacterium | reverse complement strand
GTAGCATTCCTGCGGCGCACAGGTCACCGGGACGTCTAGAGCGCCGTCAGCGGGCCAGTCGAACAGATGGAGATAGAGGATGGTTTTCCCGTTTGTCCGTTTTTGCGTGCATCGTCCCCAGCTAGGTCGCCGGAAGGGGCTCGCCTGGGTCGCATAGATGGCCTCGCCGTTGATGTCAAGCCAACGGCCCATGGCCTGCAGGCGGGAGACACTGGCTGCCGGGATGATACCCTCGGCATCGGGGCCTACATTAAGAAGATAATTTCCGCCTTTGGAAGAAATGTCTATCAGGTTGTGAATGAGCACCTCCGGCGACTTCCAGTCGTGATCCGTATTTTTATACCCCCAGGTATGGTTCATGGTCATACAGGTCTCCCAGGAGAAATCCGATTTGGTATCCAATATTCCCTGTTCTGGGGTTCCGAAATCCCCCACATAATCTTTGCCCTTATTCATCCCCTGCATGCCGGCCCGGCCTTTGCCTACCCGGTTGTTCACAATAATATCCGGTTTCAGGTTCCTGACATAGTTGTACAGGTCCCTGCCCTGCTCCTCCGTCCATTCATCGATCCATTCCCCGTCAAACCACAAAATCTTTATGTCTCCGTATCTGGTCAGTAACTCTTTGAGCTGCGGCTTCATATACTCATCCCTGTATTTGGGAAAGCTATCGCCGTGAGCCAGAGGATTATGCCAATCCATGATAGAATAGTAAAAACCCAGGTTCATGCCCTCTTTTTTGCAAGCCTCCGACAATTCTTTCAGTACATCCCTTTTGAAAGGGGTGTAATCCACAATGTTGTAATCGGTGAGTTTTGTATCCCACATGCAGAAGCCGTCATGATGTTTGGCTGTGATCACAATATATTTCATGCCGGCCTGTTTGGCCGTTTTCACCCACTCGTCGGCATTGAATTTCACCGGGTTGAACTCACGGGCAAACTGTTCATATTCCTTCACCGGGATTTTGGCCGTGTACATGATCCATTCGGCGGCTCCGGGCACTACTTTCCCATGATAAATACCGGCGGGAACAGCGTAAGCACCCCAATGGATGAACATGCCAAACCGGGCATCCTTCCACCACTTCATCCGTTTGTTGTATGCTTCCGGAGTCTCATGGAGATAATCTTTCTCTTTTTTCGTATTGCAGGAAGAAGTGAAGAGCAACGCGAAGATTGGTATCAAAATAAACGTAAATGTTTTTTTCATGGCCCCTGAAGTTTATTAGATCTTATCTGTATCCTTACTGTTTGGAATTTGAAATTTGATCATTGGTCATTTTTTCTTTTTGGTAATCTTCCATCACCTCCCGCAGGTGTTTCTCATACAGGTTGGCAAAACGAATCCATCCGTGGATAAGACGGTTGGTTACTTTATGCCCGGGATTACCGAAAGTCAGTGTTTTATATGATAATTCCTTGAACTGGCCGATGTTGTCGAGTTGTTGTTGTATAAAAACCGCCGGCAGATTGTCCGTGAGAAAAAAATATCTTTTTCTTTTGCCTGTCAGGGTTCTGTAATCCACAAGTTTTTGTGAGATAAGGTAATTTAGCGAATTACTCACGGTGCTTTTGCTGGTTCCAAAAAAGGATACGATCTCCTCGAAGGATTTGTCATTTCTTCCGGAAGAAGAAAGAAAGGAAAGAATTCTGCCCTGCATAGGGGTAAAATTCATTTTTTCAAACATTTTCGCCATCTCTTCAATATGGCTTCGCAGTTCAATGTTGTGGTGATTATTCATATTTTTATATCCGTTATGCATAAAATTACTCAAAGGTAGGTTATTTACAATAGTTCGCAAAATTTAGAACTAAGAAAACAAATTTTCTTTTGATGTTTTAAACAAATCTTATACATTTACGCATCCGAAAAAGTATTAAACAAAGAACTCAACTAAATAAACAAAATTATGAAAAATAATCCTAACTACCGGGGTGTACGTCGCCGTGATTTTGTCAGGACGACGGCACTGGGAGGGGCTGCCCTTTCATTTGTTCCTTCCATGTCATATGGACGCGAATCTTCGGGGAAGAAAAAAACGCAGAAGGTCGCCATCGGTTTCATCGGTGTCGGTGGTCGCGGGCGTTCGCATTTACGTAACATCATGAAACGGGATGATGTGGTAATTCCGGCGATCTGTGATATTGATCCGGAAGCTATTTCAAAGGCACAAAATATGATAGCCAAAGCCGGGAGGCCCAAGGCTGCAGTGTATTCGGACAGCGACTATGCTTTTCTGAAGATGCTGGAGAGGACGGATATTGAAGGGGTGGTCATTGCTACACCGTGGAACTGGCATACTCCCATGGCGGTAGCTGCCATGAAAGCGGGCAAATATGCCGGCGTGGAAGTGTCGGCAGCCACCACCCTGGCCGAGTGCTGGGATCTGGTGAACACCTATGAGGAAACAGGCGTGCCCACCATGATTCTCGAGAATGTATGTTACCGCCGTGATGTGATGGCCGTGCTGAACATGGTGCGTCAGGATGTCTTCGGCGAGCTGACGCATATGCGTTGCGGTTACCGTCACGACCTGCGCGGGGTGAAGTTCAACCCCGGCGTCACTTTCGGCAAAGGAGCCCGTGGTGAGGCCCGCTGGCGTACTCAACACTCCCTGAAACGCAATGCCGACCTTTATCCCACCCATGGCGTGGGACCTGTGGCTACCTGGCTGAACATCAACCGCGGCAACCGTTTTCTTTATCTCACTTCCCATGCCACCAAAAGCCGGGGGCTGCACCGTTATATCGTCAACAACCCCGCCGGTGGACCGGATCACCCGAATGCCAAACTGAAATGGAGACTCGGCGACATTGTCACCTCCCTGATCACCACCTATAACGGCGAGACGATCCTGGTCACCCACGACACCAACTCACCGAAACCTTACTCGCTGGACTTCAGCATACAGGGCACCAACGGGCTGGCCGATTTCGACTACAACAGACAACGTATATATATAGAAGGTAAGAGCAAAGGCCATGACCAGTGGGAAGCCATGAACGACTGGCTCCAAAAATATGATCATCCGCTCTGGAAAAAGTTCGGCGAATATGCCGCCGGCTCGGGACATGGCGGGATGGACTTCTTCGTGGACCGGGCTTTTGTGGAAACGGTGAAGCGTAAGGTTGATCCGCCATTGGATGTTTATGACGCAGCAGCGTGGAGCTGTATCACCCCCCTGTCGGAACGTTCACTGGCCGAAGGAAGTGCCCCCCAATACTTCCCGGACTTTACCAGAGGCCGCTGGATAAACAGAAAACCGGTGTTCGCACTGGACGATAACTATTAAAATATTATTTATTCATAATTAAAGTATTTATAAAATGATAGCTGCTACAAATAGCAAGAAGAATGATTATACCATTGCAATCACAATTATTGGAATCTTATTTTTTATTTTCGGTTTTATTACCTGGCTAAATGCTACGTTGATTCCTTATTTAAGAACAGCCTGTGAACTCACCTCACTGGAATCCTATTTTGTAACTTTTGCCTTTTACATTTCTTATTTTGTGATGGCCATTCCTTCTTCCAAAGTACTTGAAAAGACTGGATTTAAAAAAGGAATGTCCATAGGCCTGTTGGCCATGGCTGCCGGTGCTTTGATCTTTATCCCGGCTGCTCTGACCCGCACTTATACCTGGTTTTTGTTTGGATTGTTTGTCCAGGGCACGGGACTGGCTCTTTTGCAGACAGCCTCCAACCCGTATGTAACCATTCTGGGCCCCATCGAGAGTGCTGCCAAAAGGATCAGTATCATGGGAGTAGCCAATAAATTTGCGGGCATCCTTAGTCCGGTGATCCTGGGAGCCATCTTGCTGAAAGGGCTGGGTAAATTTAAGGATCAGCTAACCACCATGGGAGCTGCCGATAAGGTTGCAGCCCTCGATCAACTGGCTCATAAAGTCATTTTTCCCTATGTCATTATGGCCATAGTCCTGGTGTTGCTGGCCCTGCTGATCATTTTCTCCCCTCTTCCTGAAGTGGAAGCCGAAGAAGGTGAAGGAGAAGAAGAAACGGCCAATGGAACGAGCGAACAAGCGGTAGAGAAAACCAGCATTCTCCAGTTTCCCTATTTCTGGCTTGGTGTTATTACCCTGTTTTTCTATGTAGGAGCTGAAGTGGTCGCGGTGGATACCCTGATCAATTACGGCCTTTCTTTGGGCTTTGATATTAAAGAGGCCAAGTTCTTTTCTTCTTTCACGTTGATAGCCATGATTGTGGGTTATATTTTTGGCATCATTGCCATTCCGAAATATATAACCCAACAAAAAGCGTTATTATACTTTTCATTGATGGGTATTCTTTTTACTGCCGTGGCAGTAACTTCTCAGGGATATACTTCCATCCTCGCCGTAGCTGCCCTGGGTCTCGCCAACTCCATTATGTGGCCCTCCATCTGGCCGCTGGCCATCCATGGTCTGGGAAAATATCTTAAACTGGGCTCCGCCATCATGATCATGGCAGTATCCGGAGGCGCTTTGATTCCTTTGCTCTACGGTTATCTGGCCGGATTGCCTTATCCACACAGCAGCACGCATGCCTATTCTATCCTGTTTGTTTCTTACCTCGTTATATTCTATTTTGCAGCGGCAGGATATAAAGTTGGCAGGAAATAATGATCAGGGGTTTCAGGTAATTTTTCAGCACCATAAAATTAACACAGATGCAGCCCGATCTATTTGAGATATTCAGCCTTTTTAAAACGGAAGGAACTTTTATCAAAGCCTATCCTTTCGGTTCAGGCCATATTCATGATACCTTCAAAGCGGAAACCCGGGAACCGGACGCTCCCGATTACATCCTGCAAAGGATCAACACCTCCATTTTCGGGAATGTGGAAGCCTTGCAGAACAATATCCACCAGGTAACCACCCATATCCGGAAAAAACTGAATAAGATCCCGGGGTCAGATCCCAACCGGGAAACGCTAACCATTATCCCCACCCGGGACGGGGCCTTGTATCTGAAAGATGAGCAGGGTAAATTCTGGCGCATGTATCTCTTTATCGCCCGCCACAGAAGCTACGACAGGGTGGAGACGCCGGAACAGGCCTATCAGGGAGGCAGGGCCATCGGCCGTTTCGAAACGCTGATAGCCGGCCTCGACCCGGGCGGGATATACGAAGTGTTGCCCGGATTCCACGATATGGACATCAGACTGAATAATTTTTATAACGTACTGGAGAAAGACCCGGAGAAAAGAGCCGCCGGCGTACGGGAAGAGATACAGTTCGTCCGCGACCGCGCGGAGGAGATGAGAACCATCAAGAAACTGGGCGCGGAAGGGAAAATACCCCTGCGCATTACCCATAACGATACTAAATTCAATAATGTGCTGCTGGATGAGAACGATAAAAGTCTTTGCGTGATTGATCTCGACACCGTCATGCCCGGTTACATCCATTATGATTTCGGGGATGCCATACGTACTTCTGCCAATTCTGCCTTTGAAGATGAAACAGACCTGAACAAGGTGTTTGTCCGGCTGGACCTGTTTGAGGCCTTTACGCGTGGCTTTCTGGAGGAAACACGTGACGAACTGACACCGGCGGAAAAGGATTATCTTGCCTTTTCGGCAAGAATGATCACCTTTATCATCGGCTTGCGGTTCCTGACCGATTATCTGGACGGAGACCACTACTTTAAGATCCACCACCCCGGCCACAACCTCGAAAGGGCCCGTACCCAGTTCAAACTGGTCTCCAGTATGGAGGAACATCGGGAAGAAATGGAAAAAATCGTAAATAAACTACGATAACCCTGCCAAAAACAATAATACATCACCTACGTAGGCACCTACGTAGATGATTTCAGGTTATGCCATAATATTTCCGGTACCAGTCCACAAATTTACGTATTCCTTCTTCCACAGGTGTTTGGGGATGGTACCCC
>CAZYPI010000186.1:0-5928 GCA_964649335.1 uncultured Rikenellaceae bacterium | reverse complement strand
CTCCCCCTCAGTCCTCCTTCGTCGGCCAGCTCCCCCGGGGGAGCCCATATTGAGTGTTACGGAATGGAACCGGTTATATGCATGACAGGGATCAGAACCCCCAATCTGAGGATGGCACTATACATTATCCTGATACCACAGGCGGGACTGTGGCTACTGTCTCTGAGTCCCGTCCGGCGCTCTCTCCAATCAAAAGTTCCCGGCAGATCCGGACAAAGAGCGAAAAAATATTACGGTATTGCTCTATGGATGTATCAGAATGTTTATTTATTCAGAACCCTGCTAAATAGTTACGTTAAAGTTGAAAGGTTGAAGGATTGAGGTGTGGAGTTATTACGCAGAGAATCACAGAGGCCTCGCAGAGGGATGCAAAATACAATGATCAAAGAACCAAGAAACAAAAATCAAGATACAAGTGAAGAGCAGTGAGAAACAAGCACTGCCGAAAAACTAAAAATCTTAGATTTTCGGGGTTTTTCGAGCATCCTCGAATTACTAACGGATCAAAGATCCGGAAAAATCGGGATCAACACCCAGCAACAAGTAACCAGCACCAAGCACCAATGATAATCCACATAAGCGGTTTTTGCCACTTTTGGTTCCAGCCAATAACAGGATAAAAGGATTTTATAAATACTGTATTTCCCCGATTGTGGTTTGATTTTCTCCGGTTATGATATCATTGTAAAAAAGCCGGATGATGCCTATTTTTGCAGGAAATAAAAGTAAAATGCAGCAAACCGGAAAAATACTGGTCATCACGGGTATTGTGCTGGTGGTCACCGGCCTGATTATCTGGGCTCTGGCCGGGAAAACGGGCTGGTTCGGGCATCTGCCGGGGGACATTCGTATCCGGAAAGAAAATTTTGCCTTTTATTTTCCCGTTACTTCCATGCTGCTGGTGAGCGTGATCCTGAGCCTGTTGGTATGGATCATACAGAAATTTATCAGATGATCCGGCATTCATTGCGGGAGGGGCAGCAGAATGAAATAGTTTTATTATTTTGCCGTTCTTAAACAAAAAGCCGCATGATCATCCGCCAGATCAAATTCACCGGCAGCAGTCCCTCCCTGAAGGCATGTCCGGCGCCCGACCGGCCCGAATATGCTTTTACCGGCCGCTCGAATGTGGGAAAGTCGTCGTTGATCAACATGCTGATGCAGCGCAAAAACCTGGCCCGTACCTCTTCCACCCCGGGAAAAACACAACTGATCAATCATTTTCTGATCAACGACCGGTGGTATCTGACCGATCTGCCCGGATACGGTTATGCAAAAACCGGGAAGAAGAAAATCAGGCAATTTCAGAAACTCGTCTCTGATTATGTCTTGCACCGTGAAAACCTGATGAGTCTGTTCCTGCTGATCGATGCCCGTCATCCGGATCTGGAGAATGACAGGGACTTCATGGATTTCCTGGGCAATAGCCGGATCCCATTTGCCATTGTCTTCACAAAAACCGACAAGCTCTCTTCCAATCAACTGGACAAGAACCTGAACCATTTTCGTAAAACCACCCTGCAACGGTGGGAGTCGCTGCCTGAGATCTTCCTCACTTCGGCCGGGACAAGCCGGGGACGGGATGAGATCCTGGACTTTATAGAAAAAACAAATACATTGTTCAAAAAGCGTTAAAAAATTATTGCCTCCGTATGGATCGTTTGTTGTAATTTTGTCCTGCCCTATCTGAAACTTAAAAAACGAAAACATGTCCGGTGACACCCCCCTCAAGTTTTTTTCGGGAAGAGCCACCCGCTACCTGGCCGAAAAGATTGCCGAAAACCTGGGTACCGAGCTCGGCAAGAGCTCCGTACAGCTCTTCAGCGACGGAGAGTTCCAGCCCTCTTTCGAAGAGTCGGTCAGGGGATGCAATGTATTTATTATCCAGTCCACCTTCCCGCCGGCAGAGAACCTGATGGAGCTGTTGCTGATGATCGATGCCGCCAAAAGGGCTTCGGCCTACAAGGTGGTGGCCGTGATGCCTTACTTCGGGCTGGCGCGGCAGGACCGCAAAGACAAGCCTCGTGTCAGCATCGGGGCCAAGCTGGTGGCCGACCTGCTGTCGGCGGCCGGCGCCGACAGGATCATGACCATGGACCTGCACGCCGACCAGATACAGGGCTTTTTCAACGTGCCGGTGGATCACATCTTCGCCTCCTCACTTTTTGTACCGTATATTAAAAATCTCGAACTGGACAACCTGGTGGTGGCCTCGCCCGACATGGGCGGCACCAAAAGAGCCAATGCCTACTCCCGTTTTCTGAATGCCGAGATGGTCATCTGTTATAAACAGAGAAAAAAAGCCAATGTGGTTGGCGAGATGACCGTGATCGGAGATGTGAAAGGGAAGAATGTTGTGATCCTGGACGATATGGTGGACACGGCGGGCACCCTCACCAAGGCCGCCAACATGATGAAAGACCAGGGGGCCCTCTCAGTCAGGGCCTGTGCCACCCACCCCATCCTCTCGGGAAATGCCTACGAAAACATCGAGAAATCCGCTCTCACCGAACTGGTGGTCACCGACTCCATCCCCCTGAAAAAGCAGAGTGAAAAGATACATGTGATCTCCGTGGCCGAGCTGCTGGCCGACATTATCCAGAAAGTATACAGCTACCAGTCCATCAGCACACGGTTTTTACAGTAATGTTGATCGTTGATCGTTGAACGGTGAACAAAAGATATTTATTTTCCTTTTATCTTTTATCTTAATTCTTTATCTTTGCACGCTCAAAATTTCAATGTTTAACCGCGTGCGATGGGGGGGCATTATTTTGCGGTGCCCCTGAGTAGCACGGCAAAGAAAAGATTATGGAAAGAATAGAGATCAAAGCAGGCAAAAGAAAAGAAACGGGAAAGAAAGCCACCCGGCAGTTGCGCAAGGAGGGGTATGTCCCGTGTGTGATGTACGGCGGAAACGGGAACATCCATTTCACTGCCGAAGAAAAAGCATTCAAGAAGCTGGTATATACCCCCAAAGCTTTTTTGGTGGACCTGTTCATTGACGGCGAAGAGCACAAGGCCGTGATGCAGGAGATCAGCTTTCATCCGGTGACCGACCGGATTTTGCATATCGACTTCATGGAAATCTTTGATGATAAGAAAGTAAGCATCAACATACCCGTTCATATTGTCGGCGATTCCGTCGGCATCAAGGCCGGCGGGAAACTGGCCCTCAAGCGCAGGACGTTGCGCGTGCGGGCGCTGCCCAAAGACCTGCCCGACTACCTCGAAGTGGACATCACCGAACTGAATATAGGCCAGTCACTGAAAGTCAGGGATCTGCACTATGACAATCTGGAGATCCTGGATCCGGGCCAGGCCATGGTGGCAGGGGTCATCTCCTCGCGTCTGGCCAAGCTGAGCGTGGAAGAAATAGCCGCCCAGGAAGCTGCCGAAGAAGCCGCTGCCGAAAGAGCTGCCGGGGCTGCTGAAGCCGGAGAAGGTGCCGAAGGCGGAGAAGCCGGCAAAGAAGAAGCTTCCGAATAAGAGACGTTAAACCGTTTATTTTGAAGTACCTGATCACAGGTCTCGGAAATCCCGGTGACGAGTATAAAAACACACGTCATAACATCGGCTTCCGTATTGCGGATGCACTGGCCGAAACAGCCGGAGAGAGTTTCGAGGACCGGCGCTACGGCTTTGTCGCCCGCATCAAATACAAAGCCCGCTGGCTGGTACTGCTCAAACCCACCACGTTTGTCAACCTCAGCGGACGGGCCGTGCATTACTGGCTGAAAAAAGAGAAGATCGAGCCGGATCATCTGCTGGTTATCGCCGACGATATCGCTCTGCCCTTCGGCAAACTGCGGCTAAAACCCAAAGGCGGCGACGGCGGCCACAACGGACTGGCCTCCATCAACAGCATCCTGGGTACGGCCGCTTATCCGCGTCTGCGCTTCGGCATCGGTCACAACTTCCCCCCCGGCACCCAGGTGGACTACGTGCTGGGAACATGGACGGAAGAAGAAGAGAAGGAACTGCCAAAACATATCAACCGGGCCGTGGAAGCCGTCCAATCCTTCACCACCATCGGCATCGAACGTACCATGAACCTGTTCAACTGAGGATAGAGCGTGCCGGCACGGAAAAAAACACCACACCATGACGGAACATACCGGAGGAGTGAGAATAGATAAGTGGCTGTGGTCCGTGCGGGTCTATAAAACCCGCAGCCAGGCCACCGACGCCTGCCGCAAAGGCAGGGTGAAAATACGGGATCAGGAGGTCAAACCGGGGAAAAATATACAGGTGGGTGACGTGGTGACCGTACACAAAGACAATATCCATTATGTCTTCCGGATAAAAGGTCTTATCTCCAAAAGGACCTCAGCAAAATTTGTCAGTGACTTTATGGAAGACCTCACCCCTGCCGAAGAACTGGAAAGAAAAAAGATCACCCACAGCGGAAGATTCGTCTTCCGTCCCAAAGGTCTGGGACGCCCCACCAAGAAAGAAAGAAGAATGATCGACCGCCTCCGTAATAACGAGCCGTAATACATTATGCCATGATCATCGCAAAGGAGAAAAAGAAAGAAAATATCATCGAATACCTGCTCTATATGTTCCAGATCGAGAACACACTGCGGGCGCTGGAGTTTGATCCGGAACGCATTGACCGTGATCTGGTATCCCATTACAGGCAGGAAGAAGAGGTGATGAACGAGATCAGAGACTGGTATCACCACCTGGTGAGGATGATGCACGAAGAGCACCTGGAAAAGAAAGGACATCTGCAGTACCTGAAAAACACCATGAATGACCTGTATGCCTTACACAAGCGGCTGCTGCAGACCCCCGAAGAGAGTGTCTATGCCGAAGTGTACCGCCAGGCCGTGCCCGACCTGCAGATCCTGGAACAAAAGATCAACCATCCCGGCGCCCACGACATAGAAACCGCCCTGGAGGGAATCTATGCATACCTGCTTCTGAACATGAAAAAAGAAAAGATCTCCGAGGAAACCCGCGATGCCGTCGGCCGCATCACCCGCTGGCTCTACCTGCTGGGAGACAAATACAAAGAAACCGAAAAAGGCACCAGAGAATGGTGAACGGAAGGCTGAAGGATGAAGGTTGAAGGGCGAAGGTTGATCGTTGAGCGAAGAAAGAGAACTACGTAGGGAACTACGTAGGTAACTACAGGATGCGCCTGCGAAATTAATAGAAATTAGTTGACTGCGTCAACGAAATTAGGTGGAAATTACATGAGCGAAGCGAATTAATGACGCGGTGCCAGCCGCAAATTACACAGCCACAGGCTGTAAATGACGGGCCCGCAGGGCCCAAATGACGCGTCCGCAGACTGCTTATTTCCTCCTCTCCTCCAGCACCTGCACCACATCTTCCAGACCGAGGTCTTTGGCTGTCAGCAGGGTTATCAGGTGGTACATCAGGTCGGCCGCCTCGTTCAGAAACCTTTCCGTGGTGCCGTTTTCGGCTTCCAGGATGGTCTCCACCGCCTCCTCCCCCACTTTCTGGGCTATTTTTTTGATGCCGGCATCAAACAGCTTCACAGTATAGGAACCCTCGGGCCGTTTTTCTTTCCGTTCTCTGAGCAGCGCTTCCAGTTGCATCAGGAACAGTGCGGGGTCGGATTTGTTCTCTTCGCCCCAGCAGGTGTCCGTGCCGAGGTGGCACACCGGCCCGTCGGGCACCGCCCGCACCAACAGGGTATCGCTGTCGCAATCTTTTTTGATCTCTTTCAGGTGCAGATAGTTGCCGCTGGTCTCCCCTTTGGTCCAGAGCTCGCGGCGGCTGCGGCTGTAAAAAGTCACCAGCCCGGTTTCCATTGTTTTCTCCAGCGCCTCGCGGTTCATATACCCCAGCATCAGCACCTGCCGCGTGCGGGCATCCTGTATAACGGCCGGAATGAGGCCGTCGTTTTTTTCAAAATCCAGTTCTTCTGATAACATAGTATTATAATTTATA
>CAZYPI010000185.1:0-5930 GCA_964649335.1 uncultured Rikenellaceae bacterium | reverse complement strand
CTGGGTGCTGGGTGCTTGTTTAAGATAAAAGACAAAAGTAGTTTAAGTAAAAAGGTCAAAGGCAAAAGGCAAAAGTTTTAAGGCAAAAGGCAGAAATGAAGTTAAGGAGTTGAGAATTTAATGTGGTTTGTAGTTCTTTCGCATCATCGCTTTATCTCTTAATCGCTTCATCGGTCTTTTGTTCATCAACCGGGCGTCCTCCCCGGCTGGAGAGCGATTTCATAAAATATGAGTATTTAGTAAAATAATGCTAAGGGTTTATTCCACCCCCTGCCTTCGGCATCCCCCTCAAGGGAGACATGAAATACTTTATTTTCTTTCTTTTGTTCGAAGGTCGAACTTCGGGCTTCGAGAATCATACTTCCTACGTAGTTCCCTACGTAGGAGGCGGAAGGGAGGGCGGTTTTGTTTTGACAATTCAAACTTTTTTTGTATTTTTGGTTCGTTTTGTTTGGAACTAATTAACACTTAAAAACTCATGGATATGCTTACCGGAAATGCGATCATCGGACAGTCGGGGGGGCCCACCGCGGTCATCAACGCGTCTCTTGCGGGTGTTGTGGAGGCGGCGCGTGAGGTATCGCAGATCAAACAGGTTTACGGCATGCGATACGGTATTGAGGGCTTCATGCAGGAAGAGATCATTGACCTGGGCAACCAGCCCGGCGAGGTCATTGAAGGATTGAAACACACGCCTTCCTCTGCGCTGGGGTCCACGCGTCACAAGGTGCAGGAGGAAGATTTTCCCGTGATCCTGGATGTGCTGAAGAAGTATGACATCCGTTATTTTTTCCTGATCGGCGGCAACGATACGATGGACACGATCCACCGGGTGGAGCGTTTTTGCCGGGAGGCCGGATATGAGCTGACGGGCATCGGCATCCCCAAGACGGTGGACAACGACCTGTTCGGCACGGATCACACGCCCGGTTTTGCTTCGGCGGCCCGTTCGAACATCCTGAACGTGATGCAGGCGGGTTTTCTGGCGCGTGACATGAAGAAGGTGGATCAGTTTGTCATTTACCAGACCATCGGCCGTGATGCGGGATGGCTGGCTGCCGCCACCGCCATGGCTAAGCGGGAGGAAGATGATGCGCCCCATTTGATCTATGCTCCCGAGTTCGATTTCGACAAAGAGAAGTTTCTGGCCGATTTTGAAAAGGTCTATAACCGGTACGGATGGGTCTCCATTGTCTGTGGCGAGGGGATCAAATATGCCGACGGCACGCCGGTGAGTGCGTCGCAGGTGAAGGACAAATTCTCCAACATTGAGTTTGGGGCCATGGGCGGCACGAGTGTAGCCGTCAACCTGCACCGCATGATCTCGGAGCATTTCGGTTTCAGGGGGGAGTTTCAGATCACCGAGTCGCTGATCATGTCGGCCGAAGACCGCGTTGTGGAGCGGGATGTGGAAGAGGCCTACCGATGCGGCGTCAGGGCTGTCGAACTGGCCCGCGAGGGGGTCACCGGCATGATGGTGTCCATGCAACGCACCTCCAATGATCCTTATCAAATAACTTACGGCCAGGTGCCTCTGAATGATGTTGCCGTCAAAGCCAGGCCGATGCCGCGTGAATATTTCAACGACGAGGGCAATTTCGTCAGTGATCGTTTTCGGGAGTACATGAGACCGTTGACGGCGCCTCTGCCGGAGTTTGTTCGCTTACGGAATATTCCCGCAAAAAAGAATATCTAACCAATTATATTTTTTAATATTGATGAAACATCCATAATTGATTTAAAAAAATATTTTATGTAATGACCCCCACCCTATGTTATTCATGAGAAAATAAGATGCAGAAAAAACATCCCTCCCCCTCGGCGAGGGGGAGGGATAAAGGGAGGGGGTTAATAAAAAAAACAAGAAACAGATTATCAAACAAACACAAAATTACAAACACATGAAATACACATTTAACAAAACGGTACTTTCCCTGCATGCCCATCCGGATGATACGGAGGCATTTTGTGCAGGCACGCTGAAGTTATTAAAAGAAAAGGGATGGCGCATTGTCATCGCCACGATGACGGCCGGCGGCATGGGCGGCATGAACTCCACCGAGGAGAAGACCATTGCGATGCGCAAGGAAGAAGCCCGCAAGGCGGCGGCTGTGCTGGATGCGGAATATTTCTGTCTGGACGGCCGGGACGGATTCCTGTACGATACCACGGAGATGCGGCTCAAGACCATTGCTTTGATACGCAGGGTGCAGGCGGGGGTGGTCATCACCCATCTGCCGATGGATTACCACAGTGATCACCGCACCACCTGCAACATCGTCGAGTCGGCGGCTATGATCTCTTCCCTGCCCAACGTACCTCTGGAGGAGACTCCGGTGGAGGTCACGCCGCTGCTGTACCATTCGGCTCCCCTCACCCTTTCCGATCCTCTCGGCAGCCGGATCACCCCTCCGGGTTTCTTTGTGGATATCTCTTCGGTGATGGACACCAAGATGGAGATGTTATCCTTTCACCAGTCGCAGATGTATCTGATGAAGCACATGCACAAAATGGATGATTTCTTCGGGGAGATGAAGAAAAATAACGTAAATTACGGCCGGATGGTGGGGACGGAGTATGCCGAGCCGTTCTGGCAGCATCTGGGGGGCGGTTTTCAAAAGGACCCGCTCCTTCAGGAAGAGTTGAAAGATTTTATCAAAACAATATAAATTTTATCACCCATGGATGCAAACAACAAGAAATATATGCAGTATGCCCTGGTCAGGGAGATGCTGGAGACGGCGGAGGTAATCCGCAGCTTTGACCCCTCCTGTACGGAGCGTTTTGTACAGCCCATTCGCAGCAAGAAGGGCATGCTCATGACGGGGGAAGGCAGCAGCCGTATTTTCCCTGCCAAACGGACGTTGTATGCGTCGCTGAAAGATCCCAACCGTTTTCCGCTGTTTACGGAAGGGGCTACGCAGGCGCTGGAATATCATCTCGATGACCTTGCCGTTTTCGGGGCCTCCAACTCGGGTAAGACCAAGGAGGTGGTACGGTTGTTCTCGCAGTTAAAGAAGGCGGGACACAGTGCGTTTTTCGGGCTTACGGCACATGCCGGCACCCCTCTTGAAGAGCTGGCCATGGACACCCATGTGCTGCAGTGCGGCAATGAGGATGCCGTGGCCGCCACCAAGTCGGTGATCGAGCAGGGGCTTTTTTATGACAGCCTGTACCGCCACCTCACGGGAAAAAGCATGCAGGGCATCAAAGAGCTGGCCGCGCAAGTGGAGGAGGCCATGACGCTGAAAATAGATGCGGCTCTGACGGAAAAGATAAAAAATGCCGGCATGATCTATTTCGCCGGGCGCAACACCGGTGTAGCCGAGGAGCTCACCCTCAAGACCAACGAGATCACCCGCAAGAAATCGGACTTCCTCGAAGGCACCTACGCCGTGCACGGCATCGAGGAGGTGATGAACCCCGACGAGGTGGTGATCGTGATCGACCCGTTTGAGAGCGAAGAAGAGAAGTTCCATGAGGTGCTGGAGAAAGGCGTGGGCTGCACCGTGGTGGCTATCTCGCACCGGCAGACCTCTTTCCCGACCATCGTCATCCCCGACGGCGGCGAGTACAAGGATTATGTCGAGCTGGCGGCAGGATGGAACGTGCTGGTGGAGACCGGCCTGGCCCTGGACATCAACCTGGATAAACCCACACGGGCAAGGAAAGTGGGGAACGAGTATTTGGAAGGTTGAAGGGTGAAGGGTGAAGGTTGAACGAAGAGGAAGAAAATGGTGAAGGGTGAAGGTTGAAGGGCGAACGGTGAATGTTGATGGTTGAACGGGTGAAGGGAGATTGACGAAGAGTGCGGGATGATTGATGAACGGAAGTTTTTTCCGTAACTTTCAATATGATAATACGTACACGGAATTGTTTTCTATTTTTGCATGAAAATAATTCCGTATGGAGAAGAAACAGGTTGCCATTGGCATAGATATCGGAGGCACCAACACGGTATTCGGTGTGGTGGACAAAGAGGGGCATTTTCTTATCGAAGAAAAGGTAAAAACCCGTGATTATGAAGAGATAGAGGTTTTTCTTGCCGCCCTGAACGAAAAAGTACGTCTGGAGCTCCGCAAGCTCAACAACAAAATAGAGGTTTTGGGCATCGGCATCGGGGCTCCTATGGGCAATATCAACAAGGGCACCATTGAGTATGCCGCCGATCTGCCGTGGAAGGGGATCATTCCGCTGGCCGCTCTTTTCAAACAATACACCAGTTTGCCGGTCATTGTCACCAACGATGCCAACGCCGCCGCCATCGGCGAGATGATCTACGGCGGTGCCAAAGGGATGAAGAACTTTGTGGTCATCACGCTGGGCACGGGGCTGGGCAGCGGTTTTGTTGTCAACGGCGAGCTGGTGTACGGCAATGACGGTTTTGCCGGTGAGATCGGCCACACCTCCATACGTCCGGGTGAGAGCAACCGTCAGTGTGCCTGTGGCCGGAAGGGATGTCTGGAGACGTATGTCTCGGCCACGGGCATCAAACGCACCGTTTTCAAGCTGCTGGGGGATATGATCGACGACAGTCCCCTGCGGGCGCTGAGTTTCAATGAGCTGACAGCCGCCGACATCAGCGAAGCGGCCAAGCAGGGAGACAAAGTGGCGTTGCAGGCCTTCGAGCATACCGGAAAGATGCTGGGATACAAGCTGGCCGATGTGGTGGCCCACACCAACCCCGAGGCCATTTTCCTGTTTGGCGGACTGACTCTTTCGGGCGATCTGATCTTCGAGCCCACGCGCCGCCACATGGAACAAAACCTGCTGGAGATCTACAAGGGCAAGGTCAAGCTGCTGCCTTCGAAGCTGAACACCCAGAACGCCGCCGTGCTGGGCGCCAGTGCCCTGGTATGGAATCACTATGAGATCAACGGAAAGAAGAAGGCAAAAGGATAAAGAATAAAGGCAAAAGTTAGTGAGACCCGGGTTTTGCGAGGCGAAGCCCCATTACTCATCATCCCATTTTTCCAACATTCCATTATTCCACTATCCCATTAATTTCGTATCTTGTGATTCACTTTCATAAAGGAGACGCGTATGCATTCCGGAGGATCACAGATATTAATCAGGATTTTACTCATTGCCGGTTTTGCCGTTCTCTATTTCCTGGCCATTGTGTTGTTGCGGCCTTATCTGCCGCCGCGCAGGCATAAGTTCTCTTATCTGTTATTGAAGGTCAGTTATCTGATCTATCTGTTTTTTGTGATGGCCTTTTTTTATTTTCTGGCTTTTTACCAGGAGAGCACGGATGAATATTTTACGGTTGTAAATCAGCTTCTGATCTTCCTTTCTCTTTTCCTGCCCACGATCATCATGCTGACCCGCAAAAAGATCCGGAGGAAAAACAGAAGGTTGTACAACTGGGTTTTTTCGCTGTTTCATTTCACCATAGTTGTCTTTTATCTGGTCATGTATTTTCAGATCATTGCCTGAGTCAAACCATCAAAACCACATATTATGTTAAAGGAAACGCTGATCCAATACATTCGCGACGGCATCGAAAAGGGCTGGGAGATCAAGGCCCTTTCCAACTATACGGGGCAGGACTTCACCTACCGTGAGATCGCCACGTTGATGGCGAGGATCCATCTTTTTTACCGTGAAAACGGTGTAGAGCCGGGGGACAAGGTGGCCCTGGTGGGCAAAAATTCCGTACACTGGGCGGTGGTTTACCTGGCCACGGTCACCTACGGGGCGGTGATCGTGCCGTTGTTGCCCGACTTCAGGCCGGAAGACACCCAGAAGCTGATCGATCATTCCGACTCGAAGGTGTTGTTTGCAGAGGAAGGCCTGTTTGAGCCGTTGGACCCTGCTGTTTTCCCCCGCGTAAAAACCGTGATCAAACTGGAAGACTTCACGCTGTTGCTGGCGGCTGACGAGGCGATCACTTCCTTTTTCGGGCGGTGGGATGATCTCTTCCGGAA
>CAZYPI010000184.1:4020-5935 GCA_964649335.1 uncultured Rikenellaceae bacterium | reverse complement strand
CCTCTGCGGCCCCTTTGCGTAACAACTTCAAACTTCAAACACGGCCGCAGGCCGTAACCTGTCCGAACGGACGTTCGTCCCTTGCTCCGCCGAAGCGGCTACGCATAGGCGCAGCGGGCGGGCAAACCACAAACCTCAAACGCTTGCGAAGCAAGCATCAAACCACAAACCATTTTGTCCTCCCCGAATATTATTTTAATTTCGCTGCCATAAAACCTGTACACCTTGGAAAAGTCGCTGGTTATTATACCGACCTACAACGAGAAGGAGAACATCTCCAGGATGATCCCCGCCATCCGGCAGCATCTCCCCGGCGTTCATATCATGATCGTTGACGACGGTTCTCCCGACGGCACCGCCGCGCTGATCCGCCAGATGCAGTCGGGCGACCCCGGGCTTTTCCTCATTGAGCGTTCCGGCAAGCAGGGACTGGGCACCGCCTATATCGCCGCATTCCGCTGGGCGCTGGCGCGGGACTACGAATACATCTTCGAGATGGATGCCGATTTCTCACACAACCCGTCCGATCTGCCCCGTCTCCTGGAGGGCTGCCGCGGCGAGTGCGACATGGTCATCGGCTCCCGTTATGTCAGCGGCGTGAACGTCGTCAACTGGCCCCTCAATCGCATCTTTATCTCTATGGGCGCTTCGATATACGTGCGGGCCGTCACGGGCATCCCCGTGAAAGACACCACCGCCGGTTTTGTCTGCTACCGCAGAAAGGTGCTGGAGACCATCCGCCTCGACAGGATCAAATCGAAAGGATACGGCTTCCAAATCGAGATGAAATTCTGGGCCTGGAAAAACGGCTTCCGCCTGAAAGAGGTACCCATCATCTTCAAAGACCGCACCGTGGGCACCTCCAAAATGAGCGGCGGCATCTTCAACGAAGCTTTCTGGACCGTCATCCGCATCCGGCTGAACAGCATTTTCCACAAAAAAGAATATATCAAACCCCGGCCATGAGTGCAACACTGATCCGCAATGCCACGATGATCAACGAAGGCCGCATAACCCGTGCCGACGTTCTGATAGAGGATGACCGTATTGCCCGTATCTGGGAACCGGGGATCCGCACCGTTCCGGGGGAAGTCTCCGTACTGGATGCCGAAGGACTATGGCTTATCCCCGGCGTCATTGACGACCAGGTGCACTTCCGCGACCCGGGGTTCCCGGAAAAAGCGGATTTCCACAGCGAGTCAGCCGCCGCCGTCGCCGGCGGGGTCACCTCCGTGATGGACATGCCCAACACCAAACCCCAGACAGTCACCATAGACCTGCTGGAAGAAAAGCTGGAGCTGGCAGCCCGAAAGAGCATCACCAACTATGCCCTTTATTTCGGCGCTACCAACGACAATATAGAGGAAATACGTAAGCTCGATCCTGCCAGCGTCTGCGGCATCAAGGTATTCATGGGCTCTTCCACGGGCAACATGCTGGTGGACAACCCGGAGAGCCTGGAACGTATCTTCGCCGAAGCCCCGGTGCTGGTGGCCGTGCATGCCGAAGATGATGCCATGATCCGGAAAAACCTGGAGAAATACGAAAAAGAATTCGGCATCAATATCCCTTTTGTCCTGCACCCGCAGATACGGTCGGCGGAGGCCTGTTACCGTTCCAGCGCCCAGGCCGTGGCCCTGGCCCGCAAGCACGGCACACGCCTGCATGTGCTGCATCTCTCCACCGCCCGCGAGATGGAGCTCTTCGACAACACACTGCCCGCACGCGAGAAGCAGATCACCGCGGAGGTATGTGTGCATCATCTGTGGTTTGATGAGGAAGATTACGTGAAATACGGCTCCCGCATCAAGTGGAATCCGGCCATCAAAAGCAGGAAAGACAAAGAAGCGCTCCGGCAGGCCCTGCTGGACGGCCGTCTGGATGTGGTCGCCACCGACCATGCGCCCCACACCCG
>CAZYPI010000184.1:0-3920 GCA_964649335.1 uncultured Rikenellaceae bacterium | reverse complement strand
AAATGCGGCTGGTCGCCTTTCGAAGGCACCCGTTTCACCTCCCGCGTGACCCATACCTTCATCAACGGACACCCCGTATATCAGCATGGACAGGTGGACGACAGCTACCGGGGCCAACGACTTTCTTTCAGGCGATAATTAACTGCCTGTTTTATTGAACCGACCGGACATTTTTTGTAATTTTGGCTCAATCTTCATCCTAAAAACATTATGTCATGAAACGTTTTATTTCCGGAGTTTCTCTTTCAGTATTGATCATAGTCCTGACGGCAGGCGTATATTCCTGCCGTCCGGGCACCAAGAATCCACCTTTGCTGGGCAAGGCCCCCGTCGAAAAAGTAGTAGCTGCCATGTCGCTGGAGGACAAGGCCAGACTGGTAACAGGGACAGGCATGAATATCGAAATCCCCGACTCTATCCTGAACCTGTTGCCGGAACAGGTACAAGAGATTTTTGGAAAACAAAAGCCGCAGGGTGACTCGGCTTACCTGGCCATGGTCAACCACATTAAGGGCCTTGTCCCCGGTGCCGCCGGCAGGACAGCCGAATTTCCACCATTCAACATCACCACCATGGTATTGACGGACGGTCCGGCAGGGCTGCGTATCCTGCCGTGGCGCAAGAACGATACGAACACCTATTTCTGCACGGCCTTTCCCGTGGCCACGCTGCTGGCCTCCACCTGGGACACGGCCGTCATCAGGGAGGTGGGCAAAGCCATGGGCAATGAGGTGCTGGAGTACGGCTCGGATATCCTGCTGGCGCCGGCCATGAACATCCACCGGAATCCTCTGTGCGGCAGAAACTTCGAATATTACTCCGAAGACCCCCTCATCGCCGGCGAGTCTGCTGCGGCCATGGTCAAAGGCATACAGTCGGAAGGGGTAGGCACCTCCATCAAGCACTTTGTTGCCAACAACCAGGAAACATGGCGGGGCTCGGTAAACACCCTGGTCAGCCAACGGGCCTTGCGGGAGATCTTCCTCAGAGGATTCCATATCGCCGTCCGCGAAGCCCGGCCCTGGACGGTCATGGCGGCATACAATAAGGTAAACGGCTTTTACTCATCCCAAAACCACGACCTTCTCACCGGCGTGTTGCGTGACGACTGGGGTTTTCAGGGCCTGGTGATGAGCGACTGGGGCGCCGGTGATGATCCCGTGGCCATGCTGCAGGCCGGCAATGACCTGATCATGCCGGGCTCCTGGCAACAATCCCGGGCCATTGTCGCTGCCGTGGACAGCGGGAAGCTGGATATCCGGACACTGGACAGGAACGTGGAAAACATACTTCATATCGTCCAAAAAACTCCCCGTTTCAGGGGGTTCAAGCCCTCCAATCACCCCGATATGAAAGCCCATGCCGTGATAGCCCGCCACGCCGCCACCCAGGGGATGATCCTACTGAAAAACGATGCCGGCACGTTGCCCCTGGCTGCCGGCATAAAGCATGTTGCAGTCTTCGGCAATGCCTCGTACGAAAGCATCATCGGCGGCACCGGCAGCGGCGACGTAAATGAGGCCTATAGCGTCGCCATCACCCAGGGACTGACGAATGCCGGTTATCAGGTAAATGAATCCCTCCGCAACACTTACAAGACCTATATCGCCAAAACACGTGCCGCCCTGCCTCCGCAAGGCAACTGGCTGGCGATCCTGCTGGGAGCAAAAATGCCGGTCCCCGAGATGAGCGTGGACAGCCGCCTGGCCCACCGTATGGCCGGGGCCGCCGATATAGCCGTGATCACCATCGGCCGCAATGCGGGCGAGGGCTCCGACCGCAAACCGGAAGGGGATTTTACGCTGACAAAAACAGAACAGGAACTGATCGCCAACGTGACACAGGCCTTTCATACTGTAGGCAAAAAGGTTGTAGTGATCCTCAATATCGACGGGGTCGTAGAGACCGTCTCGTGGCGCGACCGGCCCGATGCCATCCTGCTGGCCTGGCTGCCCGGACAGGAAGCCGGCAATGCTGTGGCAGATATTCTTACCGGCAAGGTCAACCCCTCCGGCAAACTGGCCACCACCTTCCCCGTGGCTTATCAGGACGAACCCTCCGCAAAGAACTTCCCCGGGAAAGTATTGACAGAAACACAACAGGAGAATATCCCCGCCTTTATGCGCCGGGTGCCTGCCGAAGTCAGATACGAAGAAGATATCTATGTAGGATACCGTTATTTCAACACCTTCGACAAACCGGTGGCCTACCCCTTCGGCTACGGGCTCTCTTACACCACCTTCAAATACGGGGACCTGAAACCCGGACCTGATCATTTTTCGGATTCCTACACCTTCTCTGTCGATGTGAAAAATACCGGAGACAAAGCCGGCAAAGAGGTGGTGGAAGTTTACCTCCATGCTCCGGCGGGTGATCTGGACAAGCCGGATGCCGAGTTGAAAGCTTTTGCCAAAACCCGTCTGCTGAAACCGGGAGAGACCCAAACGTTGCACTTTAAGCTTGACGCCGAAGACCTGGCCTCTTTCGACGAAAACCGTTCCGCCTGGGTAGCCGCTCCCGGCACCTACGAGGTGCGGATCGGAAGTTCCTCCCAGGATATACGTCAAAAATGCACCTTTACGCTGGAAAAGGAATTGATCGTCCGGAAAGTCAGCAATGTCCTGGCACCACCTGAAAAGATCAACAAACTGTTTCATCCCACAGCGGCAAAATAAAAGCTCTTTACAATGCATTGAAACGGCATGAAATATTTGATATTTTTTCTGTTATTACCCACGGTGATCATTTCCGGTTCATGCAACCGCCGGAAAAACCATGCTCTCGACAATGAGAACGTGCCCGAACAACTGGCCGGCGAGAGCACCTTCACGGCCGACTCGGGACAGGTAGCCCGGGCGATCACCTACGATGTGATCGTCCGCAACCCCAACCGGTACGACACCTGGACCACCACCTGCCTGCAGGGGTTCGACCGGAGCACCTTCGTAGAGGAGATTTTCCGCTCGATTTATAACGGGAAGCTCAAAGCCGTGGATTATGTCACGGACAAGGAACTGAGTCCGGAAGAGGTACAACAAATGGAACAGGAGATCCTGAAAATGCGCAACCGCATTGCCAAAATACAGTTTACGGAAGACTGGTATCTCGACACGGCCTCCCTGACGATGCAGAAAGAGGTGCGTTCGATGGTCCTCGGCTACGAGGTCTATGGCGACAGCGGACAGGTACGGGGATACCGCCCTGCTTTCAGAATCAACCTAAACACGAAATAATCATGACGATCCATACGGAAAAAGAGAGCATCTCCCGCACCATCAGGGATGTAGCCGGCAAGATGGTGGCGGCGGCACGCACCGCCCCCAAAACACGGGGCCGCAATCAGCTGGAGTTCCTGATCATCGACGGCGAAGATATTGAGAAAGTGGCCCGCAGAATGGAAGAGATCGGCGAGATGACCCATGCGTATTTCTTCGGCCGTGATGCCAATGATATCCGGCGCTCGGAAGTAGTGGTGCTCTTCGGCACACGCATCAAAACCCTCGACCTGCCTTACTGCGGCTGGTGCGGGTTCAAAGACTGCGCCGAAAAAAACAAACACCCCGGCAACCCCTGTTCTTTCAATAACATTGATCTGGGTATCGCCATTGGCTCGGCGGTGAGCGTGGCCGCCGACCACCGCATCGACAACCGCATCATGTACACCGTCGGCCAGGCCGCCCGCGACCTGGGGCTCTTCGGGCCGGAGGTACGTATCATCCTCGGCGTGCCCCTCAGCGCCACCTCCAAGAATATATACTTCAACCGCCCGGCCAGGAAGTGAAGTTTGGGTACCGGGTGCTGGGTGCTGGGTGCTGGGTGCTGGGTGCTGGATGCTGGGTGCTGGGTGCTGGATGCTGGGTGCTGGGTGCTGGGTGCTGGGTGCTGGGTCATTTGAATAAAGGAAAAAGGCAGAAGTGAAA
>CAZYPI010000183.1:0-5965 GCA_964649335.1 uncultured Rikenellaceae bacterium | reverse complement strand
GAGCATCACCTTATGCAGGATGCCGGCATGGAACTGTCGACTGTAATGCAGGCCGGCTGCTTCGGCGGTGTGAGCCATAAGGGAAACAGCCGGATCCCGGTCGGGGATGGTCTGGTGACAAGCCAGACAAACACCCCGCCGGTCGAGGTCGGAGCGGGCCTCTCCGCTCAGCGGGCCGGAGAGCTTAAAATGATGTCCTACGGTCTGCAGCTGGTGTCCCTGCTCATCCACAAACCGCGACCAATCCATGTGCAGGTTGGGGATGGCGGGTTTCTGCACCGTCACCCGGTTGGGCAGCACCACGCCGCCGGCGGTCATCAGGTCCACCACCAGGTCTTCGGAACGGTCGGCGAAATATTTCCCGCCGCCGATGCCGTAGCCCAGCGCCGCCGGATTATCATGGCAGCTTTCACAGTGACGTGCCTCTTTTTGCACGGTATGCGGATTGACGGGGGCCATATCAATGGCCAGTTGTCCCTCCTCCCCGGCTCCTTCAACATTGGGGATCTTAAAAATATGATTTTGCACCAGGGCCTCCCCGTCTTTTCCTATCACGGTGATGGTGGTCTGGCAGCCGGGGATATCAGGGGATATACGACCTTCTCCGTTTTGTGCGAGGGGAGGATTCTCCCAGCGTAAATAGCTGCGTGTCTCGGTCACCTCGCCGTCGATCATATATTTCTCCAGGTCGCCGCGATAGCCGCCGGTGCAGCCGTGGGCATCATGGTCGGTGGCGGCTGCCAGCCAGTCGGTATGGCGTTTGCCTCCACTGTAATCAATTTTGACGTGACAGCCGTAACACTGCGGAGCCCAGGTGGCATGGCAGGTGTAACACTCGAGCCGTTCCATGTGTTCCTCCACCTGGCTCATGGCCGTGCGGCCTTCCACAGAGAGTTTTTTCTCCCGGGTAAGTTTTTTCAAGGGTTCCAGCGTCAGGTCCCTTCCACTGGCCAGATGCACCAGCACGGAATCGCCCGTTTTCACCACGTTGGTAAAAGGATTGCCGCGGGCGGTCAGCAAGTAACCGTCGCAGGGATCATAAACATGACCTTTATTAAGATAGGAAGGGATTTTCCCGCTTACGCCGCGCGCGGCGCCCCGGGCATACAACGTATCATACTCATCCCCGAAACCCAACGGCAGCTCCCAGGGGTATTTTCCGGGAGTACCGTGACAGTCCTGGCACTCGATCTCCACCGGCGCCAGCGTGCTGCCCGCCAAAAAACCATCGCCATGTAAATCATTGGATGTGTGGCAATCCTGACAAAGCATACCTTTTTTATAATGCACGTCCTCCTGCAGGTGCATATAATGTTTGCTGTGCAGGCCCGGCTGGCTGTTGCCGTGACGGTCATAGGTGGGATTGTATTCCGTCTCCATCAGTCCCTGGTAAGAGACACCGATGCGTTTGCCGCGGTTGTGACAGGTAGTACAGGTCTCTACCGGCACACCCGACCAGCTTTTCCCGTGGATGGTCACCCGGGCATCACGGCCCGCCTGGATGGAATGTACCAGCAGATGTCCCGGCTCATTTTTGTTGATGGCAGGATCGTTGCCTTCGTAAAAGCCGTTGTTGGAATAAGGAATATGGCAGGCCGAACAACCCATGCCACGGTAGTCGCCCCGTTTTTTACGGCCTTTTGATCCGGTGTGGCAACGCAGGCACTCCTGCCGCAGATAGGTGTAAGCAGCCAACTGCGGTTTTTCCTGCACCTCATCGGCCGTGGGTGCCGGAGGCAGCTTTTTCATGTTGGCAGGATAGACCTGCGGATTTTTGTCGTGCAGGGCCTGCATATATTCCCCGTAAGCCTCCGTCCCCAGCCGGGCATGAGGATCCTCCGGGTTGTGGGTAACATAGTTACCTATATCGTGGTTGTATCCTTCCAGACCTCCAAAACTCCAAAGCGTACCCTGTATCTTCCCCTGTTCGGTCATCATCAGCGAGTTCATCTGCGAACGGATCTGCTCCCGGTGACAAAGGCCGCAGGTATTTTGATTGATCCATGAACTGCCGGGATCGGGGTAGTACTCTTTCGGACCGTCATGTGTGAGAAAATAACTCACCGTGCCACGATGGGCCTGCTCTTTTTTCGTGGCAGAAGGATCCCCCCCGTGGCAGACAATACACCCGTTCGGGTCTCCGGCCTTCTCCCCCACTTCATAAATCTCCCGCATCATTTCCGTATTGTTTTGCCGGATGGGAGCCAGCCCGTGATGACAGGAGAGACAATAACGGTCCGGAGCAGGATAATCATCCTGAGAATAGACGGTAAAAGGAACAAAAAGCAAAAAAAGAAAAAACGGAAGGGAATATTTTACAGTTAACATGACTATAAGGGTTTGGCCGGGGATTCTCAAATATACAAAATATCGGTACCTGTTGTATTTTTTTTCTCAAAAATGCATTCATTCATTTTTCATTATCATAATTCATCGTATATTTGCGATAAACTATAAAGCCATGGACAGGACTAAAGAATTCGTCGAATACGGGGAAGATATTTTGCAGCTTGCCCGCTTTGCCAAAGCTTTGGGGCATCCGGCCAGACTGCAAATATTACAATATCTGGATAACCGGTCCTGCTGTTTTACGGGGGATCTGGTAGAGGTGCTTCCGCTGGCTCAATCCACGGTCTCGCAGCATCTGAAAGAGTTAAAAGAGGCAGGTTTTATCCAGGGAGAAGTGGAACCACCCAAGGTAAGATATTGCATCAACCAGGAGAACTGGGACAAGGCCCGGGTTTTGTTTGCAAATTTCTTCGGTAGAAAATAAAGTTTTTAATACATCATCGTATATCTGCAATATCTTACAACTTATGGAAATTCTGATCTTTTTCATTTCGCTCATTGCCGCTTTTCTTTTTGCTCTGGGAGGAGTAGGGGCGGCAATCATATTGATCCCCATTCTGGTTTCGCTGGGCATCCCTGTCAATACGGCCAAACCGGTGGGGCTTTTCTTCAACACCGTCAGTCTTACGGGAGCCACGGTACACAACATTCGCCAGAAACGGATGGATTTCCGGGCAGGCCTGCCCATCATCATCTTTTCTTTTGTCTTCGCCATTGCCGGGGCTTATCTTTCAAAATTCATTCCGGTGCGGGTTGTGTTGATTCTTTTTATTGCTTTTTTGCTGTTCTCGGGATTTATGTTTCTGTTTCACAAAAAGAAAGACGACGGGGACTACCGGGACGACGCGCCCTGGTTCCGGTTATCTCTCACCGGAGCGCTGGCGGGACTGTTGTCCGGCCTGCTGGGTATCGGCGGGGGCGGGATCATCTCTCCCCTCCTGCTGATGATGGGTTTTCATCCCAAGAAGATCACCGTGATTACGGCTTTTGTGGTGCCTTTTTCCTCTTTTTCGGGTTTTCTCACATACTGGGCCATGGGAACGGTGGACTGGAAGATCCTGCTGATCGCCTCTGCCGGCGGACTGATCGGGGCCACCCTGGGAACACAGGTTATGCACCGGCATATCGACCATAATATTGTCAAAAAGATCCTGGCAGTTATCCTGCTGATCATGGCGGTTAAATTAATACTTAAAATCTTATAAAAATGGAAAAGACACTGGAAAAAATGACATTGGCTTTCTGCGGAACCGGGCAACATAAGATATCCGCAGAAAAATTCCTTGAGACGGAAGGATCGGTGTTTCTGGATGTAAGGGCCCGGGAAGAGACAGACACCCTGCGTTTTGATTTTTCCCTGTTCGGTATAGAAACGCTGCGAATCCCCGTAGACCGGCTTCCTGCCAACCTGGAGAAAATACCGCGGGATAAGATGATCGCCTGTTTTTGCTCTTCAGGCACCCGTTCGGCCTGGGCCTATCTTTATTTATTGTCGCAGGGATACCGCGTTAAATGGCTGGAGGCCTCCAACGAAGAACTGGCCGGATTGCTGAAACCCGGCAGGATCTATAAAAAAACCGGGCAATGAGAACGGTCTTCGTACTCATGATATGGCTGACGGCCTTCCCGGTAATGTTACAGGGACAGGAGAACAAACCGCTGCCCACCATAGCATGGAACGGGTATATCCAGGTGCGGGGCTCAAGTAATTTTGAAGATTACACCTCTTTTGCTCTGCGCCGGCTCAAGCTCTGGGTTTATTCCACACCGTCGTTCTCGCCTCACTGGTCGTATAAACTCCAGGTCACTTTTACCAGTTTTTTACAGGAAACGTTTCTATTACAGGATGTAAAGATCGGGTACAAAAAGGGGCTGTTTTCTTTCTCCCTGGGGCAGTTCGTGCCCCAATACAGTCTGCAGCGGTTCCAGCATGATTATCTGATCCCTCCGCTGGAACGGGCCCGGGTTGTCAACACCCTGATCCCGGACGGCACCCTGGGCGTGCGCGACCTGGGGATACAGGGAGAGCTGCACACACGGGACGGCAGGCTGCAAACCTACCTGGGCCTTTTCAACGGATACGGCATAAAAGATTACCGGTTTGCCAACCGGGGGTTTATGATCACCCACAAAACCATTTTCTCCCTGCCTTTTGGTGCGAATGAACTGAAAACCGGATATTCACTGCAATACCGTTATGCCGATCAATTACAGATCCGGTATGTTCTTCCGGACTCCGTTCTCTTCACCGGCAATGATCTCCGGTACAACTTTTTTGCGATGGTCAAAAACAGGAGGTTTCTGATCCAGGCCGAATATCTGAATGCCGGTCTGGAAGGGGAACATGCTTACGGATACTATCTTCTTTCGGCGATAAATGCCGGAAAGAACCAATTTGTTCTCTCTTATGGGGAATACCATGATCTGATTGCACAAACATCCGACCGGCCAACCTGTCGTGTCGGATACAATTATCTTTTCAGGGATTACAAAATCAAATTGTCTTTCGACAACTATTTTCAACTGGCTACCGGGGGCATAGAAAAATATCTTGCCACCCTGCAATTACAATTTTTCTTAAATCAAAACTGATCATTATGGTAAATGCAAAAGAATGGCTCGAATTCGGGCAAAGATTTCACGGTCACAAATGTCCCGCCATGCCCAACGGTTTGCGTGTAGCGGAGGCAGCCATGAACAAACTGGGGGTGGAACGCACCGGCGACAGCTTCCTGCACGCCATCGTCGAGCTGGGCGACCATCACTGTGCCACCTGTTTTGCCGACGGAGTACAGGTGATCACCGGCTGTACGTTTGGAAAAGGGAATATTGAAAAAAAACACCTGGGCAAATGGGGGCTGACCCTCATTGATAAAAGAACCAACAGGGCCGTCCGGGTGGTTCCCAAAGCGGAGGCGATGATGCAGACCAAAAAGACCCCATTTTTCCGTGATTACAGGGAAAAGGGCGTGCCACCCACCAAGGTGCCTGATGCTGTGGTGGAGCCGCTGGTGGAAAAGGTCATGAACGCCCCGGCGGAAATGCTCATGACCGTCTCGGAGGTTTTTGAGTATCCCTGGCAGGAACCGCCTCACTCGTTCAGCAGCATCGTTTGTCCCGGATGCGGTGAGATGGTCGTGGAAGAATATACGGAAGAGAAAAACGGGAAAAAGGTTTGCAGGGACTGTGCTTTTTGAATATCTAACCCCTCATCGGGAATATAATATTTTGTTCTAGAAATAACATGTTGTATGTTCGCAACAGATGATATGTTAAAAGGAACTCTTCGAAAAAACCGTAAACCATGAAAATCCTCATTCTCTGCACCGGCAACACTTGCCGCAGCCAGATGGCCGAAGGGTATCTCCGCTCGCTCGCTCCGCATCCGGAGATCCATTCCGCCGGCACCGATCCCGGCAACCGGGTTCATCCCCTGGCCATCCGGGTCATGAAAGAAAAAGGCATAGATATCTCACAGGGTGTCCCCAAATCCGTAGAGCGATTTATCAATACTCCTTTCGACTATGTCATCACCGTATGCGACGGCGCCCGCGAAGCCTGCCCGGTCTTTGCCGGAGAGGTAAAGCACCGCCTGCATATCGGTTTTGACGATCCT
>CAZYPI010000182.1:0-6038 GCA_964649335.1 uncultured Rikenellaceae bacterium | reverse complement strand
GACCAGCACAGGGGGACTATCTGCTTTAATGCTTTTATTATCAAGAATACTACCTGAAAAAAATAATTAGTTTTGTAAACCATATTATTGCTAAATAAAAGATATGTTCAAAAAATATTACTCATGAGTATCAAAATAATGAAGTTATCACTACTACCCGTTTTTTTATTGGTTCTTTTGACAGGTTGTGTCAATAAAAATGCTGAAGTAACTGAAAAAACGAACATCACCGGCCCTTTGCGGTTACATCCTGAAAACGGGCATTATTTTCAATACAAAGGAAAAACACTTGCCCTGGTCACATCGGGAGAGCATTACGGCGCTGTGATAAATCTTGATTTTGACTACAAAAAATATCTTGAGTCCCTCTCTCGCGAGGGCATGAACTATACCCGGATATTTACGGGTACTTATTTCGAGCCTCCGGGAGGTGCTTTCGGAATCCTCAACAACACACTGGGGCCCCAAAAAGGGAGGGCCATCACCCCATGGGCAGCCTTCACGGATGCGTCCGGAAAAATAATCTACGACCTGGCCTCCTGGAATGACACCTATTTTGAAAGACTAAAAGATTTTATCCGACTGGCAGACGAAAAAGATATTATCGTGGAAGTAACCCTTTTTTCGTCGATCTATAACGAAGATTTCTGGAAGATATGTCCCCAAAACCCGGACAACAACATCAATATCGATCATGAACTGGGTTTCCGGGAGGCCCATACCCTGAATAACGGAAAGCTTTTTGCTTTTCAGTCTGATTTTGTGAGGAAGATCGTTCGTGAACTGAATGAGTTCAACAACATTTTCTTTGAGATACAGAATGAACCCTGGGCAGACAGGCAAGTGCCGGCATATAATATTGTAAACAAGGAAGATCTGACACCGAATAACTGGGCCAACAAAGCCGATTTTGCTGATGAGGCCTCCCTGGCCTGGCAGGACAGCATTGCTGCAATCATCAGGGATGAGGAAAACAATCTCCGTAAAAAACATTTGATCGCCCAGAATTACACCAATTACCGGGCTCCCATACCTGAGGTCAGCGAACATATCTCGATCATTAACTTTCACTATGCCTGGCCGGATGCTGTCAGATGGAACTACGCGTATGGCAGGGTGATCGGTTTCGACGAATCCGGCTTTGCAGGAGCCGGGGATAAGGTCTATCGCCGGCAGGCCTGGAAGTTCATGCTCAGCGGTGGCGGACTTTTCAATAACCTCGATTACTCCTTTTTCACCGGATACGAAGACGGCAGCGGTGTGAACAAAGCCCCGGGCGGAGGCAGCCGTACACTGCGCAAAGAACTGAAGATACTAAGTGATTTTCTACAGGACTTCGCACTGGAAAAAATGCATCCCGCCCAGTGCCGCATTGTAAAATCTCCCGGACTGATTCCTTATGTATTGTCAGATGGTGTGAAAACATATGCTGTCTATCTGAGAGCTGTAGTCACAAAACATTCTACCCTGCAACTGAAAACAGGCGACGGTATATTTACTATTAACACACTGAATACCATCACGGGAAGCTATGCCGAACCGGTTGTCATACATGCTGAAAAAGGAATCCTAAAAATCGACTTGGATATTCCGGAGGGAGAACTGGCGTTGAAGATTATCAGAGAATGAGTATATCCACTCCCGGACTACTCCGTGCTTTTTATATGCAATAAGATATCTCTCAGATACACGGGACTTACCACCTTCAGCTGCTCCTCCCTGTTCTCTGCAGTCTCCTCCGTGATCACCTTTCCTGTGACAGGGTCTATCCACCGTATATGATACGTTCCGGAGGGTATGTTGAGCACTAACCGACAGCTATGTCCCCGTTCAATATAGAAAGCATATTCATGGCCCGGCCACGCCAACGGCCATACATCCTCTTCAAAATCTCCCACGGCGATCACGCTGCGGTCGGGTTTCATCTTCAGGAAAGGAACGGACCGCATGAAAGCCAGCAGATGCACCAGTTGGTGTTTTATCTCCGGATTTCCGCATCCCACATAATCCGGACAGGAAAACTCCGCCCTGCCGCGGCCGTCTTCCGCGCCGGTCTGAAAAGTATAATCCAGATTATTGTACAGGGCGCCGCCGGAAAATAAAAAACGCCATCCGTGCACACGGTATTCCTCCGAATGATAAGTATCCAGAAAACCCGTCTCGTTGTATGCAAAGGCGCGGGGCAGATCGTAATTCAGACGCACCAGTTCGGCATATTTATCATAATGGGTGTTAAACACCGAGACATTTCTGAAATAAGTAGCCAGTTCTTCAGGTGGGATCCGGGCTCCGCGGTTGGAATAGTCCACCGAGATCAGGTGTTTCCGCCCATCTGACCCTTTGTCTGCTTCCGTGATCCACTCCGATACCCGTTGTATCCATGCCTTTGTCTCTGCCGAAGGAGGCGAGACAAAGCCGGTATGTTCCGCGTTGAGGAACCAGGGCTCCATGCAAATGTTGAAGATCAGATTGCCATACCGGGAGAGTTCACCCGTGAGTTTCCGTACATAAGCTTCCTGCCTTTCCAGGATGTTGCCGTTATGCAGTGTAAGATATTCTTCGGGCCGGATGGCCTTGATGCCGTTGATGTTATTGGCCGGGTTCAGTGGCAGGTGGGCCCAGTTGGTACCGATAAAAAAGAAAAGAGTCTCCACCACGATGCCCAGCGACTCTGCCAGCGTAAAAAAAGCATGCAGCCGTCTGAAATAGTCAGGATTCCACCGGTCCAGGTCGAATTTGTTTCCTCCCAGGTCAAATCCCGGCACGTCACTGCGTGCCCACGGACAAAGGAACCGTCCCGGCAGCGGCGCAAGTGTATTGGCCTCAATGCAGAAATCATGCGGCCCCTCCACATAATCCCCCAGGAACACACGGGTATTGTTGTACCCCAGCTCATTCAGGGTGTGCAGATACTTCTCAAAATCAAAATCCGGATTGATCAGGGCGCCGTAATGCTCCGACGAAGTAACCAATACCGTGGGCTCCCCTTTCCACAGAAAATAATGGGGATTTTCGGGATGCAGGGTGATAAGGTTTGATCTCTTCATAATACTAATCTTTCACTTGCTGACATTTATTTTATAACTATCCCATCCGGCTCAAATAAAAACACATCACGTTTTTTTTCTGTCGGTGTTATCGTTCACATAGACTGAATCTTTTTCCACCTGGATAAGAGGAGGAAAATCCTCCTTCCACCAGAAATAAGGCTCCTCCCCGCCGGCAGGAAAAGCCCCTATATCGTTTCGGCTTCCATCCGGGTTGCTATACCCAGGATCCGGGTCACCGGCATGCCGGGCCGGAGAGTCCGCCTTCAACCGGAAATCCCCGTGGGCGGGATCTGCAAAAAGGGGCGCAGCCAGCACGGCAGAATCACCGGTAGTGGCATACACAGAGTCCCGGGCCCATTCGGCCAGATAGACCGGAGAACTCACCTCATTGGTATTGTGGATCAGATTCCAGGCAATAGTGATCTTCTTCTTCTCAAAATCATCCGGCCGGTATTTGCTGCTGTATCCGATCTCAAAAGGAACATCTTCAGAAAAGATATTGTTTTCTATGATTATGTTTTCAAGATTCAGGGAGTAGAGATAACACCCCCCGGCCAGCCAGTAGAAGGTGCTGTTTTTTGCCGGTTTCCCCCTGCCGTTGCGGTAGAAGGTGTTGTTACAGATCTTTATATCCTCTCTTTTGTTGTCCCGGCCCCATCTGGACAAAAAGACCCCTGCCGCCCGGTTTTCAAATACCAGATTATGATGGATGCGGATGTTTCTGGTCACCGGACCGTTCTCGGCCGACACCGCGATCCCGGCCTCACAACGGGTGACCACATTGTGATGAAAAGACACATCTTCCAGCACACCGAACCAGCTGTCGGCATACAAACCCTGCCGGGCGCAGTCATGAACATAATTATGATGCACCGTCCCATGTGATGCGGTCTCCTTCACATCAATCCCTTCTTTTTTACAATCCTCCACCAGGTTCCAGGCCACTTCAAAATAATGCGGCCCCGCCATGCTGATGGCTTCATGGGGAGCACCCCGCTTACTCACTGTCGAGAGACTCCATTGCGGATCGTTGGCATTGACCACCCTGTTGCCGAGAAAACGGATATGGGTACATCCCTGCCAGGCAGAAAGGCCGGAAGCAAAACTATTTTCTGTATTGCAATTCACAATGTCGATATGATGGCTCCGGTTGATATTGATCGCGGCCATATGACTGTTTTGTACGGTGATATCACGTAGTACCAGGTATGCTGCATCCTCGATCTGGAGGGCTCCGCGGGTGTACGGATACTCCGGGTCATTCGGGATATTGACTTTCCCCGCATCAATAACCACCGTGTGGCCGGGTTCTCCCTCCAGCACAATGTGCTTCCCTTTTTCGCCCCGGCACCGGATGATGATCTCCCGCCCGATGTTGTACGTGCCGGCCAGCAGGGTCAGCGTGTCACCGGGCTGCAGCTTGTCCAGCGCCCGTGACAGCGACTGAAGAGGCTTTTGCCTGGTGCCGGCCCCGGTGTCCCTGCCCTGAGGAGAGACATAATAATGCCGCATGACCCCGCCGCTATCCGTATTGTCCCCGGTTTTTACCTCTTTACAATGCAATAAAAATATCATCAAAAGGACCATAAAGAGAGCTCCCGTTCTTCTTAAGCGGTTCCCTATTTTTCCCGGCTTTAAAAATGATCTGTTCCTCATCCTGTTTTTCTCTGCGAAAATTTTTATTTTACCGGTACCATTTGGGTTCCAGTTCTCCGGGGTCCGGGTAATTTCGTGCCGGGTCGTCCAGCAGCAGCACCCAGTCGGTGCGCACCCCGCTTGAGGGAGGTACAAACACTTTCACTTTCCCGGTATTCACAAAGGAAGCCAGCGGCACGGAAGAGCCTTCCCGCGGGTTGTACCAGTATCCTTTCACCGTATCGGATGCCATCACCTCCATCTTTACATGCACGGGGTCCCCGAAAGGCGTGTATACAATCACATAGGAGCTGTCTGCGCCTCTGGCCGCCCGTATGCTGTGGTCATCCTGGCCGTACACCTGTGCCAGCACCCCCTGGTCGGGGGTGAGCTTCAGAAAATCCCTCGACAGGAACAGTTTCTTCAGATAGCCCATCTGTTTAGCACCGGGCTGGCGAAGGGCATATCGCCAGGAGATGCGGGCATATATCTCAGGATAGCGGTCAGGGGTCCAGAACTGCCAGATATTGTTATTGCCGTAGGTATGTCCCAGGGCTCCTGCCAGCACCGACCACCAGGCGGCTTCGCGGGCGTCGAAAGCCACAAAACGTTCGTCATTGAAATTAAAAGCCGCCGGCAGGTCCTCGTATTGTGGCTCGCCGTCGAGACAGGGCTTCACGGGTGTCAGGCGATAATCATGGCCGATCATTTCATACACCGGGTTGTTCCTCCGCATGTGGCCTGTCTGGGCCATGTTGAAGTCGAGCCAGTCGTCCTGCTGAAACCATTCGGAAGAGGACTTGCTGCCACTGGGATGATATGTGATCAGATGTTTCCCTCCGTCGCCTTCCCGAAGCCCCGCGGCCATGGCTCGTATGATCCGGAAGTGAATCTCCTTCTCCGGGTTACGGTCTCCCCCCAGCACCCAGATGATATTGGGCCGGTTGCGGTATCGTTCGCCCAGCCATTTACCATATTTCCGGGCTTTCTCCGGCGTATCGAAGATCACGGGTCCTTTCCCCCACTTTTTGTTCCATTTATCGCCCCAGGTGGGCAGCACCGCCATGTAAATCCCCAGGGCCGCAGCTTTGTCTATAACCCAGTCCACATGTTTGAAATAGGCCTCGTTGGGCTTGAGAGGATTGTTGTCGATGAACGGCTTCTCTCCCTCCGCATTGGGGGTGTTCAATCCGTCCAATTCAGCCAGAATGACTGCCTGGATAGCGGTAAAACCCTGTGCTTTCCGGGTTTTCAGATACATCTCCGTCTCCTGCTTGTTGCAGCGGTGAAACAACTCCCAGCCGGTATCGGCCAGATAGAAAAATACCGATCCGTCCTCTTTCACCAGATGGC
>CAZYPI010000181.1:0-6049 GCA_964649335.1 uncultured Rikenellaceae bacterium | reverse complement strand
CCTGGAAATAAGCTTTTCCCTGGACAATATCGTCGTGGGTGTAAAGCATTTCCCCCGAGGCGGATTGTACCTGTTGGGGAATCGGCGGCACCTCCTTGTGCAGGTTGGCCGTGTAGTAAATCAGGATCGTAACCATAAAAATGGCAATGATCCAAAAGGCTGTGTACAGGCCTTTTTTTGTCATAAACCGGTCAAGCAGTGTTGGTTTCATACTAATTTGGTTTTGGTTAAAAAATTAAAATTTAGTGATATGTGCATTTTTAACTTCAGCCAGGGTTGTATTACTAAGAAAATCCAGCAGTTGTTCGCGGATGGGAGCCCATTTTTTATGTAAACTGCAGGGATGGTCGTCCTTGCACTCGGAAAATCCCAGCAGACATCCCCTGTATTTTTCCATTCCCTCTACCGCATCAATGATCTCGGATAGATATATCCGGTTGGCATTCCGGGCAAAAACATAGCCTCCGTCACGTCCCCGGATGCTTTTGATAAACTTTTTCCGTGAAAGTGTAGTTAATAATTGTCTTAAATATTTATCGGGAATGTCCAGTTTTTCTATCAGGTACTGGGCGGGAAATACCTGAAGATCCGAGTTGATCATGAAACTTAATACCCGGATAGCATACTGTGATGTTTTTGATAAAATCATTAAATCACTATAAGAACATAGTATATAAATGCAAATGTAAAAAATTATTTTATAAACAAATAATAATATCTAAAAATATATATTATATATCATATGTTATGCAGATATCTTATTATACAAAAAATATGATTCTGTTTGCAGCAGTGATTCCGGGCTCTTGTGTCTACGTAGGGAACTACGTAGGTGAAGGTTTGGATTATTTTTTACGGGTTGTTTTCGGAAAGTTCAATTCTCCATTTGATTTCCTGTCTGTCCTTTGTATCTTTATCATTTCATTCCGAAAAATTTATATACACATGAAAAACCTATCTATTTTGAAATGGTGGCTGGTATGGTTGGTTATCCCTTTTACGGGGATGGCGCAGAATACCGGAATGGAAACTTTTATCAAGGATTTAATGGACCGGATGACCCTGGAAGAGAAATTGGGGCAGCTTAATTTATCGTCCGGTGTGGGGAACCTGCCGGTGGTGACCGGAGGAGGGGGCAAAGAAGATTATATCAGAAAAGGGCTTATCGGCGCTTCTGGGGGGTTGAAAGAGGAGAAGATCGCTGTGGAAGAATCGCGGATGAAAATCCCCTTGCTCAACGGCAGGGATGTGATCCACGGTTATGTGACGACCTTCCCCATTCCGTTGGCGATGTCGTGCATGTGGGATTTATCGTTGATTGAGAAGAGTGCCCGTACGGCAGCGGTCGAAGCTTCTTCCGACGGCATCAACTGGACCTGGTCGCCGATGGTGGATATAGCCCGTGATCCCCGCTGGGGACGCATTGCTGAGGGTGCCGGGGAGGATCCCTGGTACGGGGCTCAGGTTGCCAAAGCGTATGTCAGAGGATACCAGGGAGATGACCTGTCAAAGAACAATACCCTCATGGCCTGTGTAAAACATTTTGCTCTGTATGGTGCCGCCGAAGGGGGAAGAGATTATAACACGGTGGATATGAGCCGTCTCAGGATGTATAATGTCTATCTGAAACCTTACCGCGCTGCGGTGGAGGCCGGTGTGGGCAGCGTGATGACCTCTTTCAATCTGGTGGACTTTATTCCTTCCACCGGGAACAGGTGGCTGATGACAGATGTGCTTCGAAAACAGTGGGGCTTTGACGGTTTTGTCGTAACCGACTATACGGCGATCAATGAAATGCTGAACCACGGCGTGGGCAAAGACCTCGAATCGGTGGCCGTTCTTGCCCTCAAAGCCGGTGTGGATATGGATATGATGGGACAGGCATTCATAGGAACCTTGAAACAGGCACTGGAGGAAGGAAAGGTGACACGGGAGGAAATAGACCGTGCCTGCCGCAGGGTGCTGGAAGCCAAATATAAACTCGGGCTCTTCGACGACCCTTACAGGTATTTTGATAAAAAAAGGGCACAAAAGGTGATCCTGTCGGAGGATCACCTGAGACTGGCCCGGAAAATAGCGGAGAGGTCTATCGTGCTGCTGAAGAATGAAAACCGTCTGCTCCCGCTGAAAAAACAAGGGAATATCGCCGTGGTAGGGCCTTTGGCGAACAGCCGGATCGACCTGCTCGGCGCCTGGGCTGCCACCAGGGACACCTCGAAGGTGGCCTCCGTACTGGAAGGGATCAAAGAGGTGGGAGGGGCGAAGGTTCGTGTGGAATATGCCCCGGGGTCGTGGATCACCGATGATCCTTATCTGATGAATGTCAACAAGCCCAAAGATGCCGAGATAACGCTCCCGGATAAAGTTGCTGAAGAAAAGCTTTTGAAAGAGGCGGTTGCACTGGCCCGTACCTCCGGGGTGGTGGTGGCGGTGCTTGGGGAACCGCGCAGCTGGTCGGGCGAAGCCGCCAGCCGGGCCGGCATCGGCATCCCGGCCAGTCAGCGGCGCCTGCTCAACGCGATGCTCGAAACCGGCAAACCGGTTGTACTGGTACTGCTCAACGGCAGACCCCTCACCTTAACCTGGGAAAACGATCATGTGCCGGCGATCGTGGAAGCGTGGCACGGAGGCACCGAAGGAGGATACGCTGTCGCCGACGTGCTGTTCGGTGATTATAACCCCTCGGGAAAACTGACCGTCTCTTTTCCGCGGAGTGTCGGACAGATACCGGTATATTATAATCACTTCAACACCGGACGCCCGGAAAAACAGTATCAGAAATTTACCTCGAAATATCTGGATATACCCAATGAACCCCTCTATCCGTTCGGTTATGGCCTTAGTTATACCTCTTTTAAATACGGGGATATTACTTTGAGTAAAACCAACCTGAAAGGCAATGACACTCTGCTGGTTTCTATCCCGGTCACCAATACCGGCAGAGTGGCCGGAGAAGAAGTGGTGCAGTTGTACCTCAGGGATCCCGTGGCCGGTATCTCCAGGCCGGTGAAAGAACTGAAAAACTTCCGGAAGATATTTTTATCCCCCGGCGAAACCAAAACCGTTCGTTTTGCCATTACTTCCGAAGACCTGAAGTTTTACAACAGCCGACTTGTGTATGACTGGGAACCCGGAGCGTTTTATGTATTTGTGGGTACCAGCTCCGCCCGGACAAAGAAAGCGATCTTTTTCTGGGGGAAAGATTGAGAAATTATCCGGACGTTAAGTGCAGCGGTTTGGGAAAAGGAAGGATGGAATAATGGAATGCTGGAATAGTGGAATGCTGGAATGCTGGAATAGTGGAATGCTGGAATGCTGGAATGCTGGAATGCTGGAATAATGGAATAGTGGAATAGTGGAATAATGGAATAGTGGAATAATGGAATAGTGGAATAATGGAATGCTGGAATAGTGGATTTGGTAGAGTGGCTGATTGGTTGAGTTATTTTTTTGTTCTTCGTTCAACAATCAACGATCAACCTTCCCCTGGTTTATCTGTGATCATCCGTAGCATCTGTGTCATCAGTGTTCCATTGCTTTAATTTTTTTGCACAAGTTCCTGGTGTCCCTTGGTGCTCTTGACTCCTGGTGGCTAACGGGATAGGGGTAATTTTAGAAATGTAATTGAAAATTAAATACATTTGCCCTGAAAGCCCGTCCGAACGAACGCCCGTTCGTCCGTGCGGGGGCAAAAGCAACAGCCTGGGGCAGCGCCCTATGTAAGGAGCAATTACGTAAATCAAGCCCTGTAAGGGCGTGAGCAAAAAACATAAAAAAACAATATGAGATTAATATAAAAAGATAATTTTCGGACTGTGATATATTAAACATTAAAAAAATATATTTATTGTTTTTTTGATGATTTTAGGGTTATTTAGTTCGCCGGTTTGAAAAAAAGTAAAAATTTGAAAACAAAAACATTTTGCCTTCTGGTTTTTCTGGCGTCAAGTTCCTTTGTCCTTTCCGGGCGGGAATATCATGTTTCGGTTCATGGTAACGACAGCAATGACGGGACCATCGTCTCGCCTTTCAGGACGATCACCAAAGCGGCACAGCAGGCTGTGGCAGGCGATGTGATCACGGTGCATGAAGGGGTGTATCGCGAATGGGTGAAACCGCCCCGCGGAGGCGTGTCGGAGGGCAAACGCATCGTTTACCGGGCGGCGGAAGGAGAGAAGGTGGTGATCAAAGGGTCAGAGGTGATCACCGGATGGAAAAAATTCAGGGGCGAAGTGTGGAAGGTAGTGATCCCCAATTCTTTTTTCGGCGAATTTAATCCTTATAAGGAAATTATTCATGGCGACTGGTTCAATGATCACGGGCGGGTGCATCATCCGGGCGAGGTGTATCTTAACGGACAATATCTTTATGAATCGGCTACCCTGGAAGGGGTGTTGAAACCCGTTACCCTGCAGGTGGGAGGGAAAACAATTTATCCCTGGTACTGTGAAACGGATCAGGAAAACACGTATCTGTATGCCAACTTTAAGGGACATAATCCCAACCGGGAAACCGTGGAGATCAATGTGCGGGAGGCCTGTTTTTATCCTGAAAAGACCGGGGTCAATTATATCACCGTCAGAGGGTTCATCATGCGACAGGCGGCCACTCCCTGGGCTCCCCCCACGGCCGAACAGACCGGGCTGCTCGGCACCCGCTGGAGCAAAGGGTGGATCATCGAAGACAATGTGATCAGCGACTCGAAATGTGTGGGGATCACCCTGGGTAAAGACCGCAGGAGCGGGCAGAACGTCTGGTCGAAAAATCCGTGTATCGACGGGGCTACTCATTACAATGAGGTGATCTTCAGAGCTCTCCGTGAGGGCTGGTCGAAAGAGACCATAGGATCACATGTCGTGCGTAATAACGTTATTTACAACTGTGAACAGGCCGGCATCGTGGGTAGCCTGGGGGCTGTTTTCAGCAAAATATACGACAATCATATTTATGATATCTGGACCCGCCGGCAGTTCTCGGGAGCGGAAATTGCAGGCATCAAAATACATGCTGCCATTGATGTGCTGATAGAGCACAACCGGATCCATAATACGGGACGCGGTATCTGGCTCGACTGGATGGCCCAGGGGACACGGGTGTCACGGAATCTCTTGTATGACAATACGGAAGAGGATCTCTTTGTGGAAGTCAGTCACGGCCCGTTCCTGGTGGACAATAATCTGTTTCTTTCTCGCAAATCATTGAGAAACTGGAGCGAAGGGGCTGCCTTTGTCCATAACCTGATGGCGGGATATATCGAAGTGTATGAGGAGCGAAACCGCTATACGCCGTATATGTTCCCGCACGATACCCGCGTGGCCGGACTGACCAATACGTACCGGGGGCAGGAGCGTTTTTACAACAATATTTTTGTGAAAAACGGAGAGGATGACAAAACAAATCTTCCCCGGAATGGAAGATACAGGTTCTTTGGATGGGGTCTGGCGGCTTATGACTCCTCCTCCTTTCAGATACTGGCGCAGGGAAACGTCTATCTCAACGGATCACAGCCCTGCCGCCCCGAACCGGATTATCTGAAAATAAATAACTTCAACCCGGCCGTAAAATGGGAAGATGACGGGGAGCAGGTATGGATTACACTCGCTTTGCCCGCAGAACTTTTCACTATGAAAAACCCTTTCATTACAACCCGTTTTCTCGGAAAAACAAAAATTACCCGCCTGCCGTTTGAAAATCCTGATGGCTTTCCATTGAAGATAGATAAAGATTATTTCGGCAAAATAAGAGATCAGAAAAAACCCCTGCCGGGGCCGTTTGCCAATCCGGGAGATGGCCGGGTGAGGATGAAAGTGTGGTGAATTAGTCTCAATGCAATATTTTTTTTTTATGAAAAGGTTTAAAAATCTTATCCGAAGAACAAAACTTTCTTCTCTGATTGTTTTGATTTCATTTTCCCTTCTCTTTTTTTCATGCAAACAAAAAGAGACAGGGCAGCAGGCTGACAAACCGAACATCCTTTTCATCTTTGCCGATGACCTGAATTATAACATGGTACATGCCCTGGGAAACAAAGGGATCATCACCCCCAACC
>CAZYPI010000180.1:0-6052 GCA_964649335.1 uncultured Rikenellaceae bacterium | reverse complement strand
GGCATTTTACAGAGTTGGTGAAGTAAAGATCGAGTTACTTGAACCCACATCACCGGAAAGTCCGGTGGCAAAATTCATCGAAAAAAGGGGCGAAGGGATCCATCACATTGCTTTCGAAACGGATCATCTCACAGAGGCGCTGGACACCCTGGAGAATAAAAAGGTCAGACTCATTGACCGGCAGCCGCGGGACGGTGCGGAAGGGTTGCAGATCGCCTTTCTCCACCCGGCCTCCACACACGGGGTGCTGGTAGAATTATGCGAGGCTGCCGCAGGGTGATCTGCAACATCCTTTTTTTCGGATTTACTTGTTACCTTTACACCATTAACCGAAACCGGGGATGATGAAAGAAAGACACTCCGTATCCGCCACCGCCGGCAACAGCGGCGAAAAAGTACGCTCCGATTGTCTAGTCACCATAGAGTTAAAAAAAACAGGCGGCTTAACCATCGACCTGCATTCAAAAGTCAAATCCATGTACGGGCGTCATATCCTTGCGCTTGCCAAAGAGCTTTTTGCCTTTTTCGGCATCGCTCATGCCTCGGTAAAAATAGAGGATACGGGCTCGCTGGATTTTGTGATCACGGCCCGTCTGGAGGCAGCCCTGAAAAAACTGGTAAAAACGGAATCCGCCTTCCTGCCTGATCTTATCCCCGAAAATACCTACTCCTCTTCGAGGGATCGTTTCCGTTTTTCACGTCTTTACCTGCCGGGCAATACGCCGGCTCTGATGCTGAATGCGGGCATCCACAAACCCCACGGGGTGATCCTCGACCTGGAGGATTCCGTGGCGCCTGATAAGAAAGACGAAGCCCGCATTCTGGTGCGCAATGCCTTGCGCCAGGTGAATTTTTACGGGGCCGAGCGCATGGTGCGCATCAATCCGCTGCCGGCGGGAGTGGAAGACCTGAAGGAGGTGATCCCCCACAATGTCCATCTGGTGCTGGTACCCAAGGCAGAAAATCCGGAAGATCTGGTGCTGATCGATCATACGATCCGGGATATTCTGCAAAGCACGGGCGAGGAGAGGGAGGTATTTCTGATGCCGATCATCGAGACCGCCCGCGGGGTGGAAAACGCATGGCTGCTGGCTACCGCCACGCCCGCCGTGGCGGCCATGGCCATCGGCCTGGAAGATTACACGGCCGACATAGGTGTGTCGCGCACTGCCGAAGGCCTCGAGTCATGGTATGCACGTACCCGCCTCGTGAATGCCTGCAAGGCGGCAGGCATACAGCCTATCGATTCGGTCTTTTCCGATGTATCCGATATGGAAGGGCTGGAGAAAACCGTAAAAGCCTCCCGGGTTCTGGGATTTGAGGGGATGGGCTGTATCCACCCCCGGCAGATAAAAGTAATACACAAAGCTTTCGAACCCACGCCCGCCGAGATAGAGAAAGCCCTGAAGATCGTGGAGGCTTACCGACAGGCCCGCGAAAAAGGCCTCGGTGTGGTGTCTCTCGGCACAAAAATGATCGACCCGCCGGTGGTCAAAAGAGCGCAGAGAACCGTGGAGCTGGCCGGCCGGATGGGACTGTTATGAAAAAACTTTATACCTTATTATAATATATAAGGAGACAAAAAAATGGGAAACAGAACCCAATGGATCAGGAATGCGGCAGGGCGGATGGTCCCCGCAGAGGTGAACGGAGAGCCTGTCATCCCTTTTCAGGGGGTGGGTAAGTACCGGCCGCATGGGAAAAAGCATGCTCCCCCCATCCCCACTGTCGCCGACTATCCTGCCGGCGGCAACAAGCAAGTGGCCACGCTGAAGGAAGCCCTGGTAAAAGCGGGCCTGCGCGACGGCATAACCATTTCCACGCACCATCATTTCCGCAACGGGGATTACCTGGCCAATATGATCTTCGACATTGCCCATGAGCTGGGCGTGAAAGACCTGCGGTGGTTTCCGTCGGCCTCTTTCCCGTGCCACGAACACCTGATCCCCTACCTCGAGGACGGGACGATTCACCATATCGAGGGCAGCATGAACGGCCCCCTGGGTCGTTTTGCCTCGGAAGGGAAGATGAAAGGCACCGGCGTCCTGCGGTCACACGGTGGACGATACCAGGCGGTACAGGACGGGGAGGTGAAGATTGACATTGCCGTCATCGGCGCCGCCTGTGCCGATCCTTTCGGCAACGCCAACGGCCTGTACGGCCCCTCGGCCACAGGCCTTCTGGGTTTTGCCCTGGCCGACTCGCAATATGCCGACAGGGTAATCGTCGTCACCGACCATATGATACCGTTTCCCTGTGTTCCCTGGCAGATCCAGGGCAACTATGTGGACTACACCGTAGAGATTGACAAGCTCGGCGACCCCGAAAAAATCATCTCCGGCACCACACGCATCACCAAAAGCCCCGACCGGCTGTATCTGGCTGAGCTGACTGCCCGTTTCTGTGAAGTGACGGGCATCATCCGGGACGGTTTTTCTTTTCAGACCGGCGCGGGGGGCACCTCCCTGGCCGTGGGGGAATATTTCAGGGAGATCATGCAGAAACAGGGCATCAAAGCCCGTTTTGCCCGGGGCGGCAGCAACAAATACCTCGTCTCCATGCTGGAGGAGGGCCTCGTGGAATATATCCTCGACGGCCAGACTTTCGACCTCGAAGGAGTGCGCTCGATGGCGGAAAACCCGCATCACGTATGGACCAGCCCTTTCACCTCTTACAACTACCACAGCAAAGGCAACTTCGCCGGTATGGTGGATGTGGTGATCCTTGGAGCCACCGAAGTGGATGTTCATTTCAATGCCAACGTGGTCACCCACTCCGACGGTTACCTGCTGCACGGTATCGGAGGATGGCAAAACTGCCTTTTCTCCAAAACGGTGATCCTGCCGGTCCCCCTGTTCCGCGACCGCATCCCGGTGGTGGTGGACGAAGTGACCACCCTCTGCGGCCCCGGCGAGCTGATAGACGTCATCGTCACCGAACGGGGCATCGCCATCAACCCCCGGCGCACCGACCTGCTGGAAAAAGCCAAAGACTCAAACCTGCCCATACGGAGTATTGAGGAATTGAAAGAAGAGGCGGAAAAGATCTGCGGCAAACCCGACAAGCCCGAATTTGACGACCGGGTCATCGCCGTCATTAAATGGGTGGATGGAACGGTGATCGATGCCGTGAGAAAAATAAAGGAAGGTTGAATGATGAAGGTTGATTGGTGAACAATATTATGAAGTAACTTTTTTACAATGATTTTTTATGATTTTCAAGTTTTTAAAAACCATTTAATTTATATCCATAAAAAATGAAACGTTTATTCTTTACGATCCTGTTTTTTCTGTCCTTTGTAATTTTCTTCTCTTCCTGCACAACGAAGAAGGATAAATCATCTGCTAAAAAGCCCAACATTGTCTTTATCATGGCCGATGACCTGGGCTATGGCGAGCTGGGCTGCTATGGCCAGGAGAAGATAGAGACCCCGAACATCGACAAGCTGGCTGCCAACGGCATGAAATTCAACAATTTCTATTCCGGTGCTCCGGTTTGTGCGCCGGCCCGGTGTATGTTGCTGACGGGAAAAGAGCCCGGGCATGCGCAAATCAGGGGTAATAAAGAGATGGGTTCGAGGGGGGACGTATGGGATTTTTTCAAAGCTTCCGAAGATCCCAACCTGGAGGGACAATATCCGTTGCGCAAGGGCACGCAGACCATCGGCACTCTGTTACAGGCTGCCGGTTACAGGACCGCCGCCATCGGCAAGTGGGGCCTGGGAGGACCGCTCACCGACGGGCGTCCCACACAGCAGGGTTTTGATCTTTTCTTCGGTTATAACTGTCAGCGGCAGGCCCACAACTACTACCCGGGACACCTCTGGAGAAACGACGAAAAAGTACCCCTGGACAATAAAATATTCTCTCCTCATCAGAGGCTGCCCAAAGATGCCGATCCCTATGATCCGAAGAGCTACGAACAGTACAAAGGCAAGGTATATGCTCCCGATCTGATGATCCGTGAGGCACTCACTTTTATCGAAGAGAACAAAGACCGGCCTTTTTTCCTGTACTATCCCACCACCATCCCTCATGTAGCACTGCAGGCTCCCGAAGCGTGGATCGAAAAGTACCATAAGATCTTCGGCGACGAAGAGCCCTATACCGGCAATCACGGTTATCTCCCCTGCCGTTATCCGCGTGCCACCTATGCCGCCATGATCAGTTACCTGGACGACCAGGTGGGGCAAATCGTCGATAAGCTGACAGAGCTGGGCCTGCTGGACAACACCATCATCTTCTTCACCAGCGACAACGGCCCCACCTACGTAGGAGGTGTCGACACGAAATTCTTCGACAGCGCCAGGCCTTTCAAATCGGATTACGGCTGGGGCAAAGGGTTCACCCATGAGGGCGGGATACGCGAACCCATGATCGCCTACTGGCCCGGACATATCAAACCCGGCACGCAGAGTGACTTCATCGGGGCGTTCTGGGATATCATGCCCACCCTGTGCGAGCTGGCCGGAGCACCGGCCCCCGACAGCACCGACGGCATCAGCATTGTGCCCACCCTGCTGCAAAAGGGAGAGCAGAAAGAACATGAATACCTCTACTGGGAATTTCCGGCATACACCGGCCAGCAGGCCGTGAGGAGGCAAAACTGGAAAGCCATCAGGGACAGTATCTTCAAAGGCCACCTGAAAATCAAATTGTATGATCTCAACACCGACATCCGGGAAGAACGGGATGTCTCCGCAGAACACCCCGAAGTAGTCATGGAAATGAAGGAGATCATGAAAGAAGCCCATGTCCCCTCTCCCGTTTTCAAACTGGGTATCATAGACAAACAGTGAGAATGAGCTATGAGAAATGAGAGATGAGGGGTGAGAGATGAGTGATGAGGAACCACAAACCACAAACTACAAACCACAAACTCTTCTGATTTCCTCCGCCAGATCTTTTGGTGAGTCTTTCTGCACATCGTACACGGCTGCAGCGCGAAAACTCCAGGCAGCCTGTACGGCCTCCACCAGTCTGGAGCGCACCGCCCAGACCTGCGGCACGGCATTTTCTTTCAGCAGGCCGTTTATGGCCAGTGCCCATCCCCGGCCTTTCAGCTCGAGTGATCCCACCTCATCGATGATCAGCACGCCGGCACCGCCGGTGAGGCCTTTCCAGAGGACATCCTCTCCCCAGCGTACGGCATCCGGATAAAAGGTGAACCGGCCGGTGGATATCTTTCCTTTCTTTTTTCCCGCAAAACCAAAAGGTTTCGTCTCCCCGTCCGCCACCGACACCAGGCGGTATCCATGTCTTTTTTGGTTGTTTTCCATGACCCCTTCCGCCAGCAGTCCGGCAGGATGTATGCCTTTCTCTTCAAGTTCTCCGACCGCTTCTTTCAGCCAGGTGGTTTTTCCGGCACCCACGGGCCCGGTCACCAGGAAGATCACGGGCTGCCGTTGCATCGACTCTTCATATTGATCCAGCAGGCTTCCGGCCAGGGCCAGGGTGCGGGTGATGACGGTCACCGGCTTGCGGATGATCTCACGGGGTTTGGCAAAGGCCTCCATCAGCAGGGGCAGGGAGGAGAAAGCCAGGTTGAGGGAGAGATAAAGGCGGGCGAGGCCCCGGCGGAACAGGATCACGCGCACCAGCGGGTTGCGCAGCTCCACGCTGATGGCCGAAAAGGAGACCATCACCAGCACGGCCCGCAGGTTCATCCGCAAGCCGGTGACCAGCCCCTCCCTGTTGAACAGGTCTCCCGTCTCCAGCGTATTCCACACCAGCGAAGCCACCAGGGTAATGATAATGAGTTGCAACCAGAAGAAAGTTTTTTTCAGATGTCTAACCGCCCGTTTATAGCGGGCGATACATACGGCAATATAGACAAAGACCACGAGGGCGGCATAGGAAAGCGGCACATGACCCGTCACCCATAATAGTCCGCTCAGCAGCACCAGATGGCTCACCAGCCAGGCCAGGGAAAAGCCGCCGGAAAACGAAAATCCTGCGCTCACCGGTGCCGGCAGCAACACGTCATGATCCGCCTGTGTCTTCCGTGACCGGTTTCCGATATAATAACCGGTCAGGGCCGCCAGGGTGCCGGT
>CAZYPI010000179.1:0-6116 GCA_964649335.1 uncultured Rikenellaceae bacterium | reverse complement strand
CCTTGATGGCGCCGATGCGGCGGATGTCGAGCCGCACGGAGGCGTAGAACTTCAGGGCATTGCCGCCGGTGGTGGTCTCGGGGTTGCCGAACATCACGCCTATTTTCTCACGCAGCTGGTTGATGAACATGCAGCAGGTGTTGGTTTTGCTGATGTTGGAAGTAAGTTTTCGCAGGGCCTGTGACATCAGCCGTGCCTGGAGCCCCATGCTGGAGTCGCCCATCTCACCTTCGATTTCGGCGCGGGGGGTGAGGGCTGCCACCGAGTCGATGACGATAATGTCTATGGCTCCCGAGCGGATCAGGTGGTCGGTGATCTCCAGCGCCTGTTCGCCGTTGTCAGGCTGTGAGATCAGCAGGTTCTCCGTATCCACGCCCAGTTTTTCGGCATAAAAACGGTCGAAAGCATGCTCGGCGTCAATGAAAGCGGCGATGCCTCCGGCTTTTTGGGCACTGGCGATGGCATGCAGGGCCAGCGTCGTCTTACCGGACGACTCGGGCCCGTAAATTTCCACCACCCGTCCGCGGGGATATCCTCCGATGCCCAGCGCCAGATCCAGGGCGATGGAGCCCGAAGGAATCGAGGGGACATCCATAACGGCATGATCCCCCAGTTTCATGATGGTGCCTTTGCCGAAACCTTTCTCTATCTTGTCAAGGGTCAGCTGCAGGGCTTTCAGTTTTTCCTTGCTGATGTTTGTTTCTTTTTCCTTGTCCATATTGGTGTTGGTTTGATATTATAAATGTATAAAAAATTTTCAATTATCCCCACATAGCGGAGAGGCAACAGTAGAATTTTATCGTATTGTCATTTTCTGTCCCTTTTGTGGCTGTTACGCAAAGATGCGCAGAGGAAACGCAGAGGAACGCAAAGCGGGCAGAACGGCTTTCTCTTAGTCTTCCAGTTCTTTCAATATCTGTTCGGTGTGTTCTTTGGTTTTGACTTTGGTGAATATTTTCAGGATCTTCCCTTCTTCATCGATCACGAAAGTGGTCCGGTGAACGCCCATATAGGTTCTTCCGTAATTCTTCTTTTCTCCCCAGACCCCGTAATCATTCAGGATCTTTTTTTCCGGGTCGGCGATCAGCGGGAAGGTTAGATTATATTTTCCTGCAAAATTCTGATGTGATTTGATGCTGTCCGGACTGACGCCCACGACGGCATATCCTTTTTCCAGCAGTTCGTTTTGATGGTCCTGCAGGTTACAGGCTTCGGCAGTGCAGCCCGGCGTATTGTCTTTGGGGTAGAAATAAAGGATCAGTTTTTTCCCTTTGTAATCAGACAATCTTACTGTGTTGCCGTGCTGGTCGGTTCCTTCGAACGGAGGAGCGGGATCTCCTTCTTTTAAATGAGTCATGGTAAATGTTTTCTTTGAGATTTCAGGTAAAATTACGAAGTTTACATGAATTTTAAAGTAAAAAAGATCCGAACTTTTCAGTGGGTTATGAACAGTCTGCCTGAAAGTTCGGAATATTTTGACAATAAGGGAATTATGTTAACATGAATTTAACCTGATCAGGAAATTATGCAAAAAGGAGTTATTCTGACCGTTATTTTGGCAATATTATGGCTTGCGGATCCCGGTATCTATGCACAGAACAAGCGTCAGGCCTCGCTGGAGAAAGAGTCGCTGGAGTATTTTAATAACCGGCAGTATGCCAGGGCTCTGGAGGGATACCGGCAGTTGCTCGGTTCTTTTCCCAAAGATCCCTGGTATAATTATTATACGGGGGTATGTCTGACGGAGCTCAAGCAGGATCCTTCTATGTCTCTTTACCGGTTAAAGACGGCATCGCTCGGGAAAGATATCCCGCCGGATGTCTATTTTTATCTGGGAAAAGCCAGTTACCAGGCCGGTCTGTACCGCGATGCGATAGATTATTTTACCCGTTTCCGGGAGCAGGCCGGAAGTGCCGGAAGCAAATCTTATCATGTGGATAAATGGATCACCCAGAGCCGCATGTATCTGAACAACCCGCAGGGTGACCGGAGCGGACAGATGTCCGGCACAACAGGAACCGCCGGCGGTTATCAGCAGGTGGCCAACAGGGCACTGGAATATCAGCACAAGGCCGATTCGGTTCGGTTGTTGACTTATCAGAAAGAAAACCGGATGCGCTCGGCGGTGGATGACGAAAGGGAGCAGATCCGGAAGGATATCAAACGGCTGAATGATCAGGCGGATGCCTATCAACGGGAGGCGGACAGGAATTTCACGCTGGCGAGGAAATATGAGAAAGAGGGGAACATGAACACTGCCATGACAGCGCAGAATTACCAGTCGAAAGCGGGCGATACGCAGGTGCTCTCTCCTGCGGTACGGCTGCCGGCGGGGAGTGCTGCTCCTTTTCTGGAGATGACGGGCGATGATTTTTACCGTCAGCCGGAGTTCAGGAAGGTTTTTGCCCCGCAGGATATAGAGGCGCTGGATAAGTACCATGAGCTAAACCTCCGGGGAAACGGGTATATGAAAGATGCTCTGTCCGATGAGCGTGAGATAGCCGTCCAGCAGATGATCGTCAACACCTCCCCCGGCGGAAAAACCAGGAAAAAAGCCCAACAGAAGATCAACAAGCTGGAGGAGCAGAAGATGCAGAAAAGACTCAAGGCAGTGGATTTTTTCCGGGAGGCCAATGACGGGGAGTATGCCCTCAACAAAAGGTATATCGAGACGTTTGAATTGCACTCTGACCTGGATGCAGCGCAGAAAAAACAGGGTGCGACCTATAAAAAAGAGGCGATACTGAGTTATAACAAAGCATTGATCCTGAGGAAAAAAGCGACCAACTACCTCAACTACAGCAGCAAGTATGACCTGTTGATGGAGGCCAATGCTTATGAGCTGGCGGCGTTGGATGCCCAGCGCAAGGCCATCGCCACCTATGCAGGACTGATCCCTGCAAGTGCCGCGCCCGACCTGGTGCATGCGGCCGTGGCACCGCCGAAAGCGGCGCCGGCACCTGCCGCCGGGGAAAAAGTCGTGACGGCAAAGCCTGCAAAAGCAACTGCCAAAGCGGCTGCCGGACCCCCTGTCAAAGCGGTGGTGAAACCGGCACCGGAAGAAAAGGTGTTAAAACCAAAAACAACAGCGCCGGCTGACAAAAAAGCGGCTCATGAAGAGATGCTCAGCAAATATGTTTTCGGTTTTGAAATGGCGGACAGTGCTCATTATCCTTCGGTGAACGATATCCCCGGTGTGAACGACATGCCCCCGGGGGTAAACTACCGTATTCAGGTGGGGGTGTTCAAAAACCCGCCGGAGATTTCCTATTTTCAGGGGATGTACCCCATGGTGGCAGAAAAGATCCCGGATAAAAAACTGGTCAGGTTTTATACAGGTCTTTTCCGTACCTACGGACAGGCTGCGGCCGTCTTGCTGAAGCTGCGGGAGAAAGGATATAAAGATGCCATTATTGTCGGATTCTATAACGGGAAAAAAGCCTCTGTCAGCAGAATACAATGGCTGGAAGACCAGGACCCCTACAGTAACATCAAGCCTGCCGCTGTACGCCCGCAAACACAAAAGATCGTCGCTGCAGAAGGAACGAAAAAACAGGGATTATCCCTGCATCAGGAAAAGGAGTTGCTGTTCCGGGTGCAACTGGGCGTGTTCAGAGAGCCTCTTCCACCGGAAAAGTTGAGAGAACTGGAGCAATTCACCGAAAAAAGCTATGTGGTAATACGCACCACGAATAATCAGGGCCTGTATGTCTATGCTATCGGAAATTTTACTACTTTTGGAGAGGCAAAGGCTTTCCGCAATAAGCTGGCGGAACTGGGTGTCAGCGGATGTTTTGTGACGGCCTATAAAAAAGGCGTGAGGGTGCCGCTGAGTGAGATAGAAGGAATATAAATCTACTGAGATGAACCGGGAACAGGTAAAAAACAAAGAGAAGGATGCGGATGTCAGGGGAGGAAAACCGGTGCTGGTGTTGCTGAATGATGATTATCATACTTTCGATTATGTGATCGATGCTCTGATAAAAGTGTGTGACCATACCCCCGAACAGGCCGAACAGTGTACGCTGATCACTCATTTCAGGGGCAAATGCGATATCAGCAAAGGAAAGTATGAGAAACTGAAAGCCCAGCGCGAAGCGTTGACAGAACGTGGACTGAAAACAATTATCGAACATTAAACTTTGAACTTTAGCCTTTGAACTTTAGCCTTTGAACTTTAGCCTTTGAACGCATGTCTATCCCCCTCATCATATTGCTGATCCTCCTCGGGATATTTTTGTTCCTGGTGGAGTTCCTGCTTATCCCCGGCATTACCGTGGCCGGGATAGGAGGGGCCATTCTGTTGATCGGGAGTATCATCATGGGATACCGGTATCATGGGGTGACGGCCGGCAACTTTATCCTGCTCGGGACTCTCGTGCTGTTTGTCATAACGCTTGTATTTGTCCTGAAAGGCAAAACCTGGCGCAGGCTGGGTCTGAATACGGTGGTGGATGGCAAGATGAATGTCATTGAGGAAAAAGGTAAGAAGATAAAAACGGGAGATGAAGGGGTGACCGTCAGTCGTATCAATCCCATGGGCAAGGTCCGGGTGAAAGGAAACGTGTATGAGGCCAAATCCATGGGTGGATATATAGAACAACACACGAAAGTGGAAATAGTGAAAGTATTGTCAAATCATATTATTGTTAAACCAAAAGAATAAATATCATGCAAGGAATAGGATTGTATATTGTGATCATTGTAGGAGCACTTATCCTGCTCTGGGTTTTTTTGTATTTTATCCCGTTAGGCCTGTGGTTTCAGGCACAGGTGTCGGGAGTGAGGATTTCCCTGTTACAGTTAATCTTCATGCGTTGGCGGAAAGTGCCTCCGGGGGTGATCGTCAGTGCCATGATCGAGGGGCAGAAAGCCGGCCTGGAGCTGTCGCGTAACGAGCTGGAGGCGCACTATCTGGCCGGAGGACATGTGCCGCAGGTGGTCCATGCCCTGGTATCCGCCTCAAAAGCCAACATTGATTTGTCTTTTAAGATGGCTACTGCCATCGACCTGGCCGGCAGGGATGTATTTGAAGCGGTGCAGATGTCGGTGAACCCCAAGGTGATCGACACTCCACCGGTGACGGCTGTGGCCAAAGACGGCATCCAGCTGGTGGCCAAAGCCAGGGTCACGGTACGTGCCAATATCAAGCAACTGGTGGGTGGCGCCGGCGAAGAAACGGTGCTGGCACGCGTGGGAGAGGGGATCGTCTCCTCCATCGGCTCGTCCGAGTCACATAAAGCCGTGCTGGAAAACCCCGATACCATCTCCAAGACCGTGCTGGACAAAGGGCTGGATGCCGGTACGGCCTTTGAGATCCTCTCCATTGATATAGCAGATATCGATATCGGGAAAAATATCGGGGCGGTGCTGCAGATGGACCAGGCCAATGCCGATAAGAACATTGCACAGGCCAAAGCCGAGGAGCGCCGTGCCATGGCCGTGGCCCTCGAACAGGAGATGAAAGCCAAAGCACAGGAAGCCCGTGCCAAGGTAATCGAAGCCGAGGTGCAGATACCCCTGGCCATGGCCGAAGCCTTCAAAACAGGCAACCTGGGCGTGATGGATTATTACCGCTTCAAGAATATCCAGGCCGATACGGCTATGAGAGATTCAATCGCCGGAGGGGCCGGAAAAAGCGGGGGAGTGAATAAAAAATAAGGTAATGTGTATCATCTTTTTCCGGGAATATACCTCATACCGGATTGTAATGTTTTATTGATATTTTTTCCTAATATTGCATTAAGAACAGCAAAAGAGGTTTTCATGAAGTATATGATTCGGGTATTGATCATTGTTTTTCTGGCACTTTCCGTTACGGGATGTGCTTCTTCATCGAAGACAAGTAAAAAAAGGAAACCTCCCAAAAAGTCCATCATGATCAATACCACGCAACTGGGGAAAAACAAATATTTTTTCTCGCCTAAATATCAGCGAAAGCTTTCCAGGAAGAGGAAAAAGCGATAAGAAAAAAGCCGGCCTGTGAGCTGGCTTTTTTCTTATGGTTCATTTACAATGATCCCGGTTTTTTTGTTTTTTTCAGCTCCATGCCGCATTTCGGACATTTGCCTGGTTTGTCGTAGGTTTTGTTACCCTCGCATTTCATGGGACACTGG
>CAZYPI010000178.1:1427-6163 GCA_964649335.1 uncultured Rikenellaceae bacterium | reverse complement strand
GCACGCAGGAAGAGTCCGGTTTATCCGACGGCATGGATATTGCCCTGGCGGTCTTTGATCCCGAAACCCTGCAACTGCAGTTTGCCGGAGCACATCATTCCTTGTGGATCTATCACGGCAATGAGTTTACGGAGCTGAAAGGAGACCGGATGCCGGCAGGCCGGTACGTTTTGGAAGAACGCCCTTTTACCCGCCGTGAAATACAACTCAGCCACGGCGATATGCTCTATTTTTTCTCCGACGGGTATCCGGACCAGATGGGAGGAGAAAACATGAAAAAAATCACCAGAAAAAGATTCCGTGATCTGCTGAACACCATTCACAATATGCCTGTTTCAAATCAGCAAAAAAAGCTGGAAGATTTTCTGAACCATTGGAAAGGAGATTCTCCGCAGATAGATGATATCATTGTACTCGGCATCAGAGCCTGACAATTTCACCTACGTAGACTACTACGTAGATTTATTTTTGAGGCGGGAAAGGATTCCCGGATTATTCCACACCTGGTCAGCGGCCACACGTTTTTTTTGTACTTTCATGGCCGGGAATGAAAAGAGAGAAGAACATACGGTTGTCCGGGCCCGTAACGGACTATCTGAAAAGGAATATTCTGTTGCCGGCGCTGATCCTGCCGGCTTTTCTTCTGACGTGGGTGCTGCATCAGCCGGTCGGAAAGTTTCCTTCCTATATAGAATGGAATACCATTTACACGCTGGCCGGCCTGCTGGTCATTACCATGGGTATCAAAGAAAGCGGCTTTTTCCATGTCATGGCATATCATCTGTCAGGAAAAATACGCAGGGAGCGTTATCTGGCTCTTTTCCTTGTTTTTCTGGCGGCATTTCTCTCATCCTTTTTAACCAATGACATTGCTCTTTTCATAATTGTCCCTCTCACTCTTGGTTTTCAGGATGTTCTGCAGAAGGATTACAGCAGGATCATCATTTTCGAAGCCCTGGCGGTGAATGCCGGTTCGGCCCTCACTCCCATCGGCAATCCCCAGAATATTTTCCTGTGGCACAGGTGGGATATTTCTTTCCTATCCTTTGTGAAAGAAATGGCTCCTCTGGTTTTGATCCTGATGGTCTGGTTGTTTCTCTTTGTCATTATTGTTTTCAGGAGTGTTAAAATCAAAGCAAACCACAGGTATGCCGGAGGTGCTGACAAAAAACTATTTTATTTGTCACTTCTGTTGCTGGCAAGTTTTATATTTTTCATCGAAATAGATTATGGTGCCTGGTTCCTTCCGGCGATCTTCATCCTCTATCTTTTTTATTCCCCTAAAGTTCTCACCGGTGCCGACTGGACGCTGCTTTTCCTTTTTGTTTTCATATTCATTGACATTGACCTGTTTTGTCAGATTCCTGCTATAGCCCGTTTTTTTTCGCAGCCGGCCCTGCAGGATCCCGGCAGGCTTTTCCTTACGGGCACGTTGGGGTCACAGTTATTGAGCAATGTCCCTGCTACGGTTTTACTGTCCCATTACACGACAAATTTCAAAGTACTGGCCTATGCGGTAAACACCGGCGGAAACGGCCTGATGATCGCCTCCTTTGCCAATCTGATCGCATTGCGTTTTATCAGTAACAGAAAAAAATACTGCCGGTTTCATTTCTACTCTCTGGTTTTTTTTCTGATAACCCTTATGTCGGTATGGTTTCTGTTGATAAGATAGCCGGTTTCTTTCCGGAACCTGTGGTTGGGGTCACACTGTTTTTCTGTCACGAAAAATCATTATCTTTAAGCCAAAAGCTCTGATCCATGGAAACACGATATTGTCTGGAATGCGGAGAGCCTCTGCACGGCCGTTCGGATAAAAAATTTTGTTCCGACCAGTGCCGAACGACTTATCACAACCGTTTGCACGCCGAATCGAACGAGTACATACGCCGTGTCAACGCCATCCTGAAAAAGAACAGGGCCATTCTGTCGAAACTCAATCCTACGGGGAAGGCAAAAGTATCCAGAAATAAGCTGCTCTCACTCGGATACAACTTCAACTACCATACCAATATCTACAAAACAAAAACCGGCAACCGGTATTTTTTCTGCTATGATATGGGCTATCTCCCCCTCGACCATGAACTGTTTTTTCTGGTACACCGGCAGGAATATATCGGATAGAAGGCGTTGAAAAGTTGAATAGTTGATCAGACTCTTCCCGGGACAAACAAATCCGGCAGACGAAAGAAGTGGTTATTTATTCAGTATCACGAGGGTGGCGCCGTAGCCGTATTCTTTGAAAGAAGCGTCCTGATAGCGTATCTTTCTTTTTTCCAGTCGTTTTCTGATCTCGTGCTTCAGTTTCCCGTTGCCCAGACCGTGTATAAAAACGATTTTCTTTTGTTTGTTCCGGATGGCTCCTTCAAGCACGATCTCAAAGCGGGCCAGTTGTGCATCAAGAATTTCCCCATTGGACATTCCGGTCACGTCTTCCATAAAAGACTCTGCATGAAGGTCCACTTCTTCTACCGGTTCGTTACCCGCTATTTCAGGGCGCAGCATCATCTTTCTTCCCGGCAGGTCTCCTTTTTCCCTGAGTATCTCCTTTTTCTTCTTCTTATCCACAAAGAGAGTCTCAGGACGAGCCGTTTGTTTCAGCAGCGGGATCAACCACGCTTTTTCTTCAAAATATGGGTTTTCCCTGAACTCCCGGGCCCGGGGAATAGAATTTATTCCAAAAGGGATCTGTTTGTCACACGGTGGCCGCGGGACAAAAAAAGGGTTCCCATGCAACAGATACTGAATAAACAGAATGGTTTCGGCTCCGGGGAGCAGTTCGGCCAGCAAAAGCTTGGTATTCTCTTCCAGATGACCTTTTTCCAGCAACCGGGCACTGTTTTTACCGGCCAGTTTGCCAAACGTGAAATTGAGGAAATAATCACTGTCATTGATAAGATAGAAGGCAAATTTTTCATTTTTCTGAATGACACCCAGGAACACCTGCGGATCTCCCTGTCCTGCCGGGATGGTTGTTTCACCGGTTTCTTCGGGGGTTTCCGGTTCTTTCTCTCCGGACTTTTCCGTTTCCGGCGTCACGGGTTCCTCTTCACGGGCAAACAGCTTGGCGGCATCTTCCAGGCCGGTTATCATCAGATCATCCGGATCCACGGGGCGTTCAAAGCCGTCCGGTGTACGGACGATAACCCAGCCGTTCCGGTCCATGCGCACCACCACTCCCCTTTCGGGTTCATCCTTGAATTTCACTTTATCGCCCGGTCTGAATTGCATAGTCGTTGTTTTCTGCAAAAATACTAAATTTGCAGGCCCCGGAAAAGAAAAAAGAAGTTTAGAAGAAATAGAATGATTGAATGATTGAATGGTTGATTGATTGGTTGAATGGTTGAGGAGTTGATATGATCCCAGAGATAAATCCGGAAGAATACACGTATGATCTGCCTGAGGAGCGGATTGCCCGGTATCCCCTGTCCCGGCGGGATCAAGCCAGGCTGCTGGTCTATGATAAGGGGCAGATAGAAACCTCCGTTTTTCATGATCTGGACACACATCTTCAGGCGGATGACACCCTGGTGATCAACAACACGCGAGTCATACGTGCCCGTTTGTTTTTTCAGAAGCCGACCGGCGCCAGGATAGAGATCTTTTGTCTGGAGCCGGTGATTCCATCCGATTATGAGCGCATTTTCGGGAGCCGGGAGGCGGTGACCTGGGAGTGCATGATCGGCAATGCCCGGAAATGGAAAGAAGGCCTCCTGACCCTGGAGATTTCTTCCGGCCCGGCCTCCTTTCTTTTAAGGGCCGAAAGGGCGGGATTCAGGGACGGAGCCCCGCTGGTCACTTTTTCCTGGGATAATCCCTCCTTCACCTTCGGACAAATACTGGAAGCGGCGGGAGCGGTACCCATACCACCCTATCTCAACAGGGAGTCCACAGACCTCGACACGAAAGAATACCAGACGGTATATGCTCTTCACCGCGGGTCGGTGGCAGCTCCCACGGCCGGACTGCATTTCACTCCGGAGATGATGCAAAGGATCAGGCAAAAACATCCTGTTTTGGAACTAACCCTGCATGTGGGTGCAGGCACATTCAAACCGATCCAGTCCGCCAGCATCCGGGAACACAGCATGCACACGGAACACTATGCCGTTACAAGATCTTTCCTGGAAAGTATTCTGACAGCCCCCGGGAGGATCATCGCCGTAGGAACCACTTCGGTGAGGACCCTGGAGAGTCTTTTCTGGCTGGCAGCAAAACTTCTGCACTCCCCCCACCCGGAACAGGAAGCTTTTTTTACCGGCCAGTGGGATCCTTATACGGTAACCACCGATCTGACAGCCGGGGAAGCTGTAAAGATATTGCTGGATTACATGAACAGGGAACACCTGCCGGTGTTGTATGGTTCCACACAACTGATGATTGTACCCGGATACCGGTTCCGGTTCATTCGCGGAATGATCACCAATTTTCATCTGCCCAAAAGCACCCTGTTATTGCTGATCGCCGCTTTTACAGGAGATAACTGGAAGAAAATATATCGGTATGCAATGGATCACGGATACCGTTTTCTGAGCTATGGCGATGCCTCTCTTTTGTTGGATTAATCATCTGTTCCGGACATATCTTCTTCTTCTTCCACAAAAGGAAACTTTTCATGATGTGTATAAAAAATCCTGATCTGAACCACATCACGCAGAAAGTCAATCTTTCCAATCTCCACCCTATTGATATCCAGACCTGTTCTTTCTTTCAGATCCTCGATCAATTGCAGGCGT
>CAZYPI010000178.1:0-1417 GCA_964649335.1 uncultured Rikenellaceae bacterium | reverse complement strand
GGCGTTTCTCAGGCTTGATCATGTCGATTCTTTCGTAAGTAACCGTTTTGCGGCTCATCCGGTTGGAGATCCAGAAACGTTCGCCCCGCCAGGCTGCCAGAAGAACAATGAAATTAATAAAAAACATCTCTGCATAGCTGATTTTTTTGGTTACCAAAGCATTAACCACTGACAATCCGATCACCAGAAAAAGATAGGTCATCTCCTTGATAGGGATCTGGGCCGTCCGGAACCGGAGGATCCCGAACAAGGCAAACAAACCCAGCGCCACGCCGACAGACAGGTCTTTCACATTGATAAGCATGTAGGTCATCAGAAAAAGGATGACCCCGATCAGCATATAATTAAAATAATACTCTTTTCTTCTGGAAACGGGAAAATAGATCTTCCTGACCAGGATATAAACAACCAGCAGGTTAAAGGTAAAGCGAAAGACCAGCTCCAGGAAATCGTGGGTGTTGATCAGCTTGATCCCGAGAAAGCGGACAGCGTCATCAGCTTGCAACAGCAGGGTGGAGAGTATCATGATGCATTTTATTTAGTGTTCTCAGCAATGGTTTGAAACGGTTATACTTGATCCCCGGATACAAAAGCACCATCCCCGTACAATATTTGCTGAAACCGGACGGAAAGATCCTGTATTTTTCAAGCAGGGAAGTTATGACCGAATTATTTTTTCTTCCGGCATGCTTGACTTCAAGGACACCCACCTCCGGCAGGGACAAGCTCCTGCCGTTGCCATCAAAAGAAAGCCGGTAGTCAAAGGTAAACCTCTCCTCTGCCCCGGGGTTGGCCATGGTGATCCGGGAAAAAGAGACCTTCAGCATAACGGCAAGGTCATCCGGGTCGAAAGGGGTCAGGCGGGTGATGAAGTCCCGGGAGGGCTCCTGCAAAGGATTTTCCTGGCTCGTACGCTCCAGTCTTTTTTTGAATGTTTTTCCCTTGTTGATTTTGTGTTTCACCTCCAGATAGATCTTTCCCGAGTGAACATACCGTCTGAAACGCACCTTGTAACGGTCTTTTTTTCCGTTCTGGTGAGCCAAATACATATCCAGTGCAGGGGTATCCATGTAACAGGATTGATAACCATAGCTCCGCACCCCGTCCACTTCCAGCACCCGGTAATGGGCAATCAGTCCGGGCAGCAGCCAGGCATAGGTGGATACCGGAAGAAGATATTTTTCGTCATACCGGTCCATCAGGGGGTTGGCCGACAGTTCCTCCAGGGTTACCGGATAAAAATCATCCAGCAACGTCCCGATGCCACCGGGTAAGTTCCCGTTATCCTCCATATATCTTGTTCCGGGTGATATCATCTGACAAATAAAATATCCAAAAAATCTGCATCACCGTTTTTCAGGTTTTGCAAAAATACATTATCTTTTCCAAATATTTATAAAAGGATTATCAGGTTAAA
>CAZYPI010000177.1:0-6270 GCA_964649335.1 uncultured Rikenellaceae bacterium | reverse complement strand
CTTATGATGATAAGGTGGTCAGGAAACGCTGGAAAGGGGATGTGCCGGAGCTGATGCGTGAGCTGAAAGAGGTGCTGGCGGAGACGGATCCCTTTGACAGCGGTACCCTGGAGGAGAAAGTGAAACAGTGGATCGAAGAGCGGGAAGCCGGGATGGGTAAGGTGCTGAATGCCTTGCGCTTGTTGCTGGTAGGAGCCTCTAAAGGGCCCCATCTGTTTGATATTATGGCGTTGCTCGGAAAGAAAGAGACGCTACAGAGAATGGAAAAAGGGATGGAAGTATTAATGAAATGAATGAATAGTAGTGGAATATTGAACCACGGAGGACACGGAGGAGGCTCAGAGAGCACAAAGGGGAGGAAGGAATGATGGAATGATGGAATGATGGAATAATGGAATGATGGAATAATGGAATGATGGAATGTTGGAATAATGGAATGATGGAATGTTGGAATAATGGAATGACGGGATGATGGAATGATGGGATGGGGAGATGGAGGTTTTTGATTCAATGAAACCAGTAGGACAGTTTTACGACGAGGGTGCGGTTGAGGTTTGTCATACCGCCGGCAGTGGTGTTGCTGGTGTAAACGATAAACAGGTCTGACACGGGGGCATAGCGCCACTGAAACCGGAGATTGACGTTGACATTGTCTATCTGGCTGTTGTATTGGACATAGGTCGTGAAAAATATCTTATTGGTAAAAGTGACATCCAGTTTGGGACCAATCAACAGCAGGTCGGCGCTGGTATAAGGAGCGGGCAGCTTGATCCTGTTCCAGGAGGATACCAATGAAAAATTTACATACGGTTGCCACCGGTAGCGGAGTGATCCTTCCATATGGAGGCGTGACCCGTTGTAGTACCCGCCGTAACCGCCGCTGACAGCCAGGTTAAAAAGTTTGCGGGGGTCTGAGTTCCAGGCCACTATTCCGTTGTCCCAGTGATAATCGGTACCCATACGGAGGGAGTCGCCGCCAGTGTTGGTGGGATCAAAAGGCTGCAGCAGAAGGATATAATGGTTTTCGGCCATCACATTCAGCTTACTGCGGTTGAGCCATTCGATGGCGTAGCCGGCTGCCAGATTGCGTTCGGTCTGGTGCATGGACAGGTCGAAGAAAAGTGCCCCGGCCAGGGTAGGGCCGTGGTTGGCGAGTTTTGACGAGGCGGGATAAAACTTATATCCCACGGCAGGGGCCAGGGAATAATAATCGTTTCTTGGTACATATCCGGTGGCGGCAATATAGTTGTGGTCCACCCGTAACTGTGCCAGTTTCAGGGACCATTGCCGGGAGTTGTATTGAATGTCGGCCCCTGCCGCGGAATTTTTGTTTTTAATTCCTTCCATAAAAACGTGATGGTAGAAGAACTTACCGGTCCACCGGCTGTCTTCACTGGCCAGGTTATATTCGAGGCCGGCGATCCGGTTGTATCTGGACTCTGCCAGGGTGTCTTCTTTCGGGCCGGTCATCTGGCGGTTGACAAAAAAAGCGGTCAGGTTGGAGCGGCTGAAGAGATTATGCTGCCAGGCTGCCACACTGTAATTGAAAGCGGTATTGTCCGGGTGGTTGACGGGAGAGGTATTCTCATTGAATGTAATGTGCGGTGTCCAGGTATCGGCGGAGACGGTTTGGATGTTCATCACGCCGATACGGTTGTTGTCGTTGATATTCCCACTCAGTCTGCCCCCTGCAAGCACCGGTTGGGTGAGGCCGATACGCCGTGAGAAAAAGGGCCGTACGGTTTTGGTCCCGAGGTTGGCAAAGAGGTCGCTGTTTTCGAGGTAAAACTGTCTTTTCTCCGGAAAGAACAGCTCGTAACGGTCCAGGTTGGTGACCTGTTGATCCACTTCCACCTGTGAATAATCGGGAAAAAAGGTAAGATCCAGGTTCATGGAGGGGGCGGGGGTGATCTTCACATCCAGTCCTGCGCCCAGACTTTGATAGCCGGAGGAATACTGATGGTCGCGGGATAGTTTTCCCATCACATAGGGAATCAGGGAATATTGCATTCCGGGGGGTGGCAGGGGCTGGTCGAAGACGAGACTGCCGGTAAAGGCCAGGTTGGCCGACTGGAACTGGCGGGGTACGGGAGCCCAGCTCGATTTTTCATTGGTTTTGAGGTCGAGACGGCTGAAGTTGACGCCCCAGGTCTGTGCACCTTTTCTGTAACGGATGCTGTGGAAAGGGATGGCGAACTCAGCCACCCAGCGGTCGGGATAACTCTTCACCGCCGATCGCCATTTACAGTCCCAGTTGAGGGAGACATACCCGCCGTTGGCCTGGATCCCGTCCCATTGTGCGCCGGCGGCAGATACTCCGAAAGAGAAACCATTGGTGTAATCATTATAAGTGTCCATGAAGATCAGGAAATTGTCGTTCAGCGGAAATTTGAAGTCTCGCCGCAATGACTCCACCGGTCTTTTTCCCGGGGTCGGGTCGTAGCAAATGATCCCGAAATAAAGATTGTCCCCGTCATAGGAGACCATGACCTCTGTTTGGGCTTTGGCCAGGCCCGTGTCAACAGGCAATATCCTGAAAAAATCTCCGGTTTTCTCAGCCGTCTGCCAGCAGGGTTCCTGGAGGATGCCGTCAATGGTGACCGGTTGATTGGTCTTATGAACATGCAGAACAAATTTCTCGCGGTTGACCTGTGCCGGAAGGCGAAAGCCCGGGGAAAAGAGTAACAGCATCCCAAACAGGAAAAACAATCGCGCATGACTCTTTCGCGTGGGGTGTCCGGTGTTTAAGGGAATGTCTGAAAAGATAAAAGAATCCATAGTGCTTATTCATCCGGTAAGGGTATCCTCAGCAGGGGAAATATCTCCGGGATTTTTTGCGGGGAGCCGGAGGAGGGTATATCCTGCTAATAAATCTTTATACTGTATGGCAGCCGGGTCAGTAGGGGCGTTTGGTTTTGTCCGTCCATGATCATTTTCCAGGTGGAATAGAGGTCTCTGAGGCGGGGGGGGATAGCCCGGAGCCGTATGTCGCCGGTGAGCTGGCGGATCAGTTTCTGGTAGGGGTCTTCGGTTTTGGGCAGTTCCACCACGCGATATTTCTCCAGGTGGGCCATGGTGGCCGCTGTTTTGATGGCGTCATACAGTCCGCCGAAGGTGTCGGCGAGGCCGTTATCCACGGCGTTGATGCCGCTCCAGACGCGGCCCTGGCCGATGGAGTCGACGTAAGAGCTTCTCAGGTGCCTTCCTTCGCTGACGTGATCTACAAAGGTTTTGTAAGTGTTTTCTATCTGTGTGGTGAGGTATATTTTCTCGCCGGGGGAAAGGGGCCGGTAAACAGAGCCGAAATCGGCATATTTATTGGTTTTTTCTACGTCGAAGGTGATGCCCAGCTTGTCGTTGAGCAGTTTGCCGGCATTGGGGATCAGTCCGAAGACCCCGATCGAGCCGGTGAGGGTGACGGGCTGGGTGAAGATGGTGTCGGCCGGGGCGAGGATGTAATATCCTCCCGAAGCGGCGTAGTTGCCCATGGAGGCCACGACGGGTTTGGCCTGTTCGGCCAGGTACACCTCCCGCCAGATGATGTCGGAGGCCAGGGCGCTACCCCCGGGGGAGTTGACCCGCAGGACCATGGCTTTGATGGTGGTGTCGAGACGGGCCTTGCGGATGGCTTTGGCAAAACGCCTGTCCCCGATGTTGGTTTCGCTGCCCTCACCCATGACAATGTCCCCGAAAGCATAAATGACCGCGATTTTGTTGTTACTGTAAGACTTGTGTGTTTTGGCGGGTACTTTGGAGTATTTGTTCATGGTGATGAACCTCACTTGTTTTCCTGAATAACCGGATCTCTCTATCAGTTCGTCCAGCACCTGGTCTTTATACCTAACCCCGTCGATGAGTTTGTATTTTACGGCTGCCTGCGGGCTGTCGATGGCCAGCCGGTCGGCCAGGTCATTGAGTTGTGCCACGGTCACGTTCCGGGCCAGAGAGATATTTTTCAGGATATGATTCCAGATAGAGTTCATATATACCCGGATCTGTTCCCTGTTTTCGGGACTCATATTCTGGCGGATGAACGGCTCGACGGCACTTTTGAACCTGCCGTGTTTGATTACCTGCACTTCCACGCCCAGTTTTTTCAGGGCTTTCGTATAATACATGATCTCCGAGCGCATGCCGGTGAGCTGAAAGGTGCCGGCAGGGTTCAGATAGATGGTGTCGGCGGCCGTGGCCAGATAATAGGCCGACTGGAGCATCAGGTCGGGGCAATAAGCTACCACGAATTTTCCGGATTTCTTAAAGTCCAGCAGAGCATTGCGGATCTCTTCAACGGTGCCGATGCCCGGAGAGGAAATGCCTGCCTCAAGGTATATTCCCGTGATATTGTCATCATCCTTTGCCTTGCGAATGTTGGCGAGGATATCATTCAGCCCGGCGACAGGTGTCAGGTCAAAAGAGAAGGGATTGCTCCCGAATAAGGGAAAAGAGGGGGTACGTTCCGGAATGTAAGCCCCCAGTTTGTAATAAAGGACGGAATGAGGTTTAACGGTGGCGGGTTTCTCCGCCGATGACATCATGATCCCCAGCATGCCGAAGAAAAAGAGGGAGGAGAGGAGGGAAAACAGAAACAGCCCCAGCAGGGTGGCCAGGGTATATTTGAGAAAACTTTTCATGATAAACAGTTGTTTTGAATTTTTTGATAAAGAGGCACTAAAGATACAAATGAGTGATGTACATTTGCAAATAATTCACGGGAATTTCTAAAAACGGGGTATTTGGAGAAAGTTGTTTTATTGACGGGAGGAAACCGGGGGAACCGCCCGGAGTATCTGCGGCATGCGCTCTTTTTTTTGGAGCAGCGGCTGGGGCATGTACTGAAGAGCTCGTCTGTGTATGAGACGGAACCCTGGGGTTTTGACGATGACACTTCTTTCCTGAACCAGGCCGTGCTGATGGAGACGGAGAAAGAGCCTTTTGATTTCCTTCATGAGATACAGCAGATCGAGAGGCAACTGGGACGCCGGCGGGAGAGCCGCGGTTATGCGGGAAGGACCCTGGATATAGATATCATTTTTTTTGGTGACCGCGTGATCCGGGATCCGGTGCTGCAGGTCCCGCATCCGCGGATGGCGGAACGGCGTTTTGTCCTGGCGGCGGTGGATGAGATCTGTCCCGCCCGGATACATCCCGTGCTGAAGGTACCGGTACACCGGTTGCTGGAGCAGTGCAGCGATACGGGTGGAGTGAAGATATGGGCGGGGGATCATAAGAGCCCTTCGTCGGCAAAGCTGAAATAAGCGTTGTTGCCGATGATGATGTGGTCGAGCAGGCGTATCTCCATGAGGCGGGCGGCATCTTTTATTTTTTTTGTGATGTCGGTGTCGGCTTTGCTGGGCTGCAGGTTGCCGGAGGGGTGGTTGTGGCAGATGATCAGGGAGACGGCGGTGTTCTCGAGGGCATCTTTCAGGATCAGCCGCACATCGGTGACGGTGCCGGCGATGCCGCCCTGGCTGATCTTTTTCCAGGCAAGGATGCGGTTGGAGCGGCTCAGGTGCAGCACCCAGAACTCTTCGTACGACAGGTCGCCCAGAAAAGGCTGGAAGAAATCGAATACATCGCGGCTGGAGGTAATCTGTTTTTTCTGCAGCACTTCGGAGAGTTTGCGGCGGCGGCCCAGCTCCATGGCTGCGATGATGCTGATGGCCTTGGCCTCGCCGATGCCTTTGAATTTCTGCAGGTCATGCACACTCAGACGGGAGAGCTCGTTGAGGTTGTTGCCCGAGGCTTTGAGGATGCGCCTGGCCAGGTCCACTGCCGATTCTTCGGACGTGCCCGAACGGATCAGGATGGCTACCAGCTCGGCGTCGGTGAGAGAACGGATGCCTTTGGATAGCAGTTTTTCACGGGGGCGGTCTTCCACAGCCCACTGTTTGATGCTGAGTTTTTCGTAATCGGCCATGCAGCAGGATAAAGCAGGTTGATGGTTCAAGATAGAAAAAACCCGTGATATGACAAAAAAATACCTTCCGGCGGGAAGGTATTCTTAAAAGAAAAATTATTTATGATGGAAATTGTTACAGGCTGTTTACATGCTTCGCCAGTTTGGACTTAAGATTGGCCGCTTTGTTTTTGTGGATGATATTGCGTTTTGCCAGTTTGTCCAGCATCGCTTCCACTTTGGGATACAGCTCGGCAGCTTCCTGTTTGTCGGCGGTTTTTCTCAGTTTTTTGACGGCATTACGTGTGGTTTTGGCATAGTACCGGTTGTGCAGTTTTCTCTTTTCACTCTGCCTGATGCGTTTCAATGCTGAA
>CAZYPI010000176.1:0-6276 GCA_964649335.1 uncultured Rikenellaceae bacterium | reverse complement strand
GGACGGTAAGGGTAACTTCGGCTCCATCGACGGCGACAGCCCCGCCGCCATGCGATATACGGAAGCACGGTTGAAAAAAATTGCCGAGGAGGCTCTGTCCGACATTGATAAGGAAACAGTGGACTTCCAGTTAAATTTCGATGACACCCTCAAAGAGCCTACGGTACTCCCTACGCGGGTACCGCTGCTCCTGATCAACGGAGCCGCCGGGATCGCCGTGGGGATGGCTACCAACATACCACCGCATAATCTCAGCGAGGTCGTGGACGGACTGGTCGCCCAGATCGACAACCCCGATATCACGATCGATGAACTGTTGCAGTACATCAAAGGTCCTGACTTCCCCACAGGAGGCATCATTTACGGTTTTCAGGGTATTAAGGATGCCTATGAAACCGGCCGCGGACGAATCGTCGTCCGGGCCAAAACCGAAATAGAAACCACCCATTCGGGACGTGAACAGATCATCGTGACCGAAATTCCGTATATGGTCAATAAGGCCGACCTGATCAAGAAAACAGCGGATCTGATCAACGAGAAGAAGATCAGCGGAATATCCTATATCAACGACGAGTCCGACCGCAACGGCATGCGCATCGTCATCATCCTGAAAAAAGACGCTACCGCCAATGTGGTACTGAATACATTGTTTAAATATACCCAACTGCAATCTTCTTTTAATGTCAACAGCATCGCCCTGGTGAAAGGACGCCCGCGGATGCTGAACCTGAAACAGTTGCTGCATTACTTTATCGAACACCGTCATGAAGTGGTCGTCCGGCGTACACGCTACGAACTGAAACAGGCCGAAAAACGGGCCCACATCCTCGAAGGACTGCTCATCGCACTGGACCACCTGGACGAAGTAATCAAACTGATCCGTGCCTCCAAAACCGTCGAAGAAGCCAGGGAAGGCCTGATGAGCGAATTCGAACTCTCGGAAATACAGGCCAGGGCGATCCTGGACATGCGCCTGCAAAAACTTACCGGACTTGAAAGGGAAAAGATCAGGGCAGAATATGATGAGTTAAAGAAACAGATCAAATACATGCAGGAAGTTCTTGATTCTGAGGAGCTACAAATGAAGATAGTCAAGGAAGAACTGCTTGAGATCAAAGAAAAATACGGGGACAAAAGAAGGACGGACATCGTTCCGGATCCCGGCGAATTCAATCCGGAAGATTTTTATGCCGACGAAGAAGTGGTCATCACCATCTCGCATATGGGCTACATTAAAAGGACTCCTTTGACGGAATTCAGGCTGCAAAACAGGGGAGGGGTAGGCGCCAAGGGAAGTACCACCCGCGAGGAGGACTTCATCGAACACATGTATATCGCCACCATGCACAATACCATGCTTTTCTTCACGGAAAAGGGGAGATGCTACTGGCTGAAAGTGTGGGAGATAACCGAGGGAAGCCGGACATCCAAAGGCCGGGCTATCCAGAATATGATCAACATTGACCCGGACGATAAGGTAAAGGCTTATATCAATGTCAAATCGCTGAAAGACGAAGAGTACATCAATTCGCACTATATCATTCTGGCGACACAAAAAGGAGTAATCAAGAAAACCCTGCTGGAAGCTTTCTCCCGTCCCCGTCAGAACGGGATCAATGCCGTTACGATCCGGGAGGATGACCAGTTGCTAGCCGCCTCCCTGACCAACGGGCACCAGGACGTGTTGCTGGCTGTTCGCTCGGGCCGGGCCATACGCTTTCCGGAAGAGAAGGTCAGAGCCATGGGACGTACCGCTGCAGGCGTGCGCGGCATTACCCTGGGCAACCGGAACGATAAAGTGGTGGATATGGTTTGTATCGAATCGGAAGAGCAGACCATCCTCGTCGTATCGGAAAAAGGATATGGCAAACGCTCCAGGGTGGAAGATTACCGGATCACCAACCGCGGAGGAAAAGGGGTGAAAACGATCAATATCACCGAAAAAACCGGGGCCCTGATCGCTATGAAAGCCGTTACGGACAAAGGAGACCTGATGATCATCAATAAATCCGGAGTGGTCATACGCATGCCGGTGAGCGGCCTGCGCGTCATGGGCCGGGCTACCCAGGGAGTGAGACTGATAAACCTGCGCAATGGCGACTCTATCGCTGCCGTGGCCTATGTGGAAGTGAACGAATCAGGCGAAGAAATAGCAGACGACGAAACGTCTATGGAAGAAAATTCTTAAATTTTGGCAAAGATTTTGCAACCATAAACATAAAATGTTTTATTTTTGAGCATTATATGAAGAATTCACCTACTTAAATCTTTTATAAAAATTTTTAATAACATGAAAAAAATAGGAATAATACTGATAGGAGCATTGCTCCTGGGTTCTATCACTTATGCCCAGAAAGGAAAAGTGACGGCAGCACTTACCTATCTGGACAACGGGGAACTCGAAAAAGCCTTGCAAACCATTCAGATAGCTGAAAAAAACGAGAAAACGGCCAACTGGTACAAAACCTATTATGCCAAAGGCAGGATCCTTCAGGCCATTGCCGAATCGAAAGATCCCAAAATACAGAAACTGGTCGAGAATCCTTTGCAAAAAGCCTATGAGAGCTATCAGAAAGCTATGAAACTGGATGAAAAAGGTAAAATTGCCAAGACCATCGAGATCTACCTGCCCATGCTCAACAATGACTTTATTAATCAGGGAGTCAAAGCCTTCCAGGATCAACGGTTTGAAGATGCCATGAAGGATTTCGAATATGCCCTGAAAGTAGGACAGGATAAGGTCTTTGGCGGAGTGGTGGATACCAGCCTGATCTACAATGCCGGACTGGCAGCCTATAACGGGAAACTGTGGGATAAATGCGTTGAGCATATCTCCAAAGCCATTCAGATGAACTATGGCGGAAGCGCTGCTTATGTGCTGCTTAAAAATGCTTACCTCGAAAAAGGAGACACACTGGCAGCCAAGAAAACCCTCCAGGAAGGCTTCGATAAATACCCGACAGATAAAACCATTATCTTCGAACTGATCAATTATTACCTGCTTATAGAAAAAGACAGTCAAGCCGCGCTCGATTATATCAAAAAGGGCCTGGAAAAAGACCCGGAGAATTCTTCCCTGTACTTTGCCGAAGGATTGGCCCTCGACAAACTCGGAAAACATGACGCAGCTATCAAAGCATACAAGGAGTCTATTGCACGCGACTCAACAGCGCTAAATTCATACTATAACCTGGGAGCACTGATATTCAATGACGGGGTTAGTATGTTCAATGAATGTAATAAAATCATGGACAATGACAAATTTAAGGCCTGTGTGGTGAAAGCCGACGAAAAATTCAAAGAATCTCTTCCTTATCTTGAAAAAGCCCATGAACTGGATCCCAAAGAGATCAATACCATGGAAACCCTGAAAGTATTGTATTACCGCCTGCATATGTACGACAAACGTGACAAGATCGTTAAAGAACTGGAAGCTGCCAAAGCAAGCGCCGGAGGAGAAGAAAAAAAATAAAAACAAAATAAAGGGGGAGGTCTATTAATTCAACCTCCCCTTTATTTTACAATAGTATGTTAACATAATATTAATTATAGGACATTCTTGCAGAAATAAATTCTCCACAAAGTTCTTGTCATATGAAAGGTTTTTTGCTTTCGTATGATATTTTTATTATCTTTGTTCAAAACAAACCGGAAGAATTATAATGATTTTCAATATCCAACGGTTTTCCACCCATGACGGTGAAGGAATACGTACCGTTATCTTTTTTAAAGGTTGTCCGTTGCACTGTCTGTGGTGCAGCAACCCTGAGGGAATCTCTTACGGATACAGTATCTTATATGACGACAGGCTGTGCCGCAGATTCGAAGATTGTCTACAAACGGAAGATAAGGCCATTACCCGTATTGATCATAGGATAAATATTGACCGCAGCAAGATAAGTCATCCCGAAAAATTAATCAATATCTGTCCGTCAAAAGCGCTGACCGTGGTTGGTGAAAACAAGAGTACTGATGACCTGGTCAGCGAGATTGAAAAAGATATTCCCTTTTTCGGAAAGAACGGAGGGGTAACCCTCTCCGGAGGAGAACCGCTGGCCCGGCCAAATAATGAAGGGACTTCCCTCCTACGAAAACTTTCCTCCTCAGGAATAAGTATTAATATTGAAACATCACTTTATACAAAGTGGGATAATATATTGCCATACATAGACTTAATTGACACATTCCTTGTTGATCTGAAACATACGGACGGTGAAAAGTTCAGGAATTACACAGGAGGTCATGCCGGTCTGGTGATGGAAAACCTGGCAAAACTTTCCGCATACGGTGCCCGGATCATCGCAAGGATCCCGGTAATCCCGGGTTTCAACCATACGGAAAAGGAAATGCAAAAAATAATTGATTTTACAGACAGTTTACATATCAAAGAAATTCATTTTCTGCCCTATCACACCCTGGGCGTAGAAAAATATAAAATGCTTGGACAGAAATACCTGTTCGGCAATCACAAACCGGTGCGGGAAACCGAAGTGGAACCATATGTTCAATATGCCCGGTCAAAAGGAATAATAACAAAAATAGGAGGATAATATGATTATTGAAAAAGAAAAAACACAGACAACGGAAAGGATTTTACGCTTACGGGAAAAGATATTAAGCACAAAACCCTCTGTTTGCACCGAACGTGCCCGGTTTTATACCCAGATCTATCAAAGGCACGCTGATAAGCCTGTGATCATAAAACGGGCTTTGGCACTGGCAAAGACGTTAAGGGAAATGACCATCTTCATAGACGAAGGTGAACTCATTGTCGGAAACCAATCGTCGCAGCACCGGGCCGCACCTGTTTTTCCTGAATATGCCGTTGACTGGTTGCCCGAAGAAGTGGACGAACTGGATAAACGGCCGGGAGACGCTTTCTACATAACGGAAGATCATAAAAGGGAATTACGTGAAATAGCCGCCTGGTGGAAAGGAAAAACCCTGTGGGACTACGGCAGGGCAAGTATGTCACAGGAGTTGCTTGACCTGCAGGATGCTGCCATTATTAAGGCCACCGGAAACCTCACGTCCGGAGACGGGCATATTGCCGTAAATTTCCCGGAAATTTTATCAGTGGGATTGAATGGTTATCTGCGGGAAATCAATCATTATCATCAAAAGGTCAGGCGATATGAACGGGAAGGTATCCGGAAAGATCACTTTTATACGGCACTTACCATAGCCATAGAAGCATTCCGAGATTTTATCCGGCGATACCGTGATCTGGCACTGACGTTAAGCGACAACGAGCCGGACAGGCAAAGGAAGCAGGAGTTGCAGGTGATCTCCCGCAATTGTGAAATCATCGCAGAAAAACCGCCGGAAAACTTCTATCAGGCCTTACAGCTTACCTGGTTTGTACAACTGGTTTTACAGATAGAAAGCAACGGACATTCCGTTTCCCTCGGAAGAATGGACCAGTATCTGTTCCCTTTTTATCAGCAGGATGTCCTCACGGGCAGACTTACCCGGGAGTTCGCCTCCGAGCTTCTGGAAAATACCTGGATAAAATTATTGTCCGTTAATAAGATACGTCCCTGGTCACATACGCGTTTTTCGGCCGGCAGCCCCTTGTATCAGAATGTTACCATCGGCGGACAAACACCGGACGGACAGGATGCCGTCAATGAACTGAGTTATCTCATCCTCGATTCGGTCGGGAAAATGAAGCTTACCCAACCCAATTTGTCGGTCAGGTTCCATAAAAATATCAGCAATGAATTTATGAAGGCATGCATGCGTGTTATTGAAAAAGGATTCGGCATGCCTTCGTTCAACAATGATGAGATCGTGATCCCCGGTCTGATCAAGCTGGGGGTGGAACCGGAAGATGCCTACGATTATTCAGCCATCGGATGCATCGAAATAGCCGTGCCCGGAAAATGGGGCTACCGGTGTACCGGCATGAGTTTCCTGAACCTGATGCGGGTTTTTCTGGCATCGTTGTATGACGGACTGGACAAACCCTCCGGCAGGATCTTTCATAAAGGAACCGGGCATTTTACGGATTTCCATTCCTTTCAGGAGGTTAAACGTGCCTGGCAACATCAGATAAAATATTACACCCAAAAAGCGGTTGAAATAGATACAGCCGTAGATACCGCCCTGGAGGAACATGTTCCGGATATTCTTTGTTCTGCTTTTGTCGATCATTGCATCCCGCGGGGCAAAACCATTAAAGAAGGCGGCTCCAAATACGACTATATTTCCGGACTGCAGGTGGGAATAGCCAACCTCGGAAACTCGTTGGCGGCCATTAAAAAACTGGTTTTT
>CAZYPI010000175.1:0-6308 GCA_964649335.1 uncultured Rikenellaceae bacterium | reverse complement strand
GGACCCGTAGGAAAGGGCCAGACGGGTGCTTCCCAGATCAAAGGCTACGGGCTCCTGCTGCCGGCTGTGTTGCTCAACAATAGAAACATCTTTCCGTATGTTACCGGAAGAAATTCTGAACGTTAACATTACCGGCACATTATTTAAATTATTATAAGACTTATATTTTAGAAGTTCCAGGGTGTATTTTTTATCTCCCAGACGAATGGTCCGCATAAAGCGGTTCTTTTTACCGGGGATAAAACCGGCCCGGAAAGAAAACTCCTTCATCTGCGTGCCGTCGTCCAGATAGCCGTAAACATACTTTTCAGATGACGAAAAAAGATCGGTGGTCTCTCCTTCCCGGATGTGCATCATCCCCTCGTAACTGATATAACGCGTAACAGCTGCTCCGGTAAAAATGATGAAGAAGGAAAAATGGAAAAGAAACAGACTGAATTTTTTCCTTAGATACATCTTGTCGAGGATCATCCTGCCCAGCATATTGACGATAAACAATAGCAGCAACAGTTCGAACCACCAGGCATTGTATACGGCAGCCCGGGCAGCGGCGGTACCAAAATCATTCTCAATAAAAGTGGCTGCAGCCATCGAAAAAGCCAGTGCCAAAACCAGAAAACCCATCAGGGACATGGAAAAAAGAAAACGGATCACCCTCTTCATTACCCTAGTATATTATTCTTCCTAATACAGAAAATTATGTGAACCCTAAAAATACAATTGTTTTCCGGATTTACACTATAAAAAGAAAAAATGAACTTTGTTTGCAGCATGTTATTATAAGCGTAAAATAAATTCCGGTAGGATGATTTTTAAAAAGCAAATAATACCTATACCTTGGTATTGTGGGGAATTCATTCTGATATATCTTTGTGCCGGAAAAGAAACTCATCAATGATAATGATAAGGAAAGACAGGTTGCAGAATCGACTATTACATAAAACGGCATGGGTAACAGTAGGTTTGTTTTTGTTGCTTCCCGTTATGGGTCAAAAACCGGAAAAAACGGACGCCAATATTGTTGGACACGTTACTTGTAAGGGAAAGCATCTGCCTTACGTTACCATAGCCGTAAAAGGCACCTCGATCGGTACGGTCACCGACGCCACCGGTCATTATATTCTGGTCAACCTTCCGGCAGGCCGGCATATTCTCATTGCCCGTTCCCTGGGATATAAACCCTGTGAGAAAGAGGTGAATGTGGTAGCCGGTAAAACAAAGGAAATAAACTTTGCGCTTGAAGAGGATGTGTTGGGGTTGGAAGCGGTTGTCGTTACCGGCAATCGCAATGCTGACAAACGTGCCTCTTCTCCGGTAATTATCAATACCATTTCCCCTAAATTGTTTTCGGCCATCCAATCTGTGCAGATGCGAGGAGGTCTTGACTTCTGTCCCGGATTGCGGACGGAGACCGATTGTCAGAATTGCGGTTTTAGTCAATTGCGGATAAACGGAATGGAAGGAGCTTATTCCCAGATACTGATCAACGGTCATCCTGTGTTCAGCAGTCTGGCTGGAGTTTACGGGTTGGAACTGATCCCTTCCAATATGATTGACCGTATAGAGGTGATCAGAGGGGGCGGCTCGGCCTTATATGGCAGCAATGCCATTGCCGGAACAGTAAATATCCTGTTGAAAGATCCTTTGTCCAATACTTTTTCTATCGGCATGAATGGCGGTATGATAGGACCGGGTGTTGCCGGAAGAGGTAAACTGGCTCATGATTATTCTTTTCAGGCCAATGCATCGGTGGTAAGCAACGACCGGAAAGCGGGAATGGCCCTGTTCGGTTATTATCAGAATAAAACCCCCTTTGATGCAAATGGCGACGGCTTTTCCGAGCTCCCGGAGATAAATAATGTAACCTTTGGGATCAGAGGATTTCACCGGTTGGGATATCATAGTAAACTGACATTGGATTTATTTCATATCAACGAGGCCAGAAGAGGTGGAGGACCATTCGATGTGCCGGTTCATGAAGCGGATATTGCAGAATCGGTAAAACACAACATTACCTCCGGCTCTTTGACCTATGATCTGTTTCCCCATGAAAACGACAAACTATCCACCTTCGTTTCCGTGCAGGGAATAGACCGCAATTCCTACTATGGTGCCAACAAATCATTGAAAGATTACGGCCATACGGACAATGTAACCTATGTGGCAGGAACACAGTATGGAACTACGATTAATAACTGGAAACTTACAGGAGGGGCCGAACTGAGGGGAGAAATTCTTAAAGATGAAAAACTGGGTTATCCCGATTATGCAAATGCTATAATCCTTCACGATTCCATTATTTCGGTCCCTCATACCCCCAATACACCGGTGGCCAACCAGAAAAGCCGGGTTGCAGGTATTTTTTTTCAGACGGACTACCGGTTTTCCCGTTGGACTTTTTCGGCCGGACTCAGGTATGATCATTATAAAATAACGGATAACCTGCAAACGGGGAACAATAATTCCGGGGATGTGCTGAGCCCCCGTGTCAATATCAAATTTGATCTGACTCCTGCAGTGCAATTACGAAGCAGTGTGTCAACCGGATACCGGGCCCCGCAAATTTTTGATGAAGACCTGCATATTGCTTCCTCCGGATCCAGACAGGTGGTTATCAAAAATGATCCCGCATTGACACGCGAAAAAAGCAGAAGTTACGGCCTTTCCGTAAATTTTCATCGCGAAAAAGGCAAAATACCCTGGGAATTCCTGGTGGATGGTTTTTATACCCAATTGCTGAATCCGTTTGTTAATAATATTGGCCTGCCGGATGAAAACGGAAAAGTGGTATATACACGGGAAAATGCAGAGGCTGGCGCTATAATCAAAGGGGTGAATCTGGAGTTCAATATGCTTCCCGTTTCGGCCGTAACCATAAAAGCCGGATTTACCGTGCAAAAAAGTGAATACCTGGAACCTCAGGATTTTAACGAAAAAAAATTCTTCAGAACGCCCGACAGTTACGGGTATCTGGTGACCGAATGGTCTTTCCTGAAAAAAATGAATTTATCCCTGACCTATAATTATACCGGCAGAATGTTGGTTCCTTACTTCGGATTGGATCAGCCGGACCCTCAGGCAGGCCTGTTGCGTAAAAGCCCCGTGTTCCATAATACCGGACTTAAATATTCTTTCACTTCCGTTCTTAACGGTACAAAAATCCGGTTTTTCGTGGCAATAAAGAATATCTTTAATTCCTATCAGAAAGATTTTGATACCGGTATTGACCGTGATCCGGCCTATATATACGGCCCTGCCTACCCACGGAGTTTGTATGTGGGTGTACAATTTGGGAATATTTTATAATATCACACGGGAATAACGTTATTTTCTCAGTGTGGCCTTCATCCGGCCGGGAACCAGCAACAGGTCGAACGCCCGGTTGATATCATGTACGACGATGTCCGACGCCAGGAGGGCTTGTGTGGCAGCCCCTTCGGGGCCGGTGATGCAAATGCCCACCCGGGCGGCTTTCAGCATGCCCGTGTCGTTCATTCCGTTGCCAAAAGCCGCGCATTGTTCCGGCCCCAGCTCCCGGATAAACGCCTCTTTTTGCCGGATCTGATTTTCGGGCGTCAGCAGGTGCAACCGGCAGGGGAGATCCCTGAACTGTTCCTGTGCCGTACCAAACGTGTCGGCTGTCAGTATATATACATCCACCTGTTTGGCCAGGATCCGGATCTTCTCTTTTACCCCCGGCAGCAGGCGGCCGTCCAGCGCCAGCGTGCCGTTCAAATCCAGCACCAGGTGTTTGATCTGCCACTTTTCCGGATATCCCGGTATATGAAACTCAATCATGATTTTTTTTTTGCGAAACTACAATAATTTCCATATTTATAATTAATGTGTCGTGTATGGCTTTATTTTTCCGGAAAAATTTTTTCCTTTTACGAGCTTCAAACTTTACTTGTATTTTGTCTCTTGTTTCTTGAATCTTTTTCTTTTATCTCCCCAAAATATGTACCTTTGCGGCCTTAAACAGGAGAAGAGTTTTATTAACATGCAATCAATCAGGAATATAGCCATAATTGCCCATGTGGATCACGGCAAGACCACGTTGGTGGACCGCATCATTCAGGAGTGTAAGGTGCTGGACGAACGGCAGGAACCGGGGGATCTGATCCTCGACAGCAACGAACTGGAACGGGAAAGAGGCATCACCATTGTGTCCAAGAATGTGTCGGTGCGTTACGGAAATGTAAAGATCAATATTATCGACACCCCGGGCCATTCCGACTTTGGCGGCGAGGTGGAACGCGTATTGCGTATGGCCGACGGGGTGTTATTGCTGGTGGACGCGTTTGAAGGCCCTATGCCGCAGACCCGTTTTGTGCTGGGTAAAGCGGTGGAAATGGGACTGAAACCCATTGTGGTGGTCAACAAGGTGGATAAACCCAACTGCCGCCCCGAAGAGGTGCAGCAGGATGTTTTCGAGCTGATGTTCAACCTTGAGGCCAGTGACGAACAGCTCGACTTCATCACGGTATTCGGATCATCCAAAGAGGGATGGATGACGCTCGACCTGAACAGCCGCACAGAGAATATCCGTCCGTTGCTGGACACCATCCTGGAGGTCATCCCCGAAGCTCCGTATCAGGAAGGACCGTCGCAGATGCAGATCTCGGCACTCGATTACTCGAGCTTCGTGGGACGTATAGCCATCGGCCGTGTGTTCAGAGGTGACCTGCAGAGCGGAAAAGAGTATCTTCTCTGCAAACGTGACGGCAGCAAAAAACCGGTGAAAATAAAAGAGCTGTTCGTATTTGAAGGTCTGGGACGCGAAAAAGTGGATGCCGTGCGCAGCGGAGATGTTTGTGCCATCGTGGGGCTGGAGGATTTTGATATCGGCGACACCCTGGCCGACCCGGCCCGTCCGGAAGCCCTGCCCCGTATCAAAGTGGACGAGCCCACCATGAGCATGTTGTTTACCATCAACAACTCCCCTTTCTTCGGGCTGGAAGGAAAATTTGTTACCTCCCGCCAGCTCAGGGAACGTCTTTTCCGGGAAACCGAAAAAAACCTCGCCCTGCGTGTCGAAGAAGCCGGCTCGGAAGACAAGTTCATGGTCTATGGCCGGGGGATCCTGCACCTTTCCATCCTGGCAGAGACCATGCGGCGTGAAGGCTATGAGTTTCAGGTGGGCAAACCAAAGGTGATCTTCAAAGAGATTGAAGGCAAAAAAAACGAGCCCGTAGAGATCCTCGTCGTGGAGGTGCCGGAAGCATATTCAGGAAAAACCATTGATATGATCACACGCCGGAAAGGAGAGATGACCATCATGGAACACCGCGGAGATATGATCCATCTGGAGTTCTCCATACCGTCACGCGGACTGATCGGCCTGCGGGGAAACCTGATGACCGCCACGGCCGGAGAAGCCGTGATCTCCCACCGCTTTGAGAAATACGCACCCTACCGTGGCGAAATAGAAACACGCAGCAACGGCGCCCTGATATCCCTCGATACCGGCAAGGCGCTGGCTTATGCCCTGGACAAACTGCAGGACCGGGGACGCTTCTTTGTCGAACCCGGCGAAGATGTGTACAAAGGCCAGGTGGTGGGAGAGCATACCCGCGATATGGACCTGGAGGTGAATGTGCTGAAAGGGAAAAAACTCACCAACATGCGGGCCGCCGGCTCGGATGCGGCCGTGAAGATCGCCCCGAAGGTGCAGTTCTCACTCGAAGAAGCCATGGAATATATCCGTGACGACGAATACCTGGAGATCACCCCGGGACACCTTCGGATGCGGAAAATACCGGGCACCGGGAAAAACAAAGCGTGACCTATTTCAGGACAAATTCTTTTTCAATTCCTTCCTGCGAATTGAAACCGGCCATGATCCTGAATCTGCCGGGTTCGACCGTATATTCCATATTCCTGTTCCACAACCCCAGATTGGCTTTGGTAAGCACGAAACGTACCGTGACCGAACGTCCCGGGTCGAGGGTGACCCTCCTGAACCCGGCCAATTGCCGGACAGGAGTCGTGACACTGGATACCACGTCGGTGACATACAGTTGTACCACTTCCGTACCCCGCCTGTCTCCCGTGTTGGTGACCGTTACCTCCACCGGAATATCTTCCAGGGTTTTGCCTTCCGGTAAAACATGCAGACTGTCGATGCGGAAAGTGGTGTAGGAGAGCCCCCACCCGAAAGGATAAAGAGGCGTGCCGGGCATATCCACATAGCGGTGTGTGGAAGAGGGCTTGTGGTCATAGAAATACGGTACCTGTCCTACAGAACGGCGGATGGTGACCGGCAGCCTGCCGGAAGGGGTGACATCGCCAAACAGGATCTCTGCAAT
>CAZYPI010000174.1:5228-6408 GCA_964649335.1 uncultured Rikenellaceae bacterium | reverse complement strand
CCTTCACGGATTTCAGGTAGGTATTCATCTCTTTGTACATATCGCCATGATCGTAAAATTTCCTTCCGCCGATGAGACCGGTGTAGGCTTCTTCGGGCACTGCCCCGTATTCCCGGAAGATACGGGCCACGGCATTCCCTTCCGATCCTTCGGAGAAGAGGGAGTTTCCTCTCTCCCGCACAAACCTCCGGGCTTTCTCAACATACTCCCAATAGACCGTAAACATCTCGGATATTTTGATTTTCTGTCCCGTCAGGCGGTACACCTCGGATTCATACATCGAAGTGGTGGAGAAACACCAGCAGGTTCCCGTATTCCCCTGCGATATGGGAGGAAAATGCCACTCGGTCTTGTAGAGGGCCGGGTCGTTGGGAAGGTCCATCCCCGACTGGTCCATGACGAATCTTTTCTCCATCTTCGGGGGCTGTTGCTTTTCTTTTACATCCCGGATATCCTTCAGGATAAAATTCTGGTAATATCCGGGTTTGTACTCTACGAATTTGCCTTTGTTTTTGTCTTTCGGCTGTCCGAAAGCAAAAGGCACTGCCAGCAATAATGCCAGCACGGATACAAAAATATTTTTCATCTCTTCTATATGTTTTGGTTAAACAGCGATAAAAGTAATGAAATATACAGTACGTTGATGGAAAAGTGTGAGGAAAAGGTTCGAACGAGGTTATATGAGGGTGCTTGGTGCTGGGTGCTTGGTGCTGGGTGCTTGGTGCTGGGTGCTTGGTGCTGGGTACTTGGTAATGGATACTTGGTAATGGGTACTTGGTAATGGGGTGTTCTGAGAGTTATTACGCAGAGGGCCGCAAAGATGCCGCAAAGAGTAAAGAGCCAAGTATTTGGAATGCCGAATATTTTACTTGTATCCTGGATCTTGATTCTCGTATCTTAATCAATATCTTGCGTAGCATGACGAGCTCGACGAAGTCAAATGAACCGGGGTTCGGGGCATCACCCCGGGCTACTCCTTGCCGGGCCGCACCAGCGGCACATCGAAACGTTCGCCGTCTTCGGCGAGGTATGTGGCGGGAAAGATCTGCCGGGCTTCTTCGAGGAGGAGGCTGAGGTCTTTGTAACGGGCCGAGAAGTGGCCGATGACCAGTTTCTTCACGCCCGCTTCGCGGGCAATGAGGGCCGCCTGGCGGGCCGTGGAGTGCATGGTCTCACGGGC
>CAZYPI010000174.1:0-5128 GCA_964649335.1 uncultured Rikenellaceae bacterium | reverse complement strand
CACTTTGTACGGCAGGTGGATATCAAACATGTCGATATGCCGGAGCACCACCTGCTCCAGTTCGGGCGGACCGTAAAGATGCAGGTCCTGTTCCCGGCCCGTGAGTCCCAGGCTGGAGAGCAGACCGAAGAGGCCGAAGACATGGTCGCCATGTAGGTGACTGATAAAGACATGATTCAGCCGCCCCAGACGGAAGTGCATCCGCCGCAACTGCATCTGGGCTCCTTCGCCACAGTCGATCAAAAAAAACCGCTCCTGTATATTCAATACATGAGCGGTCGGAAATCTATTCGATGTGGGTAAAGCCGAGCTGCTTCCCAGAATGAACAGTGAAAAAGTCAAAACGAAAAAATAATTATTCTTCAGCCCTGATCAGTGCCACCGCATCTTCATAGGTCTCGGTAATGTTCAGCACCGTATCCAGTTGTGAGATGGTGATCAGCCTCTCCACAGCTTCGTTCAAGCCGCACAGGACAAAGGTGCCGTTGGCATTTTTGCACAGGCGGTTGGCCACCAGGATGGCACTTAAACCACTGGAATCGCAATACCTGACATTACTGAGGTCGAGAACGATATTCTTCTCCCCGTTTCCCGATATCAGGACAAGTTCTGACTTCAGGTTGGGAGCAATGTGGGTATCCAGCTTCTCTTCCAGTACCCGTATCAGGGTGTGGTCATCTTTTTTTTCAATTTGAAACTCCATGGCTTAAAATTTTGCCATTAAAGATAATTATTTTTTCTTATCTCCGGATATTTTATCCTTCTTTTCTTTTGCCACCATTTCTTTTTTCAGGGCAGCCAGATCGGCAATATCTCCCAGCGTGGTCTTTTCCAGCTGGCCTTTGATACGGCGTGTAGCTTTCTCGGTTTCAGCCTTTTCAGCTCTTTTGATACCTTTTTTCTCGTCCTCAAAAACGCGGGTGTGGGAAACCACTATTTTCTTTCCGTTCTTGTTGAACTCCAGCACCTTGAACGGAAGTTTCTCATCCACTTTGGCTTTGGTCCCGTCCTCTTTGATAAGATGTTTGGGGTTTGCAAAACCTTCCACACCGTAAGGCAGGGACACCACGGCTCCCTTGTCGAAGACGTCGGTGATAGTCCCTTCGTGCACCGAGCCGACGGTGAATATGCTTTCGAACACATCCCACGGATTTTCCTCGAGTTGTTTGTGGCCCAGACTTAGGCGGCGGTTGTTTTTGTCGATCTCGAGCACCACCACTTCGATATCATCGCCTATGGAGATGAACTCGGCAGGATGTTTGATTTTCTTGGTCCAGGAGAGGTCGGAGATATGGATCAGTCCGTCCACACCCTCTTCGATCTCTACGAACACTCCGTAGTTGGTAAAGTTTCTGACTTTGGCGGTATGCTGCGATCCCACGGGATATTTCTTTTCTATATCTTCCCACGGATCCGGTTTCAGTTGTTTCATGCCCATGGACATCTTCCGTTCTTCGCGGTCGAGGGTCAGGATCACGGCTTCCACCTCGTCGCCCACTTTCAGAAACTCCTGAGCGCTGCGCAGGTGCTGTGACCATGACATCTCGGAGACATGGATCAGTCCTTCCACGCCCGGGGCTATCTCCACAAAAGCACCGTAATCGGCCAGCACCACCACTTTTCCTTTCACCTTGTCGCCCACTTTCAGGTTGGGATCGAGCGAATCCCACGGATGCGGCGTCAGCTGTTTCAGTCCCAGGGCGATCCGTTTTTTCTCATCGTCAAAGTCGAGGATCACCACATTGAGTTTCTGATCGAGCTGCACCACCTCTTCCGGATGGTTCACACGTCCCCACGACAGGTCGGTGATATGGATCAGTCCGTCCACGCCGCCCAGGTCGATGAATGCTCCGTAAGAGGTAATGTTCTTGACGGTGCCTTCGAGCACCTGGCCTTTTTCCAGCTTGGCAATGATCTCCTTCTTCTGCTGTTCCAGCTCGGCCTCGATCAGTGCTTTGTGCGACACCACCACATTCTTGAACTCCTGGTTGATCTTCACCACCTTGAACTCCATGGTCTTGCCCACGAAGAGGTCGTAATCACGGATCGGCTTGACATCGATCTGCGAACCGGGCAGAAAGGCTTCGATGCCGAACACGTCCACGATCATGCCGCCCTTGGTGCGGCACTTGATATAACCTTTGATGATCTCATCCTTTTCGTAGGATTCGTTGATACGCTCCCATGAGCGCAGCGCTCTGGCTTTTTTGTGCGAGAGGATCAACTGACCTCGGGGGTCTTCCTGGCTCTCCACATACACTTCCACCTTGTCCCCCACCTTCAGGTCGGGATTGTAGCGAAACTCATTCAGACTGATCACTCCTTCGGATTTATAGCCTATGTTGACCACCACCTCCCGGTTGCTCATGGAGATAACCGTTCCTTCCACCACTTCATTGGCAGCTACGGTACTGAGCGTCTCATCATACAGTTTTTCATATTCCGATCTCTTATCCACACTGTATTCATCCACTCCCTGTATGTAGGTGTCCCAGTCAAAATCGGGATCCGGAGTAACCGAATCTTCATCGAAAAGCTTCACCTGCTTTTCCTGATCTTTTTCTTCCTTAATTTCTTTTTCCCCGGTTTTCCCGCCGGTTCCGGTTTCCGCTTTCACTTCCGCCGTTTCCGGTGCAGGTTTTTCTTCCGGTTGAGTTTCTTTGGCCTCTTCCGCCACCGGCTCTTCCGTTTTTTCAGGTTCCGGGACGGGTTCAGTTTCTGCTTTCACTTCCGTTCCGGCTTCTGCAGGAACCTCTTCCGTTGTTTTTTCCTCTGCCGGTTCTTCTTTCGCAACTTCTTTCCCTTCTTCCTTCTCTCCTGCGGGTTCCGTAACTTCTTCCGCTTTTTCAACTGCAGGTTGTTCCGCTTTTTCTTCGGGGGCAGCTTCCGTCTCTGCAGTTACTTCCTCCGCCGCCGGGGCTTCGGTTTCCGTTTTTTCTGCTGTTGTTTCCGGAGTAGCGGTTGTTTCTTTCGTTTCAGCCGGTTTTTCTTTTTCTCCGGTTTCTTTTTCCGGCATTGCCTGATCTTTCACATCCTCTTTCTGAGAGTTCTCCGTAAAAGCCTGGTTTTCTTTTTCTTCTGTTTGTTTTTCCTGTTTACTCATTACTAAAATCCTCTAATAATTAATAAGTTAGACATTATTTATGGTAAAAATTGAGGTGCAAAATTAAGATTATTATTGAATAATTAAAAGATTTTCATAACATTTCATCTGTTTTCTCCCCTGCTTAGGATGGTTTTTTCCGGAGACGGAACAAATTCATTTGTTTTTTAGCAGGTAACATTTATTTTTGGGAACCGCATAAGTTCCTTACATTTGGGACGGAAATATAACAAGGACAAACCTTTAAACACATGAAGATCACTGTAGTTGGTACGGGATACGTAGGACTGGTCACCGGCACCTGTTTTGCCGAAACGGGGGTACAGGTTAATTGTATTGACATTGATGAGGAGAAAGTCAAGCGATTGAATGAAGGAAAATCACCCATTTACGAACCGGGGCTGGAGCCCATGATCCGGCGCAATCTGGAAAAGGGACGGTTATTTTTCAGCACCGAGCTACAGCCTGCCCTGGAAGGGTCGGAGGTGGCATTCATTGCCGTGGGAACACCGCCGGACGAAGACGGCAGCGCCGATCTGCAGCATGTGCTTGGCGTGGCCTCACAGATCGGAAGTTTTATGACAGATTATATGGTGGTGGTCACCAAAAGCACGGTGCCGGTGGGTACGGCCCGACTGGTGAAACAAACCATCCGGGAAGCCCTGGAAAAACGCGGGGAAGAGATCCCTTTTGATGTGGTCTCCAATCCGGAGTTTCTGAAAGAAGGCAATGCCGTCCAGGACTTCCTGAAGCCCGACCGCATTGTCATCGGTCTGGATTCGGAGAATGCCGAGAAGGTGATGCGTAAGCTTTACAAGCCTTTTCTGCTGAACAACCACCCCATCCTGTTCATGGACATCCCGTCGGCCGAGATGACCAAATATACGGCCAATGCCATGCTGGCCACCAAGATCAGTTTCATGAATGAGATCGCCAATTTGTGTGAGCGGGTGGGGGCCAATGTGGATATGGTGCGCAAAGGCATAGGCAGTGACCCCCGCATCGGCAACAAGTTCATCTATCCCGGCACGGGCTACGGAGGGTCCTGCTTCCCGAAAGACGTCAAAGCCCTGATCCATACAGCCCGGGGCCATCACTACCAACTGAAGATCCTGGAGGCCGTGGAAGAGGTCAACGAACAGCAGAAATCCATCCTCTTCTCCAAGATAACCGCACATTTTCAGGACCAGCTCAAAGGAAAGACCTTCGGCATCTGGGGACTCTCCTTCAAACCGATGACCGACGATATGCGGGAAGCGCCTTCCCTGGCGCTGATCAGCCGTCTGCTGGAAGCCGGCGCCCGGGTGAAGGCCTACGACCCGGCCGCCATGGAGCAGGCCAAAAGAGTGCTGGGCGATAAGATCACCTACAGCCAGGACCCCTATGATGCCCTGGTGGACGCCGACGCCCTGGTGCTGGTGACGGAATGGTCCGAATTCAGGATTCCCAACTTCCGCGTGATCTCCAAACTGCTGAATGAAAAAGTCGTCTTCGACGGACGAAATATTTACGACCCTGACGAATTGAAAGAAATGGGATTTACTTATTACGGTATCGGAGTAGGGAAAAAAATTGAAAAATTGAAGAGTTGAAAAGTTTAATCACGAACCATGAAACGCATACTCATTACAGGCGGAGCGGGCTTTATCGGATCATTCCTTTGTGAACGGTTGTTATCCGAAGGCAACGATGTGCTATGCCTGGACAATTATTTTACGGGCAGCAAGACCAACATTGCCCATTTGCTATCGAACCCCTACTTCGAGGTCATCCGGCATGATGTGACCATGCCTTTTTTCGCCGAGGTGGATGAGATCTACAATCTGGCCTGTCCGGCTTCGCCGGTACATTACCAGTACAACCCTATCAAGACCGTCAAGACCTCGGTGATGGGGGCCATCAACATGCTGGGGCTGGCCAAACGGGTGAAGGCAACGATCCTGCAGGCCTCCACCAGCGAAGTATATGGCGACCCGAAGATCCATCCCCAGACGGAAGATTACTGGGGACATGTGAACCCCATCG
>CAZYPI010000173.1:0-6470 GCA_964649335.1 uncultured Rikenellaceae bacterium | reverse complement strand
AGCCGGAAGCCGTAATCCACCAGCACCTGTTTGCGCGAATGATCCCCGCCGTACATGGCACGTATCTGGGGGATGGTGACATGGCTCTCGTCAATGACGGTGAGGAAATCTTCCGGAAAATAGTCCAGCAGGCAGAAAGGCCGTGACCCCGGCGCCCTACCGTCAAAGTATCTGGAATAGTTCTCGATGCCGCTGCAGTAGCCCAGTTCGCGGATCATCTCCAGGTCGTAGCTGACCCTCTGTTTCAGACGGGCTGCTTCCTCATGTTTGCCCAGTTCCTTAAAAAACTCCACCTGGCTGCGCATGTCCTGCTCGATCAGAGACAGGGCCTGTTCCATCCTCGATTTGGTGGTGATAAAGATATTGGCAGGGTAGATGACGACCTCGTCCGTCGTTTCCATCTTCCTGCCCGAAGCTGGGTCAAAGACCTCCATACTCTCTATCTCGTCTCCCCAGAAGATGATCCGGTAAGCTTTGTCTCCGTATGCCAGGTGCACATCCACGGTGTCTCCCCGCACCCGGAACGTGCCCCGGGGAAAATCCGTTTCATTACGTGCATACAGGGCATCCACCAGCTTCCGCAGGAAAACATTCCTGCTGATCTTTTCACCGGTGCGGGCATGGACGGTCTGCCGGTAAAAGTCATCCGGGTTGCCGATGCCGTACAGGCAGGATACCGAAGATACCACGATCACATCACGGCGCCCCGAGAGCAGGGTGGAGGTGGTGCTCAGCCGGAGTTTTTCTATTTCGTCGTTGATGGAGAGGTCTTTCTCGATGTAAGTGTCCGTCACCGGCAGGTAGGCCTCCGGCTGGTAGTAATCGTAATAAGAAACGAAATATTCCACGGCATTGTCCGGGAAAAACTGTCTGAACTCGCTGTACAACTGTGCCGCCAGTGTCTTGTTATGGCTCAACACCAGCGTGGGCTTTCTTACTTCGGCAATGACATTGGCAATCGTGAAAGTCTTGCCGGATCCCGTCACCCCCAGCAGCGTATGATAACGCGTGCCCTGAAGGATGCCTTCAGACAGTTGCCGTATCGCTTCCGGCTGATCCCCCGTGGGAACAAAATCCGAAACCAGTTTGAATTCCATAGCAGGTCCCCTCGCTGATAAAAAACTGCTTATTTCTTTTTCCCCGGCGGCGGCTGGGTGAAAATACAGAAGACGGGAAGATGATCGCTTACCCCTCCGTAATAGTTAGGCCCCCCGTAGGTGCGGTTCGGCACTTTCCTGCCGGCTTTCGGATTATCGTAAAGCATCCACTCCTCCGAAAAAATATGGCCCCCTTCATAATCGGTATGCCATCCCTTTTTGTTCTGTTCCTGCAACAGGTTATAGGAGATGATGATCTGGTCCAGCATGTCCCAGTGGCCTTTGTAGCTGTAGGTCCCGGTGTCGTGGAGATTGTGCAGGTCGTACATCAGGTTGTACAGGTCCCTCGCACCGGTATTCTTTCGTTTGTTGGCAGCGTTCAGGATCTGCATGATGCTCATATTGGTGGGTTCGTCATTGAAATCGCCCATGATCAGGATATGGGCACGGGGCTCAAAGACCAGGATAGAGTCAATCGTCCGGCGCAGCACCACCGCCGAATACACCCTTTTCTGCTCCGTGGCTTTTTCCCCGCCATGCCTGGATTTCCAGTGGTTCACGAAAATATGGAAGATCTCTCCATCGTCCGTTTTCCCCTTAACATACAGGATATCCCTCACTTTCGTGGTGTCCCGGGGGAACTGTATGGGGATGGAATGGTGTTCGATAGTGTGGAAAGTCTTCTTTTTGTAAAGCAGGGCCACATCAATACCCCGCAGGTCGGGACTGTCCTTATGGATGATCCCGTAATCTCCTTTTCTCAGTTTCCCTTTTTCAATAAGGTCTTCCAACACCTGCCTGTTCTCAACCTCGGCCAGCCCTATGATATCCGGCAGCCGTTTGGGCGCAACATCCGTAATGACCCGGGCGATGTCCCTGATCTTTTTTTCATACCGTTCGGGGGTCCAGTGCAGCTTTCCCGCCGCCGTGAATTCATCATCCTGTGTTTGCGGGTCATTGATCGTATCGAAAAGGTTCTCGGTATTATAAAACATTACGATGAACTGCGGCGGTTGTTTTGCCCCGGCACCGGCCGGTAAAAAGATCAGCAGGAGGGCTGTGGCTGCAATCTGAATAGTTATTTGTCGTAAATATTTCATGTTATGGGATCTTTTTTGATGAATGCTCCGGTAAGGTTTCCGGAGATGGTTTTTTTCTGTACAGCCGCAGCAACAAATAACCAATAATCCCTGCCGTGAACGAACCGAGCAGGACAGCCAGCTTATCGGTATCCTGAAAAAGTGCATCGTCTTCGAAAGCAAGAGAGGTGATGAACAAACTCATGGTGAATCCGATACCGGTGAGAACGGCAACGGCATATAACTGATACCAGTTGCTTTTGTCCGGAAGCCGGGCGAGCCCCGACTTGATGGCTATCCAGCTGAAGGTGAATACGCCGGCCTGTTTTCCGAGGAACAGTCCGGCCATGATCCCCAGCGGCACCGGCCCGGTCATCAGATCCAACGGTATCGTGGAGAGGTTCACCCCGGCATTGACAAAAGCAAACAGCGGCAGGATGAAAAAGGCCACAAAGCCGTGCAGCTTGTGTTCCAGGTCCCGTGCCGGCATCCTGGTTTCTCCTTGTCGGTTGGTGGTCTGCATGGGGATTACTATTGCCAGTACCACGCCGGCCAGGGTGGCATGGACACCGGACTTAAGTACACTGAACCACAGCAGGATGGCTACGAGGATATACACGCCTTTTCTCGGATATTTGAATTTATACAACAGGATCAGTATGAGCAGCAGGATGCCGGCCGCTATCAGCGACCCCAGGGACAGTTTGGTAGTATAAAAGGCCGCGATGACCACGATGGCCGCCAGGTCGTCAATGATGGCCAGCGCCATCAGAAAAAGCTTCAGCGAGGAGGGAACGCGTTTTCCCAGGATAGCCAGAATGCCCAGCGCAAAAGCCACATCCGTAGCCGTGGGTATGGCCCAGCCGTTGACGGCCACAGGGTCGTTATGGTTGTACGCAAGAAAAATGACGGCAGGAACCACCACCCCGCCCAGGGCGGCAATGACCGGCAGAGCGCTTTTCTTTATGGAAGACAACTGGCCTTCCAGCACCTCCCGCTTGACTTCCAGCCCGATGGAGAGGAAAAAAATGGCCATCAACCCGTCGTTGACCCAGTGGTACAACGACTTGTCAATATGCAAAAATCCCAGCCTGACCTCTATGGGGATATGCAGAAAACGGTCGTACAACGGGTATAACGGACTGTTGGCCAGCACCAACGCCAGCGCTGTGGCTACCAGTAACAGAATGCCTCCCGCCGAATCTTTCTTCATAAACTCCCTGGCTCTCTCTCTCATACATTTATCTTATCTTCAATCCTCAATCTTCAATCCTCAATCGTTAATCTTATGTTCTGTTATGCCTGATAAAATCCAAAATATCCTTATACAGGATCGCTTTTTCGGGCATATTATGTTTTTTATATGCAAAGATCAGGTTATTGACCATGCGCCCTATGGTCTCTGTCGGCGAGCAAGGCAGGTAGTACTGGGGTTCCAGGGGGGTGTTGTTCAGTTGTTTCAGATACGCTTCGATCTCCCGGATCCCCATCACCGAACCTTTTTGTACCATGCTGATGTAAAACAGTATGTCTTCGGGGCCGGTGACCGGCTTCCGGCTGGTCACCACAAAAGGATCCACGTAAGCCAGGATGAACTGGCCCGGCAGGTTCACTCCCCTGATGGGCAGGTCCAGCCGCCGGGCGATCTCTTCATAGATGATCGCAATGGACACGGGGTTGCCTTTTTTGCTCTCCAGCACCACATTGATATAATTGTTCTGAGGAGAGAAATAATCCCCCTTGTTGGGCCCCAGATTATATACATCATACAAAATGTGGTTGATGATACGTACTTTTTCCAGGGCGGTAAGGTCTTCATTCAGCTCCAGCCATACATCCTTCCTGATCTTTTCGATCTTCTCCTCCAGCGAAGTATAACGGAGGTTCGGATATTGTGTTCTGGCAATAAGACAGGCCCCTTTTAGCAGACCGGGGTCTTCTTCGTGCAGCCATTCGTAGAGATCTTCTTTCAGCGTGTTGAGATGGATGCTGTGGATGATCGATTCCAGCCGCTCCTGTACCAGATCGTTGAAAGAGATCTCCCACTCTTTTTCCAGATGGGGGATGGCTTCTTCCCCAAAATCGATCAGATACTTCGATACCTCCTCGAAAATGGTCAGATCTGGGTCATCCAGCAGTTGTATTAATGCTTTTATTTTATCATCATCTTTCCTTTCCATGGCTCTAAGCAGTTAATTTGTTTAACACATATTCGATTAAACGTTTCATTAACGGCTCATAATGGTCGTTGACTTCGCCGGTTACCCGGTTGGCGATGATGGCACACAGCGTGACGGCTCTGTGCCCCAGCAAACCCGATAACCCGTATAAGGCGGAACTCTCCATCTCATAATTGGTTATTTTTTCTCCCTGATAAGAGAAGTCTTCAATCTTACGGTTCATCTCCTTATCAGCCAGCGGGATCCTCAGCGTGCGGCCCTGGGGTCCGTAAAACCCCGGAGCCGAAACGGTTATTCCCTCCACTACGCCGGGGCCTGACATTTTATCAGCCAGCCCTTTCGCAGCGCCTAACACATAAGGGGTATTCCAAATTTCAGGCCAACCGGTATCCTGCATAAATGAACGTACAAACAGGGTATCGTTGAAACGATCCAGACCGTCGTAAAAGTGCATCATCCCGTCAAAACCGATGACTTTACGGCTTAGCAGGAAGGTGTTTAGAGGAACTTCCTTTTGGAGGGAACCGGACGTACCTATTCTTACCAGGGACAAGGACTTCCGTTCCTTTTTCACGGTACGGGTATTGAAATCGATATTGACCAATGCGTCCAACTCATTCATCACAATGTCAATATTATCCGTTCCGATGCCTGTTGAAAGGACTGTAACCCGTTTTTTACGAAAAAAACCCGTGTGGGTTACAAATTCCCGGTTTTGTTTTTTCAGCTCCGTCCTTTCGAAAAAAGAGGATACCAGAGACACCCGGCCCGGGTCACCGACGAGGATGATACGGTCGGCCACGTCCTCCGGTTTCAGGTGCAGATGGTAGATGTTCCCTTCCGGGTCCAGTATAAGTTCCGATGGCTCGAACGTTTCTTTCACCTGTTTTTTAGTTTTAATAATAATCTCTGTTTTGCTGTTTTTATGTTACCTTTGCGCTCCATCAAGAAAGTTCCAAAGTTAATGAAAAAATACGGGTAACGGGAATAATATCCCGGATTGGATTGTCAAAACATGTTATTGCACAATAAACGGGGAAATGAAAACAATACGGGTCTTTATCATTTATGTACTTCTTTTCTTCTCATATACATCATGGATATACGGGGCAGGGATCAACCCGGTGGAAAAACGTAAAACGCTGACCGCCGTAAAAATAAAAATCCCTCCTAAAATTGACGGAATCCTGAATGACCCTGCCTGGGACCAGGCGCCGGTGGCAGGTGATTTCGTGCAATATGCCCCTTACAACGGCAAACCGGCCTCTTTTCCCACACAGGTGAGAGTGGTGTATGATGATAAAGCCCTCTATGTCTCGGCATTCATGTATGATCCGCATCCCGACAGTATCTACCGTGAGCTGGGCCGGCGGGACGCCGACAGGAACATCCGGGCCGATAATTTCAGTATAGACCTGAATCCTTTCCATGACGGCGTCAACGGAGTTTCTTTCAAAGTGTCGGCATCTGGGGTAAAGACCGATATGAAACGAAACCCGGGGGCCCGCCATGGCCGCGACCTGAACTGGGACGCCGTATGGTACAGTGCGGTGAAGATCACCGATAATGGATGGGTCGTCGAGTTGAAGATCCCTTATTCTGCCATACGCTTCCCGAACGTGAAAAGTGTAGCCACCTGGGGAATCAATTTCTGGAGAGAAATACGACGCTATCAGGAGTATTCCTCCTGGAACCTGGTGGACCGCGAGGTGGGAAATAGCTTTAACTACCTGGGCGATCTCACCGGCATCCGCTCGATCAATCCCCCGTTGCGCCTTTCCGTCACCCCCTACGTGTCGGGCTATCTGGAACATAACTCAAAAACAGGCAGATGGACAGATACCTATAACGGAGGAATGGACCTGAAATACGGTATCAACGAAAGCTTTACCCTGGATATGACCCTGATCCCCGACTTCGGACAGGTGCAGTCGGATGATCAAGTACTGAACCTCTCACCTTTTGAAGTCAAATACAATGAAAAAAGACAGTTCTTTACGGAAGGGACGGAATTGTTCAACAAAGGCAATATATTTTATTCGCGCCGCGTGGGAGGCAGACCTAAAGAGTACAATAAGTTATATGATGAACTGGAACTGGGAGAGAACGTGATC
>CAZYPI010000172.1:0-6508 GCA_964649335.1 uncultured Rikenellaceae bacterium | reverse complement strand
ACCTTAAAAATATCGGAAAAAAAATAAAAGTCCTGTTGAACAACGGCGAGACCCGCCAGGGGGTGCTCACCGCCATGGAAAATGATGAGATCACCCTGGAGATCACGGAGAAAAAGAAAAAATCTTCCCGCAAAGGGGAAAAAACGAATGACCTCAATATAAACACAGCTGTTTTCCCTCTGGCAGAGATCAAAACAGCCAAACTGAGTATTGAAATAAAGTAAGATTATGGCAGCAAAGAAAAAAACAGAAAGCGTGAATCTGTCCGACACCTTTTCAGAGTTTAAGGAGCTGAAAAACATCGACCGGGCCACCATGATGAGCGTGCTGGAAGATGTATTCAGGAGCATGCTGAAGAAGAGATTCGATACGGACGAGAATTTTGACATCATCATCAACATTGACAAGGGGGATTTTGAGATCTGGAGAAACCGCGAAGTGGTGGATGACGATCAGTTTGAGGACCCGGCCCGTCAGATCCCTCTCTCCGAAGCCAAGAAAATCGACGAAGACTACGAGGTGGGAGAAGAGGTGACCGACGAGGTGAAGCTGGAAGATTTCGGACGCAGGGCCATTCTCTCGCTGCGCCAGAACCTCACCTCACGCATCCTCGAGCTCGAGAAAAACAATGTCTTCAACAAATACAAGGACCGTGTCGGGGATATCGTAATCGGCGAAGTGTATCAGATATGGAAACGGGAAACGCTGGTGCTGGATGACGAAGGCAATGAGCTGATCCTGCCCAAAAGTGAACAGATCCCATCCGATTTTTTCCGTAAAGGCGACTCCCTGCGGGCGGTAGTCATCAAAGTGGAGATGCGTAACAACAATCCGCTGATCATTCTCTCGCGTACCTCTCCTGTTTTTCTGGAACGTCTGTTCGAGCTGGAGGTGCCCGAGATCTTTGACGGGCTGATCACCATCAAGAAGATCGTGCGTGTCCCGGGCGAAAGAGCCAAGGTGGCCGTCGAGTCGTATGATGAACGCATCGACCCGGTGGGTGCCTGCGTGGGGATGAAAGGCTCCCGCATCCACGGCATCGTCCGGGAACTGAAGAATGAGAACATCGATGTCATCAACTACACCACCAACACCCAGTTGTTCATACAACGCTCCCTGAGCCCCGCCAAGATCAGCTCCATCAAACTGAATGAAGAAGAGAAAAAAGCCGAGGTCTATCTGAAGCCCAGCGAGGTGTCACTGGCAATCGGAAAAGGCGGTCTGAACATACGGCTGGCCAGCCAGCTCACCGGCTATGAGATAGAGGTGTACCGCGAAAGCGACGAGGAAGAAGAAGATGTCAGCCTGGAAGAATTTGCCGACGAAATCGAAGCCTGGGTGCTGGACGAGCTGAAAGCCATCGGCTGTGACACAGCCAAAAGCGTCCTGGAACTGTCGGACGAAGAACTGGTCAAAAGAACCGACCTGGAAGAAGAAACCATCAAAGAGGTGAAGAAAATACTGAAAGAAGAATTTGAATAAAAAGGGGATAATTGTTTTATGTTAATAGATAACTTCTATTTTTGCACATTGATTAACACGGGATGACCATCTATGGGAGAAGAAAAAAAAATAAGGTTAAGTAAAGCAGCCAGGGAATTCAATGTAGGGCTCTCCACGATCATCGAGTTCCTGCACAAGAAAGGATATGACCTGGAGTTAAATCCTAACTCCAAGATCAGCGGTGAGATCTATGAGATCCTGGCCAATGAATACAGCTCCGAAGCCCGTGTCAAGAAAGAGTCTGAAAAAATCAAACTGCAAACCCGCGAGCCCCAAAAGTCGTCCATCTCCCTCAGCGATATAAAGGATGAAAAAGGAGGCGTCGAGGAAGGAGAAGAAGAGGAACTGATCATCAAAGACAGCAGTGCGGAAATAGAAGAGACATACAAACCCCCGGCAGAGGTTGAAATAAAAAAAGAAGAACCGGCAGCCAAACTGAAGGTCGTCGGGAAGATCGAACTGGAAGAAGAAAAGAAAAAAAGCAAAGCCTCTGTCGAAAAAGAACCGGCGCAAGGAAAGAAAGAAAAGAAAAAGACCGCTACCGAAAAGAAAGAAACAAAAGAAAAAACGGGAAAGGAAGAGGAACCTGCACCCGCTCCTCCTGCCGGCACAGAAGAAACAGTGCCGTCTGAGGCCGTTGCCGAAAAAGAGGAGGCAGAAGAAACCGCTGTCGTCACCGGGCCGGCTGCCGAAAAAGAGAAAACCCCGGAAGAAGACACCAATTTCATTAAATCCGAAGTGGAACAACTCACCGGACCGACGGTGGTGGGGAAGATTGACCTGCCTGTCGAAGAGCCGAAGAAGAAAAAGCCTGTTGCCTCTTCTAAGGCACCGGTGGAAGGCAAAAAAGGAAGACGAAGACTGATACGTAAAGACAAAGAAAAAGTCAACCGCAGCAGGGAAAAGCTGAAGAAAGAGGACAAAAAAGGCAAAAAATCGCGTTATCCGCAACATGAGGTAAACGAAGAGGATGTACAGAAACAGATCAAAGAAACCCTGGCCCGCCTGACCTCCAGGACCAAATCAAAGGCTTCCAAGTACCGCCGTGAAAAACGGGCTGCCATCAGCCAGAAGCAGCAGGAAGAGATCAAAAAGATCGAAGAAGAAAAGAAAACACTCAAGGTCACCGAATTTGTGTCGGTGAATGAGATGGCCAATATGATGGATGTGCCGGTCACGGATGTCATATCCACCTGTATGAACCTGGGGCTTATCGTCTCGATCAACCAGCGTCTGGATGCCGAGACGATGTCTTTGGTAGCCGACGAGTTCGGCTATGATGTAGAGTTTGTCAGTGCCGACATCATTGATACGGTCAAAGAGAGTGAGGACCGTGAGGAAGACCTGAAGCCCAGGCCGCCCATTGTCACGGTGATGGGGCATGTGGACCATGGCAAAACCAAGCTACTGGACTACATACGCAACACCAACGTGATAGCCGGCGAGGCGGGAGGCATCACCCAGCATATCGGCGCCTATGCCGTGACCCTCAAAAACGGTCAGCAGATCACCTTTCTGGACACCCCCGGCCATGAAGCTTTTACGGCCATGCGTGCCCGCGGGGCCCAGATCACCGACATTGCCGTGATCGTCATCGCCGCCGACGACGGCATCATGCCGCAGACCGTCGAGGCCATCAACCATGCCCAGGCCGCCGGTGTGCCCCTTATCTTTGCCATCAACAAAATTGACAAACCCGATGCCAACCCCGAGAAGATCAAAGAAGAGCTGGCCAACATGAACCTGCTGGTCGAAGACTGGGGAGGCAAATACCAGAGTCAGGATATCTCTGCCAAACAGGGTCTTAACGTAGACCTGTTGCTGGAAAAAATATTACTTGAAGCCGAGATGCTCGAGCTGAAAGCCAATCCCGACAAGCCGGCGTCAGGCACCGTCATCGAGTCCTCCCTCGACAAGGGCAGAGGCTATGTCGCCACCATCCTGGTCAAGGAAGGCACCCTGCATATCGGCGATGTGGTGCTGGCAGGAAGCTACCATGGCCATGTGAAGGCACTGTTTAACGAGAGAGGCCACAAAATCAAAGAAGCAGGGCCCGCCATGCCGGCACTGATGCTGGGGCTCAACGGCGCCCCCCAGGCAGGCGACAAGTTCAATGTCATGGAAAGTGACAAGGAAGCCAAGGAGATCGCCCTGAAACGCAGCCAGCTGCAGCGGGAACAAGGACTGCGGGCACAGAAACATATCACCCTCGACGAGATAGGACGCAGAATTGCCATCGGCAACTTCCAGGAGCTGAACATCGTCATCAAAGGCGATGTGGACGGCTCGGTGGAAGTGCTCTCGGACGCCCTGACCAAACTCTCTACCGAAGAGATACAGGTCAATATCATCCATAAAGCCGTCGGACAGATCAGCGAGTCGGACATCCTGCTGGCCGCCGCCTCCAACGCCATCGTGATCGGCTTCCAGGTGAGACCCTCCGTCAACGCCAGGAAACTGGCCGAGAAAGAAGAGATAGACATACGCCTCTATTCCATCATCTACGATGCCATCGAAGAGGTAAAATCGGCCATGGAAGGAATGCTGGTGCCGGAGATAAAAGAAGAGATCACCGGAACACTGGAAGTAAAGGAGACTTTCAAGATCACCAAGGTGGGCACCATCGCCGGATGTATCGTGGTGGAAGGAAAGATATTCCGCAACTCCAAAGTGCGTGTGATCCGCGACGGGATCGTCATTTACACCGGCGAGCTGGCCTCCCTGAAACGCTTCAAGGAAGATGTGAAAGAGGCGGTGAGCGGCCAGGAGTGCGGACTGAACATCCAGAATTTCAATGATATCAAGACGGGTGACCTTATCGAAGCTTTCATGGAAACGGAAGTGAAAAAGACACTGTGATCATCCGGTACATGCTACAAAAAAAGGCCTGTAAACACAGGCCTTTTATATTTTAATGCTTCCTCTCTTCTCCGGTCAGGCACTGATCATTTTCTGATAAGCTGCCGCATCCATCAGATCATCCAGTTCGGCGGGATTGGACATCTTCACCTTGATCATCCACCCTTCGCCGTAAGGATCTTTATTCACCACCTCCGGTGTGTCGGCCAGGAGAGAATTCGATTCGAGGATCTCGCCGGAGACAGGCATGAGAACGTCCGATACGGTCTTCACCGCTTCCACGGTACCGAAAGTCTCTCCCTTGTTCAGGGTCTCGCCCACCGTCTCGATCTCGACAAAGACAATATCTCCCAGCTCACCCTGGGCATAGTCGGTAATGCCAACCCAGGCCATCTCTCCATCTCTCCGGATCCACTCATGATCTTTCGTATACTTCAGGTTATCAGGTATATTCATGTTTGTAAAATTTGAAAGGTTATTACTCAGACGCCAAAAATAGAATATTTTTTATAGAAAAAAAATTAAAATTTACTGGACAAGGGTAAATCTCAGACTGATCCCGAAATTGGTGTTAGCCGTCTTGAAGGTCAATGCCACAAACGGGTCGTTGACCATACGGTCGAAGAAAAGCCGCAGGTTAAATTTGTCACTCAGCATATAATCGGCTGAGAACTTCAGGGTGATGATCTTCTGGCCGGCGGTGGGGATGTTGGTGCTTTCCACCAGTTTGCGCATGATGGTTTTATTATCCCGTATGCTCAAGTCGGCCCGCAGATTGAGGTCGCTTTTCAGTTCTTTCTGCTGGCCGCCGGAGCGTATGTTGAAAGAGACATTGTCAAAACGGTAACCGGTGCCCACAACAATCTCATTGCCATGGACTTCGGTGAGCTGGTTATTATTCAGGCTCAGCACCAGGTTTCTGGATTTCTTGTAAGCCAGTTTGGAGGTAATGCCGTTTTTCCACACGATATCAATACCCACCAGCGGGGCAAACTGCTCGGTAATGGAGACCATGTTCACCTGGTATTGGGAGATAAAATTATATTCCATATCCCGGATCCAGTTCAGGCCGTTATCATCTTCCAGAAAATTCAGGTTGGTCAGATAAGAGGCAATATTGTAGGTTGACCGGTAGGAGTGGGTAATATTTGCCGACCGCAGGAAAGATTTGAAGGCATGTATGTGGTTGAAGAGATCGATCACCACCCGCCAGTTGGGGAGGATCTGTGTGATGGTGGGCAGTGTATTCATCGGCACACGCCAGGGATCTTTTTTGCCGTAGGCGGCCAGAAAAGCCGGCAACAGCACCTGCTGGCTGGTAAGGGAATAACCGTTCTTGTAACCGGTTTCTATCGGCAGGCCCGTTTCGGGGTCGATGTCGGGATCATAGGTGGGATCACGCTGCTGCCGCTCTTTGGCCAGCCGCTCCGAGATGATGTAAGTATATTCCTTAAAACGGTCAAAATTGGCCGAAGTGTAGGTTCCTTCAGGATCCTGGGTGATCTTCTCGAACATGGAGCCCATGGTGATATAGGTCATGGAGAAGTTCCCCGACTCCACGAGGTCATTGAATTCATACATCTGTTCTCCGGGGTTGAATTTGTAATATTCACTCCGGTTTTGGGAGAATCTCCTGTTGGCAATGATATCCACCCGTATCCCTTTGACCGGCTCAAAGGTACTCCGGAAGTTAAAGTTTTCCGTATGCGTCATGACATACGGATTGTTGATCAGGGTGTCTGTAGTCAGCCAGAATTTATCCCCACTCTTGTACAGGAAGTTATCGTCCTGCCACCCCAGCAGGAAGGCGGCACCCGGCGCCAGTTCGCCTCCCACACGGCTGGTACCGAAGAGCTTGGCCCCGGGCATATACCCCGGCAACAGAGTCCCTTCGTTCTGCGAAAAGGAGAGACTGACGTTTTTTATGCCCATAATGATCCCGGCCAGGGTCTCGCCGGCAACAACAAAAGCATTCTCTTTCAGATTCCGCGTTCCTTCGATCTTCACAATCACATTCTTATGATCTTCTTTGGCCGTAAAGGTGATCTTATCGGCATTGACCACTTTATACTGCCCTTTGATCTCCCGGCCGTTTTCATCATACGCCGTCACTTTGTTGATATCTTCCGTTTTCAACTTATGGACG
>CAZYPI010000171.1:0-6515 GCA_964649335.1 uncultured Rikenellaceae bacterium | reverse complement strand
AATATATAAAGTACATTTATCATATTTGTATAATTTTTAAATGAAAAAATCATGATGCGGAAATCCCTTATTTTTACCATGTCGGCATGGGTTATTGCCATGATGCTGACCGTTCCGGATGCCGGAGCGCAGGCTGTTAACGTACAGAAACCTTCCGATTATTTCGGTTTCAAACCCGGGACGGACAGGATGTTGCTGGACTATGAGCAACTGATCGATTATCTGAAGATACTGGATGCAGCCTCCCCGAGGCTGAAGATGACAGAGATAGGCAAGTCCCCCATGGGCAAGCCCATGTACATTGCTTTCTTTTCGGCAGAGGCCAACATCAATAATCTGGACCGGCTTAAAGAGATCAATAAAGAACTGGCATTGAATCCGGATCTTTCGAAAGCCCAACAGGCAAAGCTGGTAAAAGAGGGAAAAGTGTTTTTTACCGCCACCCTGTCCATGCACAGTGACGAGGTGGGTCCGGCACAGGCTGCCTCACTGATAGCTTACGAGTTGGTGACAACACAAAACCCTCAAGTGCTGGGATGGATGGACAATGTTGTTTATATGATGGTTCCCTGCCACAATCCCGACGGAATGGATTTTGTCGTTCATAACTACAGAAAGTACGCCGGAACCAAATATGAGGGAGCTTCTCTGCCCCGGGTCTATCACAAATATGTCGGTCATGACAACAACCGCGATTTTGTGATCCTCTCCCAGGAAGACACGAAGAACATACAGCGTATCTTCACGCAGACCTGGTTTCCACAGGTTATGGTGGAGAAACACCAGATGGGGTCCACCGGACCGCGTTATTATGTCCCGCCCAACTCCGACCCCATCGCTGAAAATATTGATGCGTCCATGTGGACCTGGACCGGTATCTTCGGACAAAACCTGATCAATGATATGACGGCTGCCGGCCTGGCGGGGGTCTCCCAGCATTATGCTTTCGACAATTACTGGCCCGGCTCGACGGAGACCTGCATCTGGCAGAATGTGATCGCTTTCCTGACCGAATGTGCCAGTGCACGGTATGCCACACCCATATACATTGAGCCCAATGAGCTGTCGGTGGGAGGCAAAGGCCTTTCCGAATATAAGAAAAGCATCAACATGCCCCTGCCCTGGAAAGGCGGATGGTGGCGCCTGGGGGATATCGTACAGTATGAGATCACCTCCACCAAATCGATCCTGAAAACGGCATCTCTCTACCACGACAAGATTCTGGCTTTCAGAAACGACCTGTGCCGCAAGAATGTAACCCTCGGAAAAACAGAGCCACCTTATTATTACATAATGCCGATGCAGCAGCATGACGAGAGTGAGCTGGTCAATCTGGTCAACCTGCTGGGCGAACAGGGGGTCTCCGTATATAAGATGGACAAAGATTATGTCTTTGACGGTCATGTGTATCACGCAGGCGACCTGGTGGTGCCGCTGGCACAGCCTTTCCGCTCCTTTATCAAGGAGGTCATGGAGAAACAAAAATATCCGCTGCGGCATTATACGCCGGGAGGCAAGATCATCAAACCCTACGACATCACCACCTGGTCGCTGCCACTGCAACGGCAGATCACCTGTTATGAGATAGATAAGCGTTATAAGGATATGGAAGCCGGGCTCACTCCCGTCAAACATCCTTTCTCGCTATTGGAGAAACCGCTGAAAGGTGCTGCCACAGCCTTGTTTCCCGTTACTTATAACGAGAGCTTTAAGGCTGCTTTTCTGGCAGACAAAAACGGGCTTACTGTTGAGCGCCTGAAAAGAGAGGCCGAAGTAAACGGGAAACAGGTACCGGCAGGATCCTTTGTGATCTCCGGGAGCAATGCCAAAGCATGGGATCTGCTCGACCGGGAAATAAAATTCCAGCCCCTGCAGGTGGATGACCGGTCATCCCTTTCCCTGACATCTTTTCATATGCCGAAGATAGCACTGATAGAGACCTATTACAGCGATATGGATGCCGGATGGACACGGTATATATTTGATACTTATCATATCGGTTATACGGTGTTGCATCCCGACCGGATCCCTTCGGCCGATCTGGGCAGTTATGATGTGATCGTCTTCCCGAGTTCCTCCAAGGAGGTGTTGCTGAACGGCGCCGGCGGCTCGGGAAACGGTTATTATATGGCCACCTATGCACCGGAATACCGCAAAGGCATGGGCAAAAAGGGCCTGAAAAAACTGATGACCTTCATGGATAACGGAGGTCTGATCATCTCCTGGGGAAGTTCCACTGCCCTGTTTGAGGGAAAACAAACCATTACACGTCCCAAAGGAAAGAAAGATACCGTTACGGAGACGTTCCGTCTGCCTTACCGGGATATATCCAAAGACTTGCAGAGCAAGGGCCTCTATGTAGCCGGGGCTTTGATTCGTGTTACTTTATTAAAGGACTCTCCCCTGACCATGGGGTTGCCTGCCGACATCGGGGTATTTTCACGGGGAAGGCCTGTTTTCGCCACCTCTATTCCCTATTTTGACATGGACCGACGCGTGATCGGATGGTATCCGGAAGAAAATATACTTATGAGCGGTTATGCCGAACATTCCGATTTACTGGCCGGAAAACCGGCCGTGGTGTGGCTGAAGAAAGGAAAAGGACAATTGGTGGTGATGGGTTTCAACCCACAGTTCAGGGCTTCCACACAGGCCTCTTTCAAGCTTCTTTTCAATGCTTTGCTGCTTCCTCGGTAAAATAAACCTGAATTTTTTTGTTGCCGGTTAATATTTTATGCTTTTTCAACAAAATCTTTCAGGCCGGATCAACAGATATTTTATACATTTGGCAAAATTTAACGTTTATGAAACAGTCATGTGATTATACTTTCGGGCAAACCACGTTCCTGGTTACCCTGCGTACTTTGGTGGGCTGGCATTTTCTCTATGAAGGACTGGTAAAAGTTACCAATCCCGACTGGAGCTCTGCAGGTTATTTACTCGACTCCCAGGGTTTCCTGAGCGGGTTCTTCCATTCGCTGACCTATAAACCTTCCGTATTGCATACGGTGGATTTTTTGAATGAGTGGGGGCTGATTCTAATAGGCCTGGGATTGATTCTGGGCTTGTTCACCCGTTTCTCCTTGTTTGCCGGCATTCTTTTGCTGGTCATGTATTACCTGTCGCATCCTCCTTTTCCGGGATTGCACTTTTCGGTACCTTCCGAAGGGAGTTACCTGATCGTTAACAAGACACTGATCGAGTTGGGTACTTTATTGGTGTTATATGTATTTCCCACACGCATCGGACTGGATGCAATCATCAGGGTATTATGGAAGTCCCGTAAACATGCAGCTAAATAATTTAAATTATGGAAGAGAAAGATAAAAGTGTGCCTTCCGGAGAAGAACGGAAGAAAGAAAACAGTCAGGAAGGACAATCTGAATCTCAGGATAAGAAAGTGAACCGCAGGACGATCCTGAAGAGTCTGGCCTCGGTCCCGGTACTGGGAGTGTTTGCCTGGGGTTATTACAAAAAACGCCGTATGGACCGGATGCTGAAGCAGGTGATCCGTGACGAGCTGGGCATGGAATATGCCCCGCCGGTCATGTCGTCTGCTCCCTCTTCGGGGCGGCAGTTGCGATTGGGCGTGGTCGGTTTCGGCCACCGGGGGCCACAACTCATGAAAGCCGCCGGTTTTGTCAATCCTTCGTGGATCGACAGTGCCCGTGCTGCAGCAGAGAAAAACCCTGCCGACAAACGGTACCAGGATTTTATGGAGCAGGATGATCTGAACATTACGATCAACGGCATCTGTGATGTCTTTGACATCCATGCGGAGGAACAGATGGCTGCCGCAGCCAACCTGAAACGCGAGGGCAGTGAGGGCAAACCGGCATACCCCGTCAAAAGATACCGTACTTACAAAGAGCTGATGGCTGCCGACGATATCGACGCCGTGATTATTGCCGCTCCGGATCATTGGCATGTGCCGATGACCATCGAAGCCGCCCGTAACGGCAAACATGTCTATTGCGAAAAACCGATGAGCTGGAACCTCCCTGAGACTTATGTTGTAAGAGAGGAGGTGAAAAAAAACGGTATTGTTTTCCAACTGGGCCACCAGGGCCGTCAGACCGAAAGCTATATCAAGGCCAAAGAAGCCATTGAAAAAAACCTGCTGGGCAAGATCACCCTGATCGAGGTGACCACCAACCGGAACAGTCCCAACGGCGCCTGGGTCTATCCTATTCACCCGAAAGCTTCCCCTCGGAATATCGATTGGAAACAGTTCATAGGCCAGGCCCCCTGGCATGATTTCGACCTGAAACGTTTCTTCCGCTGGCGCTGCTGGTGGGATTACAGCACCGGACTTTCCGGCGACCTCTTTACCCATGAGTATGACGCGATGAACCAGATCCTGGGGCTGGGCATCCCGCAGTATGCCACCGGCTCGGGCGGCATTTACTATTTCAAGGATGGCCGTACCGTTCCCGATGTCCAACAGGAAGCCTTCGAATATCCCGACCGCAGCCTTACCCTCCTCTACAGTGCCACGCTGGCCAGCGACAAAAACAGGGGAAAGGTGATCATGGGCCATGACGGCTGGATGGAAGTGGGAGGAACCCTGAATATTTATGCCGACAGGGAATCGGACCGTTACAAAGAGCTGATCAAAAGCGGTAAGATCGATCCTTCCCTGCCGATCTACACCTATGCTCCGGGCCGGAAAAACCTGGATGCCGTGACCACGGCCACAGAGAAATACTTTGCCGGGAGAGGCCTTCTCTATACTTACAGGGGAGGAAAAAGGGTGGATACTACCCACCTGCACATCAAAGAGTGGCTCGAAGCTATCCGCAACGGTACACAACCCAGTTGTAATATCAACCGGGGCTTTGAAGAAGCCATCACCAACCTGATGGGCGTTATTGCCCTGCGTGAAGGACGGCGCGTGGAGTGGGACCCCGAAAAGGAAATAATCATCTGACAAAAGAAAAAGCGCATCTCCGACGCGCTTTTTCTTTATCCTTCATCTTTCACCGGTCATCCTTCACCGATCATCCTTCCAAAGGTCCTGCTGCCAGGATCTCTTTGGAGACCCTCTCCTCATAATCCCTGAAGTTTTCCCGGAAAAGACGGGCCAGTTTTTTTGCCTGTACAAGGTAGGCCTTTTTGTCCTGCCATGTATTTTGCGGCATCAGGATCTCGGAGGGGACTCCGGGACAGGATGTGGGCACCGACAAACCGAATACCGGATCTTTTTCGTAGGATACATTATCCAGTTTCCCTTCCAGGGCGCTATTCAGCAGAGTCCTGGTATATTTTATGGAGATGCGTTCACCCACGCCGAAAGGCCCTCCGGTCCAGCCGGTGTTGACCAGCCATACGGTGGCTTTATGGTGGTTGATCTTGTCACCCAGCAGCCGGGCATACACCGTAGGATGCTGCGGCATGAACGGCGCCCCGAAACAGCTGCTGAAAGTGGCCTGGGGCTCGGTGATCCCCCGTTCGGTGCCGGCCACCTTGGCCGTATAACCCAACAGAAACTGGTACATGGCCTGCTCGGGAGTGAGCCGCGAGATGGGAGGCAATACCCCGAAAGCATCCGCCGTCAGGAAAATCACATTCTTCGGATGGTCTCCCATGCCCTCCGGGACAATATGTTCCAGGTGGGTGATGGGATAGGAAGCACGCGTGTTCTCCGTCAGGGAAGCATCGTCGAGGTCCACACGGCGGGTATACGGATCGATGGCCACATTCTCGAGAATCGTCCCGAAACGGCGCGTGGTCTCATAGATCTCAGGCTCGGCCTCGGGTGAGAGACGGATCACCTTGGCATAACAACCTCCCTCGAAATTGAAGACCCCTTCCTCACTCCATCCGTGTTCGTCGTCCCCGATAAGACGACGGTTCGGGTCGGCCGAGAGGGTGGTCTTGCCGGTGCCCGAAAGACCGAAAAAGAGGGCGGTGTCTCCCTGCCGGCCGATGTTGGCGCTGCAATGCATGGGCAGCACATCTTCGAAAGGAAGAACGAAATTCATCAGGGTGAAAGCGGATTTTTTGATCTCCCCGGCATAACTTGTTCCCCCGATCAGCACCAGCTTTTGGGCCAGATTGAGAATGATGAATGCTTCCGAGTTGGTGCCGTCGATCTCGGGGATGGCTTTGAACCCCGGCAGCACGACAATGGTGTATTCCGGGATGTGATTCTTCAACTCATCAAAATCGGGTATGCGGTTGAACATATTCCGGGCAAAGAGTGACTGCCAGGCATATTCTGTGATGATCCGCAGAGGGATTCTGTATTTCGGGTCGGTGCCTATGTAATTATCCTGGATAAAAACATCCTTGCCCTGTAGGTATGCCTGCATCCTGTGCCACAGATCCTCGAACCTTTCCGGATCGAAGGGTCTGTTTACATCACCCCAGGAGATGTCTTTTTCCGTGGAGGGCTCTTTCACGATGAATTTATCATTGGGCGAACGGCCCGTATAAGCTCCTGTCCGTACCACTACAGGGCCCAAATGAGAGAGCAGCCCTTCATGGCGCTGGATGATCTCCTCATAGAGCTT
>CAZYPI010000170.1:0-6558 GCA_964649335.1 uncultured Rikenellaceae bacterium | reverse complement strand
GCGATGAGACGATAAAGAGATAAAGCGATAATGCGATGATGCGAGGAAGGGATGGGAGTTTGAGCAAAAGAACCAAGATACAAGAACCAAGATACAAGTAAAATATTAACTACAAACTACAAACCTCAAACCACAAACATTGAACTTTTAACTTTAGCCTTTAGCCTTTAGCCTTTAGCTTTGCGAAGAAGGAAGCAATGAAATAAAAATTTAAAATATTATGCGTATAGATATTATTGCCGTCGTACCCGAAATACTGGAAGGCCCCCTGAACCAATCCATTGTTCAGCGGGCCCGCAACAAGGGCATCGCAGATATCCATATTCACTCCCTGCGCGACTATACCGACGACAACTACAAGAGTGTGGATGATTATGCTTACGGGGGAGGCGCCGGCATGGTGATTAAGATAGAACCGGTGTTCAGGGTGCTGGAGAAACTGAAAAAGGAAAGGGATTATGATGAGATCATCTATGTAACGCCCGACGGGACCCCTTTCAGCCAGCAAACGGCCAACCGTTTGTCCACCCTGAAGAACATCATTATTTTATGCGGACATTATAAGGGCATAGACCAGCGCATCCGCGATCATCTGGTGACCATGGAAATATCCATCGGTGATTATGTGCTGTCGGCCGGCGAGCTGGCCGCCGCCGTGATCACCGATGCGGTGGTGCGCCTCATCCCGGGGGTGCTCAACGATGAGACCTCTGCTCTGACGGACTCTTTCCAGGACCACCTGCTGGCACCCCCGGTATATACCCGGCCGGAAGTGTTCAATAACTGGAAGGTGCCGCCCGTGTTGCTTTCCGGAAACCAGAAAGAAATAGACCGGTGGCGCCTGGAACAATCCCTGGAAAAAACAAAAAAACTCCGGCCCGACCTGTGGAGAAAAACAGAAGGAAACAAAGAAATCTGAAAAAATATCATATTTTCTCTTTACTTTGTCCCAAAAATCCACCGGATGTCTCCTGAACTAATCATCGGTTTAATTCTTTTTACGGGTTTTCTCTTCGGAGAACTCTTCAAAAGATTCGGTTTTCCAAAGGTCACCGGCTATATTCTGGCAGGCATTATACTGAATCCCAGACTGTTTCACATTATTCCCGCCGAAAACTTAAAGGATGCGGATGTGGTAATCAACATTGCCCTGGCGGTCATCACTTTCGCGGTAGGCGGTACCATCCGTATGGAAAAACTCAGAAGATCAGGAAAGACCCTGTTGACCATCACGATCCTTGAAGCGGAAACCGCTTTTTTGTTTGTGGCTGTTTTTTTCTTTCTGATAACCAACTTCTTCCTAAAGCTTCCGGTGTTGGACAGTGTGGCTGCTTCTCTGGCATTCAGTTTATTGCTGGCCATTTTCGCCACCCCCACCGATCCGTCGGCCACCCTGGCCGTTATCAATGAATACCATGCACGGGGGAAAGTATCTTCTATGATCATGGGAGCCGCTGCTTTTGATGATACCATAGCCATATTGAACTTCAGCCTGTTCGTGGCAGTAGCCAGGATGATCATGGGGACCGGCGACGGGAACCTGGCACACAGCATACTTACCCCTCTGTATGAAATCGGGGGAGCCGTTCTGCTGAGCGTGGCCGCCGGTTTTATCCTGAATGTATCCACCGCCCTGCTGAAAAAAGAAACCGACGGCATCCTGATTATCGTAATCATTGCCTTTTTGGTCTCTTTGTTTGGAGTAGCCAAATGGATCGGAGTAGATGAACTGCTCACCACCATGGTTTTCGGCATCTTCGTGACAAATTTCAATCCTTTGCGTGAAAAATTTTTCTCGTTGCTCGAACGTTACAACAATGAACTGGTTTTTCTTCTTTTCTTTACGGTCAGCGGTATGCAATTAAATTTCGGTGTTCTGGCCCATTCGTGGCTACTGGTAGTGTTCTTTTTCGTTTTCCGCGCACTGGGAAAATACACGGGCACATGGCTGGGAGCACATATCTCCCATGCCGCCCCGGCCATCAAGAAATATACGGCTTTCGGCCTCCTGCCCCAGGGGGGCATTGTCATCGGCATGGCGTTGCTGCTAAGGAAAGATCCCTCCTTTGACTCCTTTACCGACATCATCATCAGTGTGATCATCGGAGCTACGGTCATCCATGAGATCCTCGGTCCTCCCCTTTCCAAATTTGCCCTGAAAAAAGCCGGGGAAATTTAGCCTTTTTCCGGTGAAGTTCTTTTATACTGAAAACAAAACGATACACGCGGAAATTAAAAAGCCCGGCCTTTGAAAGGCCGGGCTTTTACAGCTGCATCCCTTATGTTCTTTTTTACGCTGTCATTTTACCGGAAAAAACCTGTTTCACCCTGGCTACCATCTGATTGCGGGTGAGCTTTCCTTCGCTTTCCACCCCCACCAGCCGGGGAGCCATGCGCTTATCCTGTAACAGTTCCTTGTAGAATCGTTTCGGTGTGCTGGAAGGACCAAAGACATAAATGGCCTCGGAATCCCTGATCTTATCCATGATCATGTCATAAAACTTTTTCAGTTGTTGTTCGTGCCTTTTGGTCTTCTTCTGGGGATTCACAAACATACCCCCGACGCGGGAATACTGTTTTTTTTCTCCCTCTATCCGCACTCTGGTTTCCACCGGAGATTCAATCTCCTCAATGGCCGGTGTACCGTTTGCAAGCGTGATCACATACGCTTTTTCACTGTCCAGCCAGATACCTGTCATTTTACCCATAGTACTTGTATTTTACAGTTAAACAATCAGTTATATGTCAAAGAACAAGGGTAAATACTAAGAACACTTGGTTTTGTTAAGATACAAATTTTATTCCTGTCTGCAAAATCATTCCTAAGAAATTTCAATTTTTTATCAAAATATTTAAATGATTGCACCTTCATTTTGTATAATTTAAGAATTATTTGTAACCTTGTGTAGAATAAAGAATTAGATGATAATGGGATCCAGGCTGGCAGCATGGTTAAAATCTTTGAATCCTTTTTCCCAACTCATTGAGGCACGGAAAGATCTGAAAGAACTCTCCCGGAAAAAAGAGAAACTGGACAAAGAGCTGAAAGAAATTGAAGAGAAAAGGAAAAAAGTCCTTTATCTGAAACAATAAACGAGCGTTCGATGAGTATTCACTTTATAATAAATAAGATATGAGAGTTTTCCACATTTCTGTAACCCCTCGACGGTTCAGGGTAAAGCTGTGGTTCCTGGCCGGTGTTTTTCTGGGTTTTTCAGCCTGGGTTTCCGCCCAGTGTGTGGCGGACACCTCCTGTAAAGATACTGACGAACCCGGCCAGGTATGCCCCGACACCCTGACAGAGGCGATGGTGGGACAAGAATACAACCAACCGGTCACCTTCATTGCCCCCGATTCCGTAGTATATAACGATCAGGCCATCAATATCGTCAAGATCGAGCTGGAATCCATTTCCAATCTGCCCCCGGGCATCTCCTATTCGGCAGATACCAATATCTTCTTCCCCGATACGATGTACTGTGTATTGATCAGCGGAGTGCCCACCGATACCGGCACCTTTTATCTGGATATCGCCGTAGCGCCTTATATAGAGTTCTATGGGAACGTTATAAAAATGGATGCCGTGCATGACAGCACCTCCATGTTCATCACCGTAAAAGGAGCTTCCCTGGTGCTTCAGGGCAAAGCCGACGGAATGCTCCCGCTTGGCCCCCTGCCCAATCCGTTCACAAAGTCGGTAAAGATAGGTTTTGTTTCCCCCGGTCCGGAAAATGCCTGCCTGGTGATATACTCCCTCTCCGGAAAGGAGATATACCGGGAGAACATTCATGCCGGTGAGGGCGGGAATTATTTCAGGTTTACCGGAACATCCCTGGATCCCGGCATTTATCCTTACGTCATAACCACAGAGGAAAAAAGGCTTTCCGGCAAACTGGTAAAGATCAGATGATCCCTCACCACCTGAAAAAGGCCTGAAGGGTTATGCTGCGGTGGGGACGTATATCTCCGGGACGCCCCATATATTCCCGGTTAAAAACATTTTTACAGATCACTGAAAGTCTGACGAAAGCAGCCACCTGATATCCGGCCCGCACGTCAAATACCCAGTTGCCCCCTTCGTGTTCTTTTCTGTATTCCGGATAGCCGGGCATGATCATATTCCCGATGACAGGATCCGTGAATACGGAATCCACCCGCTCCATAAAACTCCGGTACACAAAGGTCACGCCTCCGCCAAGGCCTTTCCACTGCACATCGGCACTGCCTTTGATCCCGTGGCGGTAGCGGTATTTCAGAATATTATCCGTCGAATCGCTCTTTGGGATGGTCATGTCCACGGGGTTGAGCCAGGTGTATCCCCCCTGAAACTGCATCCGTACCTTGCCGGTGTTTTTTTCCAGATGAGCGTTCAGCTCGGTACCCGTTATTCCGGCACGCCCCACATTGAGGGCTTTGAAACCTACGTATTTGAATGAGGGGATCTGTACCGAATCGGGCATATACAAACCGAAAGTGAATTCGATCATATTTTTATATTGATTTCTGAAGAGGGCAAAATCGAGATACCCTTTCCATCTGCCGAAACGGAATTCCTGCATAACTCCGGTCTCGGCACTCCATCCTTTTTCGGGGAGGAGATCCGGGTTGGGGAAAACATTCAAAGCTCCCACACTGGTGGCTGTAAATTTTTCCGCCACCGACGGGTAACGGAATCCCTGTCCTGCGGAAAGACGGAGGTGGGTATAAGGAAACAAACGGTAATTAATCCCTGCCCGGAAAACAGGGATTGAGGTCTGTACCTCGCGGTCCAGCCGGTACGTCTCCCAGCGCACCCCCAGGGTAAGATTCACACGCGCTGCCAGCGTGCCGTGCAACTGCGCATACAAAGCGGTCCGGTTGTTGCGGTGCCCCCCGTAAAGACGGGATCTGACCATGCCGTAATTCTCAAATACACCGGCCGTAATACGCAATTGTTTTAGGATCTCTTTCTGGTAACGGTATTCCCCCATGAACTGGTCCACATGATTGTTTTTATCGGGATTGTCTTCCATATTGTTGGTAACGGCAAACCACCGCGTCCGGAGGACATGGGCTCCTCCGCCGGAGGTATGGTACTGTATATACGGGTCGATATTCACACGGTAGCCGGTATAGGGGGAGGTACCGGCCTCGCTCTGGCGGTAAGCTCCCGAGTCGGCATTCTGCCACAGGAAGAAACTACTCTTGTCCACCAGCATCCCGTTGCTGTTCACCCCGAAAGAGAGGCCTTTCACTCTCCGGGAGACATACCGCAGGTTCAGGTTCATACGGGCGTTTTTCTTATATTCTTCCTCCCGGTACCCTTTATTGTAAAGCAGGTTTATCCCTCCCACCAGGTCGAGGTTACCGATTTTCCGTGTATGTGAAAAAGAGACCCCGTTCATCCAGCGGGGCGTATTCCACCACACCAGCTCTTTTCGTTGCGGCAGCAGGAAAAGACCGGAAAACACCTGTGCCCGGCTTTCGGGTTTCAGTGCGGGTTCGATAGTCCGAAGGTTGACTACACCGTTGAGGGCAGAAGAGCCATAAAGCACGGAAGAGGCGGCCTTGATGATCTCCACCTGTGAGAGGGTCTCCAGCGGCAGGTAGTCCCATTTCACATCCCCCGCATCGCCGGTAACCAGCGGCAGGCCGTCGAGCACCACCAGCACACGGCTGCCGGCACCGTAGCTAAACCCACTCCCCCCGCGGATGCTGGGCTGACCATCCAAGATGTCAAATCCGGAGGTTTTGTTCAGGATCTCATCCAGCGTTTGTATGTTTTGAAGCTCCATCCCGCGGGGCTTCAATACCGCCATCGAGACATTCACATCCGAAAGCTTCTGCGAAAACTTCTCGGCACTCACCACCACCTGTGTCAGCATCTCACTCTTCGGCACCATCATGAAATCAAAAGAGACCGTATCACCGGGAGAAATAAAAATCTCAACGGACGACTGCTGATATCCGACATAACGGGCATGCAGAACATATTTTCCGGAGGGCAGAGCCAGTACATAATTTCCCGAAGGGCCTGCAGAGGTACCCTGGCGTTGGTTAACCCAGACGGCCGCGCCGGGAAGAGGATATCTTTTTAACGAATCGGCCACCGTTCCGGCGACATAACCCATCTCTTGCGCAAAGAGAGGAAGCAGCAAAAACAGTCCAGCCAGTATCGTAAAATACTTTTTCATGCCCGGTTTGAGATGGGACAATCAAAATTACGAAAAAGAAAAGACAAAAGATAAAAGTAAAAAGATAAAAGTAAAGTATATAGTTGTTTGAGATTTGAGGTTTGAGGTTTGAGGCCGTAGTAAGGCGAAGGCCCTGACATCCGCAGGATCGTCAGGGTTCAACCTTCAACCTTCATCCTTCAACCTTCATCCTTCATCCTTCGACCTTCAACCTTCATCGTTCCTAATGGTGCCCAGGACAAGAATCGAACTTGCACGGCCTAAAGCGGCCACCAGGCCCTCAACCTGGCGCGTCTACCAATTCCGCCACCTGGGCGTTTTACGAAGCTCGGACGATGATGCTCGAAGCTCGAAGTGTTTTTTCAGTATTCAAAGATCGTTTCCA
>CAZYPI010000169.1:0-6573 GCA_964649335.1 uncultured Rikenellaceae bacterium | reverse complement strand
ACGGATAAACTTATGCGTGCGGGCGCCTGCCTGACGGCCACCACCATAAAAAAAATAATCGCCGGAGATGTCGAACTCAGCGAACAGATCGTTCCCGACCCCTCCTCTCTGAAAAAGGCCCCGAAGATCGCAAAAGAAGACCTGGTCATCCGTTGGAAAGACACACCTGATAACATCAACAATCGCATCAGGGCCTTCAGCCCCTCTCCGGGCGCCCGCACGCAGGTACTTTTACCCAACGGGCAACCCGCGGTGCTGAAGATCTTTGCGGCCTCCCCACGCCGGGAGAATCACTCCCACCCCGTACCCTCCCTCCATACCGACGGAAAAACTTTCCTCGAGGTCGCCGTACAGGGAGGCTTTGTCACCCTGAGAAAGGTGCAACTCGAAGGAAGAAAAAAAATGGATATACCGGACTTTCTGAGAGGAATGCGGGGCGGCGCCCTTTCTCTACCTGCGTAGCCTGATCTTCCGGCCCGGCACGGGCTCCTGCCCCGGTTTCAGGCCGTTCATCTCCCGTAAATATTTCAGTTTGATCCCGAACTTCTGGGATATGGAATACAATGTATCTCCCTCTTTCACGGTATAGCTGTTTTTCCCGGCTTCGGCCTGTCGGCGTTTGGGCTGCAGATAAAGGATCTGCCCGGGTGTCAGTTTGGCATCTTTGGGCAGATCATTGTATTTGGGCAGCTCCCACGACATCATCTCAAGCTCTTTGGTCAGCGATTCAAAAGTATCTCCCGGCCGGACAATGATATAGTTGATCCGGTTATTGGTCATGATCCTGCGTGAAGGCGATGCCACCGTAAACTCATCCGACATCTGAGGTGGCGAAACAACCGATTTTTCTTTTTTCTCCGTCTCCCCGTTCTTCTGCACCGTCCCGGTCTGCTTCCTCTTCATCGGCTGGAGAGAAGTAACATTTTTTCTATCATCCAGCTCATACAACTTGTTATCCTCAATGATCCTGATAAGCATCTTATCATAATGCGGGTTGGTGGCATATCCCGCCCTCTTCAACCCTCTGGCCCATGATTTGTAATCTTTCGGATCCAGCGAAAAAAGAAAAGCATACCGTTGCCCCCTGCGGAGAAAATCCGAATGATCTTTATAAGACTCTTCAACACTCCGGTATTTCCGGAAACACTCGTGTTTTTTGTCATCATCAAAACGAACCCTTTTCCCTTTCCAGTCCTTGTGACATTTAATACCGAAATGATTGTTGCCGTGTACGGCCAGATAGCTGTTCCCGTTGTCCGACTCCAGAAGGGCCTGGGCCATGATAATGCTGGCAGGAATACCGGTACGGTTCATCTCCTCGATGGCCAGACCGGCATATTTCCGGATATATTCCTGCCGGTCCATGCTTACATGGCCAACAGCAGCCTTCCGGGAGGTCCCGCAGCCGGCAACCATCAAAAACACAGCCAGCAACGCCGGCAAAACGAACACCTGTGTTAAGGAACGATATAAAGCGATATTTTTACGAAGGTTCATCCCCCAAAAATATAATTTTCGAACAAATAATCTTACATTTGTTTAAAAGTGTAAAGCATCGTACCCCATGGAACAAAAAAAAGTTACCTTATATATAAAGGAATATCTTCTTGAAGAGCTGAATAACACAGACCTCATGCTGGTGGAGGCCGCCAGGGATACTGCCGCAGATGCCTGGGCTCCTTATTCATCTTTTCGTGTGGGGGCAGCCCTGCTGCTGGACAACGGAGAGATCATCCGGGCCAACAACCAGGAAAACGCCGCCTATCCCTCGGGGTTGTGTGCCGAACGGGTAGCTGTCTTTTATGCCAATGCCAATTATCCTGATATAGCGATAAGGGCTCTTGCCATTACGGCCATCAAAAAAGGCGATTTTATGGAAGAACCTGTTTATCCCTGCGGCGCCTGCCGCCAGGTACTGATAGAATCGGAAAACCGGCACGGAAAACCCATGCGCATCCTGATGGCCGGGAAAAACCGCGTGGATATCGTCGATTCGGCTTCAGCCCTGCTGCCCCGCAACTTCAACTACAAAGACCTGGCTTAAGGACTCACCGACAGAAAAGCTCTCCACAGCTCATCTTCCGGCGGGTCCGCCACAATGCATACTTCCTTTCCCCCCACAGGATGGGAAAAGCGCAACTTCCTGGCATGCAGATGAATGCCCCCGCCAGGGTCGGAACGGGGATAACCGTACTTCAGATCACCCCGCACCGGCGAACCGATCGCCGCCAACTGGGCACGTATCTGGTGATGCCGCCCCGTCAGCAAACGCACCTCCAGAAACCAGTATCTCCCCGTAGTGCCGGCCACCCGGTAATGTAGTTCCGCTTTTTTCGAACCGGTCCGCTCTCTGCCGTAAGCAAATGATTTGTTCTTCTGCCGGTTTCGTACTATATAATGGATCAGATGCCCTTCCTCCTGCGGCGGACGGTTTTTTACGACGGCCCAGTATATCTTTTCCGTTTCACGCGACTTGAACTGTTCATTCATCCGGGCCAGGGCCTTGCCGGTACGGGCAAACAACACCACCCCGCTGACAGGCCTGTCCAGACGATGGATCACCCCGAGAAAAACATTGCCCGGCTTGCCGTATTTTTCTTTCAGATAGGCTTTCATGATCCTGTCCAGGGAGGGATCACCCGTTTTATCCCCCTGGACAATGTCGGATACCCGCTTATTAACGGCTATCAGATGATTATCCTCGTACAGCACCTGCGGATAAGTCATCCTCTCATTAAATAAAGGTTACGGTCATCAGTATTGTTCACGCTCGTTGGGGAAATCCACCGTTCTCACATCGTTGATGTATGCCTTCACCGCACCGCTGATCTCTTCGTGCAGATTGTGATAGCGCCGCAGAAAACGGGGCGAGAACTCCTGCGTGATCCCCAGCATATCATGCAACACCAGCACCTGGCCGTCCACCTCGGGGCCGGCACCGATGCCTATGACCGGTATCTTCACGTCGCCGGCTACCTGGGCCCCCAGCCGGGCAGGCACCTTCTCCAGCACGATGGCAAAACACCCGGTCTTTTCAAGAAGACCGGCATCTTCTGTCAGCTTGCGCGCTTCTTCTTCGTCCCGTGCCCTGACCACGTAGGTCCCGAACTTGTGTATGGACTGGGGAGTCAGTCCCAGATGACCCATCACCGGGATGCCGGCAGACAGGATCCGCTCGACCGACTCAATGATCTCCCGCCCCCCTTCCATTTTCACGGCATGAGCCCCTGTCTCCTTCATGATACGTATGGCGGAGGCCAAAGCCTCCTTCGAGTTGCCCTGGTAGGTGCCAAAGGGCATGTCCACCACCACCAGCGCACGTTTTACCGCACGCACCACCGAAGCAGCATGATAGATCATGTTATCCAGCGTGATCGGCAACGTGGTCTCATACCCCGCCATCACATTCGATGCCGAGTCCCCCACCAGGATCACATCAATCTCTGCCTCATCCAGTATCCGTGCAAAAGAATAATCATACGCCGTCAGCATGGCGATCTTTTCTCCCCGGAGCTTCATCTCATTCAATACATGAGTGGTCACCCTTTTTACCTGTTTGTAAAATGACATGACTTTGTTTTGGTTTGGTTCCTTAGGACAAAGCTACGAAGTTATTACGAAAAACAAGGATATTTTTTGCTTCTTCGGATAAGAGAGAAAAAATATTCCGGATTATACTGCCTTTTTGTCATATTATGCCGGCAAAATCAAACTGGCATAATGATTGTTCGGAATGGGCGAAACATTTAGAAAAAAATTAAAACGAACGAAATAAAATAAAAACTGAAACTATGAGTAAAATAATTGGAATCGACTTAGGAACCACCAACTCGTGCGTGGCTGTTATGGAGGGGAATGAGCCTGTTGTAATTCCCAACAGCGAAGGGAAACGTACCACCCCTTCGGTAGTGGCTTTTGTGGACAACGGGGAACGCAAGGTAGGCGACCCGGCCAAAAGGCAGGCCATCACAAACGCCAAACGTACGGTTTATTCCATCAAAAGACTGATGGGGGAAACCTACGACCAGGTCAAAGAAGAAATAAAACGTCTCTCTTACGAGGTGGTAAAGGGAGAAAACAATACCCCCCGGGTAAAAATTGATGACCGCCAGTATTCTCCCCAGGAGATCTCGGCTATGATCCTGCAGAAAATGAAAAAAACGGCAGAAGATTATCTGGGACAGGAAGTGTCCGAGGCAGTAATCACCGTACCCGCTTATTTCAATGACTCCCAGCGTCAGGCCACCAAGGAAGCCGGGGAGATCGCCGGACTGAAGGTACGCAGGATCATCAATGAGCCTACGGCCGCCTCACTCGCTTACGGCCTCGACAAAAAAGGCAGGGATATGAAAGTGGCTGTGTTCGACCTGGGCGGAGGTACCTTCGATATCTCCATCCTGGAACTGGGTGACGGCGTCTTCGAGGTGAAATCCACCAACGGAAACACACACCTCGGCGGAGATGATTTCGACCAGGTCATCATCGACTGGCTGGCAGATGAGTTCAAAAAAGACGAGAACATCGACCTGAGGAAAGACCCGATGGCCCTGCAGCGCCTGAAAGAAGCTGCCGAAAAGGCCAAGATAGAACTCTCCAGCGCCACCTCCACGGAGATCAACCTGCCTTACATCATGCCCGTGGACGGCATACCCAAACACCTGGTCAAGACACTGACAAGGGCCCAGTTTGAGAAACTGATCGACCCGTTTATCCAGAAATTTATCGAACCCTGTAAACTGGCCCTGAAAGATGCCGGTCTTTCCACTTCCGATATTGACGAGGTAATACTGGTCGGAGGATCCACCCGTATCCCGATCGTGCAGCAGAAAGTGGAAGAATTCTTCGGCAGGGCTCCTTCAAAAGGGGTAAACCCCGATGAGGTGGTGGCTGTAGGTGCCGCTATCCAGGGAGGTGTGCTCACCGGCGAAGTGAAAGATGTGCTGCTGCTGGATGTCACCCCTCTGTCGCTGGGAATAGAAACTCTCGGCGGGGTGATGACCAAACTGATCGAAGCCAACACCACCATCCCGACCAAAAAGACGGAGACGTTTACCACGGCAGCTGACAATCAGCCTTCGGTAGAGATACATGTCCTCCAGGGCGAACGGCCCATGGCCAAAGACAACAAGACCATCGGACGGTTCCATCTCGACGGCATACCACCGGCACCGCGCGGCGTACCGCAGATCGAAGTGACCTTCGACATCGACGCCAACGGTATCCTCAACGTGTCGGCTAAAGATAAAGGCACCGGCAAAGAACAGAAGATTCGCATCGAAGCTTCTTCCGGATTGACCGATGAGGAAATCCGCAGAATGCGCGAAGAAGCCAAGGCCAACGAAGAAGCCGACCGCAAAGCCAAAGAACGCATAGACAAACTGAACGCCGCCGACAGCCTCATCTTCCAGTCGGAAAAACAACTGAAAGAATTCGGTGACAAACTGCCGGCTGACAAGAAAGGAACTATCGAGAAAGCGCTGGAAGAGCTGAAAAACGCTCATAAAAGCGAAGACCTCGAAGCCATAGACCGGGCTACCAATGATCTCAACACCGCATGGCAGGCTGCCAGCGAAGAGATGTACAAAGCCGGACAGACAGCTGGCGCCGGCGCAGAGGCAGGTGCCGGTACAGGCCCGTCGGCCGACAGCTCTGCCGGCCAGAGCGGACAACAAAAAGGCGGCGACGACGAAGTGACGGACGTCGACTTCGAAGAAGTGAAATAACAGGTCATACCCCAAAAAAAGCTGTTCCAACCGAACAGCTTTTTTTTTATTTTTACACCCGGCAGAAAATGAAACGGAACTCTTTACGTTCAAAATAAAAAAGAACCTTGAAAAACCTCCCGGTACATATTGTCCTCCTGCTGGCCCTCTCTTTCAACAACCCTGTTGCCACCGCACAGACACAGACTAAAAACGATACGGTCTTTAACCAAACCGGCCCCGACGGCAAAAAACAGGGATACTGGAAAAAAACAGACGTCAAAGGGCACATCGTGTACCGCGGATTCTTTAAAAACGGCCGGCCTGTCGGCGAATTCAAAAGATATTACGATGACGGCACCCTGAAATCACTCCTGTTCTATCACCCCGGCAATGATACGGTGGATGTAACATTTTTCTATCAAAACGGAAAAAAAGCTGCCGAAGCGAAATATTATCAAAAGAAAAAAACAGGTGAGTGGAAGTACTACTCTTTTTATGAGGATTTTCTCTCTTACGTTGAGAACTATAAAAACGGTATAAAAAACGGCCCGAGCATTAAGTTTTATGCTTCCGGCGATACGGCCGAGATCCTCGGCTTTGTCAATGGCCGCCGGGAGGGAAAATGGGAACAGTTCTTTCAGGACGGGACTCCAAAACTGAAAGCCCTGTATAAAAATGACAGACTGGAAGGGTCCTTTGTTCTCTACTACCCGTCGGGGAAAAAGCAGGTCTCCGGTTTTTACAAACACAACTCCCGCGACGGGAAATGGGAGATGTTTGATAAAAACGGCTATGTCAGTCAAACCATTCTTTATCACAACGGCATCGCTGAAAATGCCGATGAGATAGACAAACAACAAAATGCACT
>CAZYPI010000168.1:0-6670 GCA_964649335.1 uncultured Rikenellaceae bacterium | reverse complement strand
AAAAAAAGCCGCTGTGCGGCCTTTTTGTTGAGCGGAAAACGGGACTCGAACCCGCGGCCCCGACCTTGGCAAGGTCGTGCTCTACCAACTGAGCTATTTCCGCAATACCTTTAAATAACCTGCTTTCGGGGAAAGCGTTTGCAAAAATAAAATTTTTTTACCGAATACAAAAAAGATTTTTTCCGCCTTTTTATTGCTTCAGGTGTTTTTTGATATCATTCAACTTGTTGAGGGCCTCCACCGGGGTGAGGTTATTGATATCCAGGTCGATCAGCTCGTCACGTATCTGTTTCAGCACCGGGTCGTCGAGCTGGAATATGCTCAGCTGGTAACCTTCCCTGTTGGCGGCCAGGTCGTCCGGCCGTGCGAGGGTCTTTTTCTCCTGCGACCGTTCCAGATCTTTCAGTATTTCGCCGGCACGTGACACCACGCTTTTGGGCATGCCGGCCATCCGGGCCACGTGGATGCCGAAGCTGTGTTCGCTCCCTCCCCTTTTCAGTTTCCGCAGGAAGATCACCTTATCGTTCATCTCGCGGATGGATACATTGTAGTTCTTCACCCGTGTGAAGTTCTTCTCCATCTCATTGAGTTCGTGGTAATGGGTGGCAAAAAGGGTTTTGGCGCGGGCAAAAGGGTGTTCGTGGATATACTCCACCATGGCCCAGGCGATGGAGATGCCGTCGTAGGTGCTGGTGCCGCGGCCTATTTCGTCGAGCAGAACCAGGCTGCGCGAGGAGAGGTTGTTTAGGATGCTGGCGGCCTCCTGCATCTCAACCATGAAGGTGGACTCGCCCAGCGAGATATTGTCGGAGGCCCCCACACGGGTAAAGATCTTATCCACCAGGCCGATACGGGCTTCCTGCGCCGGCACGTAGCTGCCGATCTGGGCCAGCAGCACGATCAGCGCCGTCTGGCGCAGCAGGGCCGACTTCCCCGACATGTTGGGACCCGTGAGGATGATGATCTGCTGTTTTTTATTGTCCAGATAAACATCGTTGGGCACATACTCTTCCTCCGGTGGCAGTTGTTTTTCGATCACCGGATGACGGCCGTCGCGTATGTCTATCACATCCGACTCGTCCAGCCGGGGTTTGGCATAGTTGTTCTCCCCGGCCACAACAGCCAGCGAATAAAGGCAGTCCAGCTCGGCTATGATCGCAGCGTTTTTCTGCAACGGGACGATAGATGGCCCCAGCGCTGCCACCAGCTCATTGAACAGTCGGCTTTCCAGTTCGAGGATCTTTTCTTCGGCCCCCAGGATCTTGTTCTCATATTCCTTCAGCTCCTCGGTGATATACCTCTCGGCGCTCACCAGCGTCTGTTTGCGTATCCACCCGGGCGGCACCTTGTCTTTGTGGGTGTTACGCACCTCGATATAGTAGCCGAAGACATTGTTGAAAGCGATCTTCAGCGAAGGGATGCCTGTCCGTTCACTTTCTCTCTCCTGCATCTTCTCGAGATAATCTTTCCCTGAGTAGAGCATCTCGCGCAGCTCATCCAGCTCGGCGGAGACCCCTTCGGCGATGACGCCGCCTCTGTTCACCTGCACCGGCGGGTCGGGAGCGATCTCCTTCATGATCTTGTCGCGTGCCGGCAGGCACAGCTCCAGCGACTCCCCCAGTTGCACCAGGCCGGCATGGCCTGAGGCCAGGCAGGCCTTCCGTATCTCCTCGACCGATATGAGAGCATTTTTTATCTGCACCACCTCGCGCGGGTTCACCCTGCCGGTGGCCACCTTGGAGACCAGCCGCTCCAGGTCGCCGATATGTTTGATCTCATCTTCGAGCAGTTCTCTGAAATCGCTGTGGCCCAGGATATACTCCACAATATCCTGTCTTCGCTGCAGAGGTTTGATCTCTTTCAGCGGCAGGGACACCCACCGCCGCAGCATACGGGCACCCATGGGCGAGACCGTGCGGTCGATGACTTCGATGAGGGTGCCGGCATTTTCGTAGAGGGCATGGAACAGCTCCAGGTTACGGACGGTAAACTTATCCAGCCAGACATAATGATCTTCCTCGATCCGTGCCAGCGTGGTGATATGTTTTAATTTATCATGCTGTGTCAGGTCGAGGTACTGCAGGATGGCGCCGGCGGCGACAGTGCCGAAGCGCAGGCCGTGGATGCCGAATCCTTTCAGCGAGGCGGTCTCAAAATGTTTCAGCAGCCGGTCGGTGGCGCTCTCCTCCGAGAAGTACCAGTCGTCCAGTTTGGTAAGATAATACTTGCCACCGAAGGTCTCTTTGAAAAGCGCCTGTTTGCTTTTCTCCACCAGAATCTCTTTGGGCTGGAAGTTATTGAGCAGTTTATCCACATATTCGGCGGTTCCTTCGGCGGCCAGGAACTCGCCGGTGGATATATCCAGGAAGGCCACGCCGGTGATCTGTTCGGGATGTACCGCCGCCAGAAAATTATTCTCCCTTCCCTCCAGCACATTGTCGTTAAGGGACACCCCCGGAGTCACCAGCTCGGTGATACCGCGTTTTACGATCTTTTTAGCCAGCTTGGGGTCTTCCAGCTGTTCACAGATGGCCACGCGCTGGCCGGCACGTACCAGTTTGGGCAGGTAGGTATCCAGGGCATGATGCGGAAAACCGGCCAGCTCGACATAAGAAGCAGCGCCGTTGGCCCGCCGTGTGAGCGTGATACCCAGGATGCCGGAGGTGCGTATGGCATCCTCGCCGAAGGTCTCATAAAAGTCCCCCACCCTGAACAATAAAATGGCATCGGGATGCTTTGCCTTCATCCGGCTATACTGCTTCATCAACGGAGTTTCCACTATTCCCGTCTTTTTCTCTGCCATCTTTCTCAAAATATCAACCTCCAAATTTAACCCAAATTAAGCGATAGAAAAAGTCTATCGCTTAATTGACGAAAAAAATCAACCATTTCATTAAAATGGAATGGTTGATTTTCTTGTCAGGGTTAACCCAATGCGGCCTTTGGCCTTATGCGCAATAGAGCCATTTTCAATAACTCTATTGCGCAATTCGGGGTTAAAATTATTAACCAAACCAGTGAAACAAATGGCTCCCATTTTATTCCTAACTTACCAACAGGATATAAGCAATGTTTTTATATTTTTGACGTCAGGCAGACCTCCTGCCTGTTCCATAACATACGTATTTTGTATAAAAATAATCTTTTCTCATTTTAATCTCTTCGCCGAAAATATATATTTGTCTGTTCATTAAAACCTGAAACCTATGAAAAAAGTTCTTATTCTCGGAGCGGGCATGGTGGTAAAACCCATGGTGGAATACCTGTTTGAACACGGTTATCAAGTAACAGTAGCTTCCCGCACCAAATCGAAAGCCGACAAGCTGACGGGCGGCCACCCCCACGGGCAGTCCGTCGGCTGGACCACGGATGATACGGAGGCTCTGGACGCGATGGTGGCATCGCACGACCTGACTGTCAGTTTGCTGCCGTATGCCTATCACGTGATGGTAGCCAAAACCTGTCTGAAACACGGCAAAAACATGGTGACTACCTCCTATGTAAAACCGGAAATGGAAGCCCTGGACGGAGAGGCCCGCGATGCAGGTCTTCTTTTCCTGAACGAGATCGGCGTGGATCCCGGTATAGACCACATGTCGGCCATGCAGATCATCCACCACATACAGGACAAAGGGGGCCGTGTGGTGAAGTTCTTCTCCCTGACCGGCGCCCTGCCGGCGCCGGAAGCCGCCGGAAACCCTTTCCGTTACAAGTTCTCCTGGAGCCCCAAAGGGGTGGTCATGGCCGGCAACAACGACGGGCGTTTCCTCATCGACGGGAAAGAAAGATATGTGCCCACCGAGGAGCTCTTCAGGGTAACTTTCTCCATCGATTTTCCCGGTGTGGGCACATTGGATGTCTATCCCAACCGCGACTCCATACAGTATATCGACATTTATGATATCGGCGGCATAGACACTATCTTCAGGGGCACCCTGCGTTATCCCGGCTGGTGTGAGATCATGGATGCCATGAAGCGTATGAAACTGATCACCTATGATAAGATGGATCTCCGGGGCAAAAGCTACGCCGGCATGGTCGCCTCGCTCATCGGCGAGAAAAATGCGGACGGGATACGCGGTAAAGTAGCCGCTTTCCTGGGACTGCCCGAAGACCATCACGTACCGGAAGCGCTGGCCTGGCTCGGCCTCTTTGACGACAAACCGGTGGGTCGCGACGAGGACTCGCCCTTTGAGGTCACTTCCGACCTGATGATCGAAAAGATGATGCTGAAACCGGAAGAGCGGGACATGATCGCCATGCAGCACTCTTTCCTGGCCGAATACCCCGACGGCTCACGTGAGGTGATCCACTCACGCATGCTGGACTTCGGCACGCTGCAGACCAATACGGCCGTAGCCCGCACCGTGGCCCTGCCGGCAGCCATCGCCGTGAGGATGATCCTGGAAGGCAAGATAAAGGTCACAGGCGTGTATCGCCCCGTGATCCCTGAGATATACAAACCGGTATTGCAGGAACTGGAAAACACAGGCATAAAGTTCACGGAGGAGTTCGGCCTGCCCGAAAGCGCCATGCCGGGATTTTAAAAATCCGGATAGTATTCCCGCGTCAGCGCCCGGTATTCTTCAGTGTATCCCTGCCTCTCGTGGATGATGAGCGTTTCCCGTTGCAGGGGTTTCTTCTCCCGTCCCAGTTCCATCAGGACACGGAAAAAAGGCTTGTCCGCCCGGGGTTTCACCTCCAGCATGCGGTTGCAGTATAACTTCAGTCCCGCAGCCAGCGACAGTACCTCCGACCTGTATCGGGCCGGAATGATCAGGGAGACCCTGCCGGCAGGGGTAAGGATTTTGCATGCCCCTTCCAGCAGGATTTCCCAGGTAAGGTCAACACCGTGTCTTGCAGATGCTTTCCAGGGGTCATCCGGAAGTTGATCATTTCGGTAATAAGGAGGGTTGGAAACCACCAGATCGTATTTGGGCAGATACTCTTCAATATCCTGATCCAGGAACTGCTGAAAACCGGCCTCAAAAGAATAAAGTCTTTCCTTCCACGGCGACTGACCGAAATTGAAGTCCAGCTCTTCGGCCGTAGGGCGGTGAGGCTCCATGGCAGACACAAAGCTCTCCGGGCAGCGCTGTGCCAGCATCAGCGAGATCACACCGGTGCCGGCGCCCACCTCCAGGATTTCTTTAGCTTCGCTGCAACAGGTCCAAGCCCCCAACAACACACTATCGGTAGTGATCTTCATGACCGCCTGCTGCTGGCGTACGGAAAACCGCTTAAAACGGAATACATCTTTCATATCAATCGCCGAAAAGTTTCCCGTCTTTCATCAGCAGCTTGCGGCGGGCAATTGCCGACAGCTCCTTGTCATGGGTAACGATGATGACCGTTTGGTTCTTTTCGTCGTGGATACGCAGCAGCAGCTCATGCAGCTCTTTTTTATTTTTCGAGTCCAGGTTTCCCGACGGCTCGTCGGCCAGCAGCACCTCCGGTTTGTTGATCAGGGCGCGGGCCACGGCCACGCGTTGCTGTTCTCCGCCGGACAACTCGGCCGGCTTATGATCCGCCCTCTCCGCAAGGTTCAGATCCGACAACAGCTCCAGGGCCCGTTGTTCGGCCTCTTTGCGGGACACACCGGCGATGAAAGCGGGGATACATATATTCTCCAGTGCGGTAAACTCGGGCAGCAGATGGTGAAACTGAAAGACAAAACCGATGTGCCGGTTGCGGAACCGTGCCAGTTGTTTCTCTTTCATCCTGAACACATCCGTCTCATCATACAGCACCTCCCCTTCGTCCGGGGTGTCCAGCGTGCCGAGGATCTGCAGGAAGGTGGTCTTGCCGGCGCCCGAAGCCCCGAAGATAGAGACGATCTCCCCCTGCTCCACCTGAAAATCGATACCCTTCAGCACCTGCAGGGCACCGTAGGATTTGGTTATGCCTTTTGTTACAATCATGTTTGACAAATTCTATCCGGAATGACAAATTATTTCAATAAGATATCCTGCGCTAAAAGGATCCGGAGCTTTCACATAATAAATTACAAAAATATAAAACGTATAAAACAACACTAAAACCACTCCATCCCAACGACTTAATTTTCGTCCGAACATTTTTGAACCAAGGACAAGCAACAGGATGGTCATGATCAACATAAAGGGAATATCAAAATTCAAGATTTTCGGATTGATGGTTACAGGCCGTATCAGTGCCGTCACACCCAATATCCCGAAAAGGTTGAAAATATTTGATCCGATGATATTACCCATTGACATATCAGGTACTTTTTTCACTGCTGCAGTTATCGTTGCCGTAAGCTCCGGCAAGCTCGTACCCAAAGCCACCATGCTCAGAGAGATAACACGTTCATTCACGCCAAGTCCTTTTGCCACCCCCGAAGCTCCGATAACGACATAATCGGCACCTAATACCAGTCCATACGACGCAATCACAACCACAATCAAAGCAACCCACCACAGCGAGAGGCCTTTTTTATCCACTTTCGGAACGGGAATTTTATGTTTACCCGATTTTACGACCAGCCAAAGAATGTAAAAAAACAGGACACTCAGCATGATGAATCCCTCTGTCCATGTCAGTATTTTTCCCGTACAGGTTAACATAACGAAAATGATCGTTATAAGAACCATGGCCATACCATCCACACGCAGGGTTTCTTTACGTACTTTCAATGGTATCAACAGGG
>CAZYPI010000167.1:2607-6690 GCA_964649335.1 uncultured Rikenellaceae bacterium | reverse complement strand
TGCGGCGGGCACGCTCAAGATGTGGGGGGTAGATGTCGCAGACCGCCACAATCTCGGCCTGCGGGATCTGTTGCAGGTGCAGGAAGAGCAGGTGACCCCGCGAGCCGATGCCGATCATGCCGAGGCGTACTTTCCCGCCGGAGGCTTCCTCCCCGTCCTTTCCGGCGGCGAAGCTGCGGAGCCAGGAGAGCTGACTCACCAGCATGGTCGAACCGGCCACCATGGCCGTATGTTTCAGAAAATCGCGTCTCGTTTGCTGTTTTTCCATTCGGGTATCCATAGGGTTTATGTTAAGGTATCAAAAGTAATAACATTTGCCTTTTCTTTCAAATAAATTACCTCAATTGCCCGGAGAATATTTTTAAATTTCCCCAACAGCCTTTTTCGTTCCCGTTTATTTCCCGTCAGCAGGGCGGTGGAGAGCACCTCGGCCTCCAGGGGGTCGGGGGTCATCACCGAGACGGTTTTCCAGCCCTGCACGGGCATGCCGGTGCGGGGGTGGAAGATGGGCAGGTACTGTTGACTGCCGGCAGGGGTGCGTTGTGCCGAGGCGCCGGAGGAGGAGAGTGCCGTATTGTTCAGGGGGAAGATATACACATTCCGGTGGGGCCGGAAGATATGGGTGATGCCTGCCGGCCAGTGGGGGCCGTGGGGATGACGCCCCAGCCCCATAAGACTGCTGCCGCCGAAGCTGAGGAGGGCATCCTCTATACCTTCCGTCTGCAGGGTACGGGTTGCCTCGCGCAGGGCCAGTCCTTTGCCGAAGGCGCCGGGGTCGATGCCGGTCTCCGGCGTGGCGAAACGGACGGTGAGATGCTGCGGGTCGAGATGTACCTGCCGCCAGCCGCTGCGGGCGGCCAGCGTCCCGGCGCGGGCAGGGTCTCCTTCCCATTGTGCTTCTTTCCAGTAGTCCTGCACGGCCAGGATGGCCGGGTCGAAGAGGCCGCCGCTGTCGCTGTGATAGCGGCCGCATTCTTCGAGAACCGCAAAGACCTTTTCGTCCACTTCGACAGGGTGCAGGGCCGCCTCACGGTTGACGCGGGAGAGGTCGCTCTCCTCCTCAAAACGGCTGAGGTGCCGGTGCCACCACAGCACCTGCTGCTCCACCTTTTTTGCCAAAGCTTCCAGGACAGGATCCGGCGGCCGGGGAATGATCATCTCAAACCGCGTGCCCATGGCATAAAAGCTGTGGTAGAAAAGGTTATTTTTCACGGGCACAGGTGTTATTTAAAGTGAGGCGCAAGGCCTTGCGCCTCTCATTTGAATTCAGATGCCTGCAACCTCGCCAGGTTGGGTTTGACGGAGGCTATCTTCAATGATTCTTCATAGAGTTTGTTCAGGTCCGGCAGCGCCGGCGGATTGTCTCCCGTAATGAATACGGGTATCTTGTAGTCCGGGCAGGTGAGGGTCACCGTGGTGTTTCCGGAATATGTTTTTCCTGTCCAGGCATCGGTCCATTGGCCTTCGGGCAGGTACATGTCGAAGGATTTTTGGTTCTTCTGCCAGATGATGCCCACCAGGATATTGTCGCCGTACATGTACTCGTCCCATCGTTTCGTAGCATTTTTATCCTCCGGAAATATCAGGGCCAGAGGCCGCACGATGGGCATGCCTTCTTTCGAAGCTTTTACGGCCATGGCGTGGGAGTATTCTCTGAGCGTGTCGTGGAGGATGCTGTAGGTGCGGTAGATGGCGATAAGGGTGGTGTCGTAGGAGGGGGAGTAGGGCATATCCCAGGGGGCCCTGTTATCCAGCGGGCCCACTTCCATGATGGGGGTGAAGGCGCCGAAGGCGAGCCAGCGGGCTACGTTATCATGGGAGAGGGGGTGTTTCCAGTAGCCGCCTATGTCGGAACCCCACAGGGGGAAGTTCATGAAAGCGCAGCGCTGCACGGCGATGAGGGCGGTGCGGAGGCCATAGGGGCCGGCGGAGATATCGCCGCCCCAGAAGACGCCGTACTGCTGGCTGCCGGTGTATCCGGCACGCGGCATCGGCAGGAAGTCGTTCCCGCGCACCTCTTTCAGGGCATTGTGGGCGGCCTTGAGGTACAGCTGCGGATAATCGTTCCTGACACTGTGGATGCTGCGGCCGTCAGGGAGCACCAGCGTGTCAATGCTGCGGATGATCTCTTCCGAGCGGTCCATCTTGAAGCCGGCGATGCCCATGGAGATGAGGCGTTCTTTGAGGATCTTCTCCCACCAGTTCATGGCGGCGGCATCATAGTAGTTGATCAGCCAGGGGTTGGGATAGCGGACGTTGCCGGTGCTGTCGGGCAGGCCGGGGATGAGAAAGCCTTTCATGCCTGCTTCCGCCAGCAGGCTGTCACAGGCCCAGGGGGCAATCCACACCATGAAACGGATGTCTTTGCCGCCGAGCCAGCGGATCATTTGCTGGGCATGGGGGAACCGTTCCGGATCCCACCGCAGGTTGCCGTAACCGTGATATCCGGTGGCCCAGGGACGGTCCACCCAGTAAGCCCCGATGGGGATGTCGTAAGCCCGGGCCATGAGGATGTCTTCCGTCACCTGGGAGTTATAGGGAGAACGGCTGGGGGTGCCGTCATAATACGTTTTTTTGTTGACATGCTCATCGCGCCAGCGCAGCGGGCGGAAGGCCCATACCGGTGGTACGAATGACGATCCCGTCATTTGCGGCAGGCGTCTGACCACCTCCTCCATGGTGGGGCCGGGCAGCAGGGAGACCTTCAGTTGCGGACTGTCAAAGAGTATGCTCACCCGGCTGCTGTCGGTGGCGGCCAGGTCATACACCCCGGGGTTGGTGCCGTGGACGAACAGGCCGTAGCCCGTGGAGGAGACATAAAAAGGCTCGTAGATGCCCAGGGTGGGCCGTACCAGCATGGTGACTTTCCTGCCCCGCAGATCAAGGCCGGCGGGGGTGTCCGGCTGCCAGCTCAGGTTCTGATCGCCGTCCACGGTACGCTCCATCAGACCGTAATAATGTTCTCCCGGCTGTGCCTGCAGCAGAAGGCCGGTTTTCAGGATGCCCGTATCGGGTGAGAACGTGATGGAGACGGTAAGGATGCCTGCCCCTTCTTCTCCCAGCCTGATAGCCGCCTCACGACCGTCGGTGGTGGTGTAAAGTGCCAGATAACGTTTGTCGTCGTCGGCAATGACCTTTTTCTGCCGTTCAGGATAGTGTGTTCCCGTGGCGGTGACGTAGAAAAAGGCCGGCCGGCCGACGGGCCCGGCGAGGAGGGTGGTCCGGCCTGATTTTTTTTGTGTGAAATGCAGGGCCAGCGGCTTGCTGTCCACCCGGATGTCCCAGAGGGAGGAGCGGCCCAGACGTACACCGGTCCGGCAGGAAAACATGGGTAATACCAAAAGTGCCAAAAGGAAAATGTTCCCGCGTTTGAAAAAATGATATTGATGATCTTTCATGTTGATAAGGATTGGATTATTGTTCAGTATCGGATATGTTTTCTTCTCCGGGGACGGGGTTGATGCTTTTTGCCTCCTCTTCTTCCGGCAGTGCGTCGCGTGTCAGTGACGGGGGTATGTTTTTTCGGGACTTCACCCCCAGTTGTTTCAGCATCTCGGCCTGGCGGATCAGGTTGCCGCGGCCGTCTTTCAGTTGTCCCATGGCTGTGTCGTAGCTTTTGCGTGTTTTGTCCAGGTTCTCGCCGATCTTCTGCAGGCTCTCCACAAACCCCGCGAATTTATCGTAAAGGGCGGCGCCGCGTTCGGCGATCTCGCGGGCGTTGCGGTTCTGGTATTCCCTTTTCCAAAGGTCCACGATCAACTTCAGGGCGGCGATCAGGTTGGTGGGGCTGATCAGGATGATCCTTTTGCGGTAGGCGTAGTTCCACAGCTCCGGGTCATGTTGCAGGGCCAGGAGGTAAGCCGGCTCGTTGGGGATAAACATCATGACAAAATCGAGTGTATCCACAAAATCCTGGTATCTTTTTTCACTCAGTTCGTCGATGTGTTTCTTAACCGAGATAAGATGGTCGCGGACCGCCTTTTCCTGTTCCTGCGGGTCTTCTGTGCCGGCATAATGGACATAGGCGGTGAGGGAAACCTTCGAGTCGATGATCACCTTCCGGTCGTCGGGATAGCGGATGAT
>CAZYPI010000167.1:0-2597 GCA_964649335.1 uncultured Rikenellaceae bacterium | reverse complement strand
CGTCGGGCTGCATCTTCCTTCCGCCGGGTGATTTAAGGGTGTTGCCGTCTTCATCCCTCATGAACTCCTGCACAAAATACTCCCTGCCTTTTACCAGTCCCGACTGTTCCAGGATGTTCTCGAGGATCATCTCGCCCCAGTCGCCCTGGGTTTTGGAGCTGCCCTTGAGGGCTTTGGCCAGGTTGCCGGCCTCCTCGCTGATCTGTTTGTTGAGCTCGACGAGGTCTTTGATCTTCTCTCCCAGGGAAAACCGCTCCTTGGATTCTTTGTCATACACTTCCTCCACTTTCTTTTTAAAATGCTCGATGTTATCGCGCAGGGGGGTTAGTATGGTTTCCAGGTTTTCTTTGTTCTGGCGGGTAAATTTCTGGGTTTTCTCCTCAAGGATCCTGTTGGCGATGTTCTCAAATTCGAGATTGAACTTTTTGGCCGTTTTTTCGATCTCCTGTTTCTGTGTCTCCAGTTTTTCTAGCATAGCCCGGTTGCCGGCTTTCAGTTCGGCGAGCTGACTGTGGGCCCGGTTGAGCTCATCCGTTTTCTCCCGCAGTTCTTTTTTAAGCTGTTCCATGTTTTGGCGTGCTTCTTCGAGCGATTGTTGTGCCGTTTCGAGACGGGCCTCATAGCCGGCTTTCTCAGGGGCGTATTTCGTCTTCAGGGTAAGGGATACGATCCACCAGGCGGCCAGTCCGCCTGCCACAACGCCTGCAATAATGTAGAGTGTCTCCATCGGCTGTTTGCTGTTTTGATGATCACCGGAAAGCAAGAGGTAAAAATAATGAAAATAAATGGAATGGTGGAATGATGGAATGATGGAATGATGGAATGGTGGAATGATCGGGATGCGTTTTACGGTTTTTCTTTGTTTTGCTCTTTTTTTACGGATGGTTTCATTTTTTCAGGTCTTGTTTTTCATTCTTTGCCCGCCGTAGCCGAAGGTGTAACTTTATCGCTTTATCGCTATATCTCTCAACCAATCAACCAATCAATCAATCTTCATCCCTAATTCCAACACTGTCAGGAGCCGGCTTTGCCGGCACGCTGACAGATTTTTTCCTTTGAGGCGCAGGGCCTTGCGCCTCTACGAATCGTTTTCCAAGGGTCTCTCCGCTCATCTCTCGTCTCTCATCTCTCATTTCTCCTGTTCTTTCCGGATCACTTCCAGTACCTGTTGGCTGTCGTTGGCTGCGTTGACGGAGGTGTTGACGTACAGGATCTTGCCGTCTTTTCCGATGATGAAGGTCCAGCGTGAGGCGGTGACGCCCCGTTTCAGGGAGACCTCCTTATTACCCACATGCCGTTGTATCTCTCCGCCCTGCCTCAGGGGCACGCCGAAAGCTTTGGCGATCTTCCCTTTGGGGTCGGACAGGAGGGTGAAGTTCAGGTTGTTGGCCTGTTTGAAATACTTCAGATTTTCGGGATAATCGCCGCTGACGCCCACCACTTCGACGCCATATTGCTGCAGCTCTTTCTGATGATCGCGGTAGCTGCAGGCCTGTTTGGTGCACCCGCCGGTCATAGCGGCAGGATAAAAATAAACCACCAGGATCTTTTTCCCGATCACGTCGGAGGAGTTCCAGCGGGTTCCCTCATCATCCACCGCCGTGAAGTGCGGAGCGGGATCACCTGCTTTCAGATGAGATGTGTTTTGCTGTGCCTGTGCAGGCATCCCTGACAATAACCAGGCAGTAACGGACAGGGTTAAGGAAATCAGTTTGTTCATGATATCATTGTTTTATGGTTAATCATTCACATAAAAGTAATGTATTTTTTGAAACTTACTCCCCGGGTATCAGTTTTACCGTTTCAATGGCATGGTGTCCCAGTTCGATTTTTACACTTTGTTTTTCAGATGGAACCGGCTTTATATTTTTTTCGATTAAATTGGTATTAAAGGCGTTTTTTATCTCTTTGAAACTTTTTAACGTTATTTTTTTATCGGTTGAACCCATATTGACTAACCGGACGATTATCTCGTTGCCGTCTTCCGCTTTTTTTACCGTTGAGATCACCACCCCCGGGTCATCCACACGGAAAAAGCTCAATGATTCGGGCAGGGATGCTTGCTGAAAGCGATGATCTGCCCAAACGGCTTTTAGTGTCTCGTTGGCACCCCTGGCGTTGTTTGACCCGTTTTGCCAGCCCGGTTTGTGGGATGTTATGGAAAAAAGAAAATGATGGTTTCCTGTCTGGAGATACTCATTTCCTTGCCAGTGGCAGCTGCGTCGTGATGCCAGCAGTAACGGTTGTAAGATGCGGTTATCAGCAGGATTCTCTGTGGGGTCGATCCAGTCGGCCACGGCGACTGTTGAGCTCATGGTGACGCCGAAGTCGTTGTTGCCGGCGCTTATCCAGTTTTCAATGCCGCGCGGGTGTATTTTCCTGCAGTCGGTCCGGTAACGTTCGCCCGCCGGGCCTGCCAGTTCATCTTTCCCAACCTCCACCACGCCGAAAGGAACTTCGTATGCCACTTGTCCGCCGGTTATATTCAGGGGCAATGCCATCCTGAATTCGCGATACAACACCCCTTCCCAGTTCAGCAGGGCTGTTTCAAAGTCTATCCTTTTGAGCTGGTTGTAGATTTTTACGGTTTGCTCCAC
>CAZYPI010000166.1:6461-6691 GCA_964649335.1 uncultured Rikenellaceae bacterium | reverse complement strand
TAGTTGACATATATAAATATTATAATGAAAGGGGATTCATGTAACGATAAAGTGATAACGAGATGTAGAGATGAAGCGGAAAGATCCCAAACTACGAATCAAAACACTACTCTCATGAAAACACCCCCTGCCCCCTACTTAAGATAAAAAATATATTACAAGATTTATCACTGAACAATAGGAACCACAGGAACCACAGGAACCACAGAAACCACAAACTAACTTATCTT
>CAZYPI010000166.1:2455-6451 GCA_964649335.1 uncultured Rikenellaceae bacterium | reverse complement strand
ATGTAAATATTATAATGAATGGGGATTCATGAAGCGATGAAGAGATGAAGCGAAAAAATTTATTACAAGATTGATCATTGAACAATAACCACAATAACCACAGAAACTATAAAAACCACAAACTACAAACTACAAACCACAAACTAACTTATCTTCTCGTCAACATCGTATAAAGCACGGGCACCACCACCAGCGTGAGCATCGTGGATACCAGCAGACCGCCGATGATGGTCCAGCCAAGGGGCGCCCAGATCAGTCCCCCCTGAAGGGTCAGAGGCAGCAATCCCCCGATGGTGGTAAAAGCGGTCAGCAGGATCGGTATAAAGCGTACCTTCCCGGCTTCGGTGACTGCCTCCCGGAGGCTTCTCCCCTCTTCCAGTAGCATATTGGAATAATCCACCAGGATGATTGAGTTATTCACCACGATACCGATCAGACTGACCAGGCCGACAAAGGCGGTAAATGAAAAGGAGAGTCCTGCCAGGAACAAAGCCCACAGCGAGCCGACGATGGCCAGGGGGATAGCCGTAAAGATGATCAGCGGCTGGGTAAACGATCTGAATTGCAGCACCAGAACCGCAAATATAGCGATCAGGGCGATGATACCTGCTTCCAGCATGCCCCCGAACGACTCATTCCTGTTCTCCAGTTCCCCCGCCACAATATAGCCGTATCCCAGCGGAAAAGGGTACTGTTTCAACCGGGCCAGCACCGGTTTCATGACGTCATCCAGCTTATAATCCTTGGCTATATCGGCGGTGACCAGTATGGTACGCTGCATATTGTAGCGGGTGATGATCCCCGGTACGTTTCTGAACTCGGGTTCCGCCAGTTGTTTCAGCGGGATAAAGCTCCCGGAAAGGGATTTCACATATATTTTGTCGATATCCTGTAGTTTCACCTCTTTGTTGTAAGGCATCCTGATGACCACCGGATATTCTTTTCCTTCCTTGTCCCTGAACTTATCCACAGTGGTGCCGTTCACGGCGGTGCGGATGGTTTTGTCTATTTCATGCACCGGCACCCCCAGCAGCAGGGCTTTGTCGCGGTTGATATGATAATAAATATCGGTGCGGTTTTTTTTCACCCTGTTTTCCACATTGATGGCTCCCGGCGTATTTTTCAGGGTTCTCTCCACCTCCCCTGCCATGGCTCTCAGCCGCTCCAGGTTTTTGCCGTACACGTAGATCATCACCGGCGCTTTCACCGGGACCCCCTGCTCATATTCCTTGATGTGTATATCCGCTGCCGGATAGCGGCTGAAGACCTGCCGCAGGGAGGCCACGGTCTGTTCATAATCCCGCCGGTCATAGCCCCTGAGATGAACATACACCTCCCCGAAATCTTTTGCAAAATCCCGGGGAAAGATATTGTAATAGATCCTGGGGTTCCCGTGTCCCGTGTTGGCGGCATATCTCTCCACGGTGCGGGTGGTGTCGAGCACCGACTCCACATACCTCACCACTTTGTCCGTCTCCCGGATGGCAGCATTCCCCGGCATCTGTATCCTGATAAGAAAGTCCGGCATCTCTGCCGGCGGAAAAAAGCTCAGTCCGATCAGCGGGAACAGTCCCAGCGATGCCGTAAAAACCACTATGGACAGGATGATCACCTGTCCCCTGTGTCTCAGGGCATAGTCCAGTGTCTTCCGGTACGGTCCGTCTATCATCCGTTGTAAAAACCTTTTGATGCGGCGGGAGCCCTCCTGCCGTTTTATTTTTTCGGTATTCCTGAAGGTAAAAGAGGTGATCAGTGGCGTCAGTGTCAGGGCGATCAGCAGCGAAGCGGCCAGCGTGTACAGGATCGTCAGCGGCAGACTGCGGATGAAATCTCCCGCTTTTTCGGGCATCATAATGATCGGAATAAAAGCCAGCACGGTGGTGAGTGTGGCCGTGACCACCGGCCAGGCGATCTGTGATGTCCCTTTCCCGGAGGCTTCCCGGGCATCATACCCCAGGATAATGTACCGGTTGATATTCTCGATCACCACGATGGAATTGTCCACCAGCAGGCCCAATGCCACCACCAGCCCGCCGATGGATATCTGCTGCAGCCCGTACCCCGACAGATCCACAAAACCCAGTCCGATCACCAGCGACAGGGGGATGGCCAGGGCCACGATCAGCGAAGATCGCAGTCCCAGTACCAGCAGGATCACGATACCTACCAGGACAATACCCTGCAGCAGGTTGTTGATAAACCCGCCTATCCTGTGTTTCACCCATACCGACTGGTCAAATACCGTGGCCAGTTTTACCCGGGCAGGCAGTCCCCGGCGGAAAGCCGCTATTTTCGGATCCAGGTCCTTTTTCAGGGTGAAGATATTGTAGTCATCCTTTTGTTTTACGGTCAGATAGACCGCTTTTTTACCCATATAACGGGCAATATGTACCGGATCGCTGTAGGTCTGATAAACCTTCGCTATATTTTTCAGATAGATGACATGTCCCCGGTATGACTGCACCACGGTGTTCCTGATCTCATCCAGGTCGCGGTAGCTGCCGCTGGTTTTCAGGTTAAAGCTTTTCCCGTCCACGACCAGCTCGCCGCCGGGAATGTTCACGTTGTTACTGCGTATGGCGTCGGCGATCTGATCGAAGGAGATATGCATCACGGCCATCTTGTCGATGTCGGGAGAGATACGTATCTCCTGTTCCGGCGCCGCCACGATATCCACCCTTTTTATTCCCGCCACCCGTTCGATCATCTTCTTCAGATCGTCTGCCTTCTGTTCCAGCAGCTTATATGAGGCGGAATCACCGAAAAACGCCAGTTGTATAATATCGACATCCGAGCTGGTCCATTCGATGATCTCCAGCCGGGCCAGTCCGTCCGGCAGCCGGGAGCGGGTGGCGTTGACCTTACGCACCAGCTCATTGTATTTCTCCCGTGCATCCGTATTGTAGTCGAATTCAACACCGATGACGGCAATCCCGTCGCGCAGTTCCGTTTCGATCTTACGGATATCATCCAGCTCGTTCACCGCCTCCTCCAGGGGCATGGCGATGAGCTGTTCCATATCGCGTGGACCCGCGCCGGGATACACCACCACAATGCTTCCGCCGGGAACATATACACTCGGGTTTTCCGTCCGGGGCATCCGGATATAGGCATATACCCCGAAAACCGTCAGCAGAAAAAACACCGTCAGCGTGAAAGGAGCATTTTTTATGGCCAGTCGTGGTATATTCATCGCCTTTCTTATTTGATCATTTTATAAATCTTCACCGGCATCCCCGGCAGCAGGTCGTCCATGCCGCCGGTGACGAGGGTGTCGCCCGGCGATAAGCCCCGGCTGATAATCAGACAGGAGTCCAGCATGCGGCGGATGGTCACCTCGGTCATTACGGCCTTGCCGTTCTTTACCCGATAGACCACACCGCGCATACGGTCGGCCTCTTTGAGGGCCCGGAAGGGGATCGTTATCGCCTGCAACGCCTCTGCAGGAAAGATATCCACGTTGGCGATGAGCCCCGCCACCAGCTTCAGATCCGAGGGATCCAGGGTGATCTCCACCTCATAGGTTCCTGTATATGGGTCGGCCGCCGAGCCGGTTTCGGTGACAATGCCCGTGAACACCCTCCCCGGCCAAGCGTCAAAACGGATGTGGGCCGAGTCGCCCGGGCTGATATGTACAATGTCCACATCCGCCACATGGCAGCGTACCACCCAGGCTTTTTCCGTAGAAGCGAACAGCAGCACGGGATAGCCGGGAGCGATCAACTCGCCCGCGTTGGCCAGTTTTTTCAGGATCTTTCCCGCCGCCGGCGCCCGTATCACCGAATGCTCCAGGTTGAAACGGGCAATGTGCAGGTTGTTCAGAGAGATATCCTTCAACGTGCGTATATGCTCCAGCTGCTCCAGTGTGGCCACACTGTCACGGTAGAGATTCAGCACCCGTTCATAATCCCTGACGGCTTTCCGGTACGCCAGTGTGGCCTCGTTGGCTTTGGCTTTTATCTCCGAGAGGTCCAGCGAAGCCAGTTTCTGCCCTCT
>CAZYPI010000166.1:2155-2445 GCA_964649335.1 uncultured Rikenellaceae bacterium | reverse complement strand
TCCACACTCACTTCTGCAATGAGACCACCGGTCTTGAAACCCAGCTTGATCTGGTTCTTGGCCGACAACTGGCCTACCTCCCGTACCGGGATGACAAGGATTTGCCGCTTTATCCGTACCGCTTCCACAGGCAACGGGCCTGTCTCTTCGGGATCTTTTACGGCCGCCGGTTTGCCGCGGCAGCCCGCCACTGCTGTCACCAGGACCATCAAAACCGTTCCGGACCGGATCCAGTGAAAAAATGTTCGTTTCATAATACTTAAACTATTTCATCAGGTATGTAGCTGTTC
>CAZYPI010000166.1:0-2145 GCA_964649335.1 uncultured Rikenellaceae bacterium | reverse complement strand
CCTCTCATATTCTGCCAGTTCTATAAGATAGTCATATTTTGCAATGATATTCCGGAGCCGGGCGCTGGTCATATTGGTACGGGAATCCAGGTACTCTACATAATTGGCCATCCCCAGCTCGTATTTACGGGACATCAGCCGGAAGGCCTTGCCGGCGGCTATTTCCTCATCTGCGGCAGCATGCATGGCCTTGCGGGCGGCCACCAGGCTGTGCCAGGCATTGTCCACCTGCAGTTGTATCTGTTGCTGCAACTCGGCCTGCCGGGCCTGCAGCTTATCCATCTCGATGCGTGACTGGCTGATCCTGGCTTTTTTCTGCATACCCTGAAACAGATCCCAGCGCAGCACAAAGGATGCCAGCGTAAAATCGTGGGCTTTGTCAAAGGCATACTTCTCGCCCTGGATGCCATAATCCACGGCGGCGAAGACCACCGGCAGACGGTCGTTCTTATTTAGTTTCAGCCGGTAATCTGCCGACCGCAGGCCGTAGTCCAGTTGTTTGATCTCTTCCCTGTTCTGCAGGGCCAGTTGTTTGCCCTGTGCCGGATCCGGCATCACCAGCGCCACCGGCACCGAGTCGGGTACCACGATCTGTTGGTTCAGCGGCCGGTTCAGAAGAAAATTAAAATAGGCTCGGGCCGCCTCGAGGTTTTTGCGGGCTTCCGCGGCGTTCTGCTCAAAACGGCTCAGCTCGGAGCGGCTGCGATAGACCACATCCACCGTGATCTTCTGGTTCTTATACAACTTCTCATTCAGCCGGATATTTGCCTCCAGCACCTTGCGCGTGCTCTTCACCAGCTTGTCTATCTGGATCATCTTCAGATAAGTGTAATACGCTTTTTTTATATCCGACACCAGCGCCCGACGGTAGGTATTCCGGTCCGCCTCCCAGTAACCGGTCATCTCCCGGCGGATTTTATAATTGAACAACACATCCGGGTTGAAAAGGGGCTGTACCAGCTCCATCTTGGTCTCCTGTTCGTGGGGACGGAGAAACTTGAAGGTCTGGTTTTCTATATTCGGAAACAGGTTGGTGTTGGTGAGATAGTTCAGCGTGTTATAAACCGGGTTGAGCATATCCCCTACCGGGAATTCAATGGTGCGGCCCCCTTCGGCCAGCGAATAACGGGCATTGAACGACAGCGCCGGAAAGAACCAGCTGCGTGCCTCGTCCAGCGCTTTCAGGCTCTTCTCATAGTCGGCATTTTTCTGCTGCAATGCCAGGTTGTTTTCCAGTCCCTCCCGGATATATTGCGCCAGCAGCGTATCGGCCTGCTGCCCCCGCACCGGCAGGAGTGACAACGCCAGGATGCCGGTAAGTATGCTAATCCTCCTTTTTCTTTTCCAGTCCATACAGCAACACTTTTATCTGGTTCCGTATCAGTTCCAGGTTATCTATCTGCAGAAACTCCAGCAGCTTGCCCCGCAGGGCGATGAACTCAAACACGCCGGAGACCTGCGACCACAGGATGATGGCCAGTTGCTGCGGCGGCACCGACGCCGTGATGCTGCCGTCCTTCTGGCCTTTTTCCAGCACCTCCATGAAAAAGATCAGTGGCGAGTCCGCCGACAGGATCTTCAGGCGGCTGCCCGCCTCCACCTTCTCAAACTTGGTGACATCGAAAAACATAATTGCTTTGAAATAATCGGGATGTTCCCGGAAAAAACGGATATAAGCCTCCCCCATCTTCAGAATATTCTCCAGTCCGCTGCTCACCGGATCATACACCTCCCGGATCAGGCGGTTCAGGATCTCCAGCCCCCGCAAAACAATGGCATAATGCAGGTCTTCACGGCTTTTGAAGTAAAGATAAAGCGTCCCTTTCGACAGTTCGGCCTCTGCAGCAATATCATCCATGGTAACATGCTCATACACCCTGCTGAAAAACAATCGCTCGGTGGCATCCACAATTTCATTATGCCTCCGTTCTTTCTCCCTCGCCTTTCGCTCTGCGGTTCCCATAGTACTATACTTTAGTTTAATTACTGACTATTGGTCATTTTATTGACAAATATACAAAAAGAATGGAATATTGGAATGATGGAATATTGGAATGGCGGAATGGTGAATTTTGAATAATTTATGATATTTAGCCGTTGATTCGGACGGGGATATAAGGGACACAAGTATTTTACCTACGTAGG
>CAZYPI010000165.1:0-6696 GCA_964649335.1 uncultured Rikenellaceae bacterium | reverse complement strand
CCAACCATTTTTGTTTAATCCCTTTTTCTTCAAGTACTTCTTTTATTCGATTCATATACTTTACTCATTTCAAAAATATTCGCTAAAATATAAATATTAATATTTATCTTGTTTTTCAAGATATATATTTTATGTTTTCCGATATATTTCAAATTGTTTATATGTGGTGGGAAAATAGCTCTTTTGCAATTTGGGGTTTGAGCATTGGCTGGGACATAAAATGGTTCTATCCCGACATAATATTATCTTTCTGTCCCTGACGGGACGGAATATGTCCCGTTCAATGTCTCCGGCGGAGTTCCGGAGGGTCTGAATGGTTTGCTTACGCCCCCGCCCGTACCGAACGGTACGTTCGGGCGGGCCTTCGGGGCTAATGTGAAAGCGGGTGGTTTCAAGAAGTTGCCGGAATAATTTCCTTCTTAAATCTTCAATCGTTGATCGTTAATCGTAAATCAGTTGTTCGTCCGCCCTTTAACACTGTCAGGAGCCGGCGGTGCCGGCACGCTGACAGGTTTTGCCTGCCCGAACGTACCTTTCCTGCCCGTAAGTCTTTTTCCGAAAAAAATGAAGCCCCGGTTAACTAATTTTCACTGCTTTTGTTTTTTTTGCCGTCAGCCAGGACACTGCCATAACCGCAATGAACGCCAGCACAAAGGAGGCGAAGCGCACGGAAATGGTGTGATCGAGCACCGCGATCTCCGACCATACGACGGTGACCACCGAGCCGGTGATCATGCCGGCCAGCACGCCCTGCCAGTTGGTTTTTTTCCATTTGAGCAGCAGCAGGAGTGCCGGCCCGAAGGAGGCTCCGAGGCCGGACCAGGCATAGGATACCAGTCCGAAGACCAGTTTGGAGGAGGTAACGGCAATGACAAAGGCAAAGAGGCCTACCAGCACGGTGATTGCCCGGCTGAAGGTGAGCATTTTCCGGTTGGAGAGTTCTTTTTTCAGGGTCTTGTGGTAAAAGTCTTCGATCACCGACGAGGTGATCACGAGCAGTTGGCTGTCGGCGGTGGACATCATGGCGGCGATGGCTCCCGAGACAAAGATGCCGGCGAGCCACGCCGGCAGGAAATCGTTGGCCAGGGCGGGCATGACCTGCTCGGGGTCGGCAAAATGATGCTCTCCGTACATGGCCAGTCCCACGAGGCCGATGACAAAAGCGCCGGTAAAGGCCGGGACGGCCCAGGCGATGGCTATGCGGCGGCTCACTTTTATCTTCTCGCTGTCTTTGATGGCCATAAAACGGGTCAGCAGGTGTGGATGTCCCATGTATCCGAAAAACCAGCTCAGGCCGCCCAGCACCACACTCACGGCTGCCAGGCCGGTGGCGCCGCCGGTAAGGCTGGCGTAGTGCGGCCCCGCCAGGTGCACGGCCGAGCGCAGGGAGTGCCCCGTTTCGCCGATCTCTATCAGGCCGATGACGGGCAGGATCACCAGGGTGCCGATCATGATGATCCCCTGGATAAAATCGGTCCAGGCCACCGCAAAGAAGCCGCCCATCATGGTGTAGAAAATGATCACGACAGCCCCGATGACGATGCCCCAGAAGACAGGGATATGAAACGTCACAAAGAGGACTTTGCCGGCACCGTTGAACTGGGCCGCCAGGTAAAAGGTGAAGAAAAACACGATGATCAGGGAAGAGACGATGCGTATGATGTTCCCGCCTTCGCCCAGTTTTTCCGAGAAAAAGTTGGGCAGGGTGATGGCGTCAAACCTCTCGGATTCCACGCGCAGGTCTTTGGCGATCACAAACCAGTAAAAGATGATGCCCAGCACACACCCCATGGCGGTCCACACATGCAGGAAGCCGGCGGCCAGCGCCGCCCCCGGCAGTCCCACCAGCAGCCAGGCCGACTCGCCGGAAGCCCTCTCGGAAAAAGCCACCACCCAGGGGTTCAGTTTGCGGCCGGCGAGAAAAAAATCCTTGTGAGACTTGTTGGAGTGATAGGTCAGAAAACCCACCAGCAATACCAGAATAAGATATACGATAAAACCGATCAGCGTATAGTTCATCTTTCCTGCCTTTTGGAAGGTAAAGATAAAAAGAAAAAGGGATCGTAAACAACCCCTTTTCCTCCTGCTTTTTGTTGACCGGTTTTTATCCTAAAACCTTTGTCCGGTTAAAAGACGATCGAAGAAGGAAAATGTTGCAGAAAAAATATACAAATTCTTAACTTTAGGCACTTTTATTTCAGGAGGTATTTATGTCGGTAACGGTCAGGGATGTCACAAAATGGTATGGCGAACAAAAAGCGCTGGATCATGTTACGTTCACGGTATCCGGGGGTGAGGTGACGGGTTTTCTCGGGCCCAACGGTGCCGGCAAGTCCACCATGATGAAGATTATCACGGGTTTTCTTCCCCCGTCTTCGGGCGAAGTTTTGGTGGACGGGCTGGATGTGAGAAACCATCTGCCGGAAGTAAAAAAACGGATCGGTTATCTTCCGGAGCACAACCCCCTGTATCCGGAGATGTATATCCGGGAATACCTCAACTATGTTGCCGGGCTATACAAACTGGGCTCACATAAGAAGGAGCGGGTACAAGAGATCATCGGGCTGACGGGCCTGGAGCCCGAATTGCATAAAAAAATAGGTGCCCTGTCGAAGGGCTACCGCCAGCGTGTCGGACTGGCGCAGGCGCTGCTGCACGACCCGGACGTGCTGATCCTGGATGAGCCCACCTCGGGGCTGGACCCCAACCAGATCGTGGAAATACGGGAACTGATCCGGCAACTGGGAAAGGAAAAAACCGTCCTGCTCTCAACCCATATCATGCAGGAGGTGGAAGCGATATGCAGCCGGGTAATCATCATCCACAAAGGCAGGATCATCGCCGACGATTCGGAAAAATCGCTGGTATCCCTGAAGACAAAAGGATCTTTCACCACGATCCGTACCGAGTTCAAGGAGAGTCTTCCCCCGGATCGCCTCGCCGCCCTGTCGCATGTTACGGAGATTATTCCCGAAAACGACCGGATCTTCACCCTGCATTGTGAAAAAGATATCCGGGAAGAGATCTTTCATTTTGCCCAAAGGGAGTCCCTGACGCTTCTGGGCCTCTCACTGGTGAGCCAGAACCTGGAAGAGGTGTTCAGAGAACTTACGGGAACGATGAAGGGTGATCAGTGAAGGGTGATCGGTGAAGGGTGAAGGGTGAAATTTTGTAAAATCATGATTTTATATTTCCTTTGTCATCCCGTGGAAGGATTTGGCAGATTGCAACCACGGTAAAAAATGCTAAAACAGTATTCTTTGCCCGGTGCTTTTTAGCCCATCATTTCCACGGATAACAACAGTAGCAATTAAAAACAGAGATTATGCCTTATTTATTCACATCCGAATCCGTATCGGAAGGGCATCCGGACAAGCTGGCCGATCAGATATCGGATGCATTGCTGGATGAGTTTCTCCGGTTTGATCCGGAATCGAAAGTTGCCTGTGAGACTCTGGTGACCACGGGTCTGGTGGTATGCGGAGGAGAAGTAAAAACCGATGGATGGGTCAACATCCAGAACGTTGTCCGTGAAGTGATACGTGATGTGGGATATATCCATGCCGAATACCGTTTTGATGCCGACTCGTGCGGGATCATTTCGGCCATTCACGAACAGAGCCCCGACATCAACCAGGGGGTCGAAAGAGAGAAGGAGGAAGAACAGGGTGCCGGCGACCAGGGGATGATGTTCGGATATGCCAACCGCGACATGGACAACTACATGCCCATGGCGGTGGAGGTAGCCCACCTGTTGCTGCAGGAGCTGGCGGCCATCCGCAAAGAGGGGAAACACATGACCTATCTGCGTCCCGATTCCAAATCGCAGGTGACCATAGAATATGACGACGACGGCACGCCCATTCGCATAGACACCCTGCTGATCTCCACACAACACGATGAGTTCATCGTGCCGAAAGACGGATCGAAGGAAGCCGAACGGATCGCCCAGAAAGCCATGCAGGACAAGATCCGGGAAGATATCGGGGAATATCTGATCCCCCGGGTCATCAAAAGATGTCCCGAACGTATCCGGTTTTTGTTTGAAAACGGATACAAGCTGATCGTCAACCCCACCGGGAAGTTTGTGATCGGCGGGCCTCACGGCGACACCGGCCTGACGGGGCGCAAGATCATCGTGGATACTTACGGTGGCAAAGGCGCCCATGGCGGCGGGGCTTTTTCGGGCAAAGATTCTTCCAAGGTGGACCGTTCGGCAGCCTATGCCGCTCGCCACATAGCCAAGAACATGGTGGCTGCCGGCATTGCCGACGAAGTGTTGGTGCAGGTGGCTTATGCCATCGGCATCGCCGAACCCGTGGGCCTTTTTGTCAACACCTACGGCACAGCCCGTGTGAAAGATGAAAACGGTAAAGTGCTGACCGACGGACAGATCGCCGAAAAGATCAAAGGCCTTTTCGACCTGAGGCCTTATGCCATCGTAAAACGTTTCGGACTGAAAAACCCCGTTTTCCGGGCCACCTCCACCTACGGCCATTTCGGGCGGGATCCTTACACCGAAGAAGTGGAGGTTTACTATAACGACCATCCGGATATCATCACCAGAACCATCAAAGGAAAAGAAAAGAGATTCAGGAAAGTGGAATTCTTTGCCTGGGAAAAACTCGATTATGTAGATTCCCTGAAAAAAGCTTTCAATCTATAGAATTCCCCCTGGTACAAAAACTTCAGTATGGCCGGCAAGTATCACGTTCTTGAGGTGAATGATCCGAAAACGGCAAAAGAATTTCTGCTTTTACCTGTGAGGCTGTACAAAAATGACAAAAACTGGATCCGGCCGCTGGACAATGATATAGAGGATGTTTTCAAACCGGAGAAGAACAAGCAGTTCAGGCACGGTGAAGCCATCCGCTGGATATTGAAAGACGGTGATAACAAAACGGTAGGCCGGGTAGCCGCTTTCACGAGCGCCGCCCTGGCAAAACGGTACAAATATCCCGTCGGAGGCATGGGTTTTTTTGAATGCATTCACGACCGGGAGGCGGCCTTTATGCTTTTTGATCAATGCCGGAGCTGGCTGGAAGCACGGGGAATGAAAGCCATGGACGGGCCGGTCAATTTCGGCGACCGCGACCGGTGGTGGGGACTGCTGACGGACGGTTTTTACGAACCCGGTTATTGCGTGCCCTACAACCCGCCGTATTACCAAGAGCTTTTCGAAGCTTACGGTTTTCAGAATTTCTTCAACCAATATATTTATTACTCCAAAGTGGAGTGCGGGGGACTGAAGCCCCAACTCAAACAGCGGGGGCAACGTCTCCTGGACAATCCCCGTTATTCTTTCGGTTACATCCCCAAAAAACGTTTTGATGAGTTGCCGGAGATGATCCGTACCGTCTTCAACAAGGCCTGGGCAAAATTCCCGGGGGTAACCCCTTTTTCCAAAGTCTATGCCCGGGCTCTTTACAAAAGTCTGAAACCCATTCTGGATCCAACGCTGTTGTGGTTCGGCTTCTACGACGGGGAGCCGGTTTCTTTCTTTCTGATGATCCCGGAAATCAACCAGGTGGTGAAACATTTGAACGGAAAAATGCACCTGCTCAACAAACTCCGGTTTCTCTATTATAAAGATGTACGCAAAGTGATCACCAAGGCGGTGGGTATTCTTTTCGGAGTGGTGCCCGAACATCAGGGCAAAGGGGTGGAAGCAGCCATGATCCTGGCCTTTGCCAACCTGGCCTGTAGCAATAATTTCCATTATAGAGAACTGGAGATGAACTGGATAGGAGATTTCAACCCCACCATGATGAAAGTGCTGGAACAAATCGGGGCCACCATCCGCAAAACCCTTGTCACCTACCGTTTTCTTTTCGACCCGTCCATAAAGTTCGAACGTGCCGCACGTGTTAACCGTTAATCATCTCTTATGAATTATTCTGTTATCTGGGACTGGAACGGAACACTGCTGGATGATGTCCGGGTAAGCGTGCAAACGGTCAACGGGTTTCTCACATCCAGGGGACTGAAACCGGTTACTCTCTCCTATTACCGCAATCATTTTACCTTTCCCGTAAGGGATTTTTATGAAAAAATCGGAATTTCTTTCTCCCATACAGGGAATGAGTTTGACGAAATGTCAAAGCAGTTTATCAAATATTACTTTGAAAACCTTTCAAAGGCAAAATTACACAAAGGGGTGAAAGAAACCCTGCAATTTCTCCGGGATGCAGGAATCAGGCAATTTGTCCTGTCAGCCATGGAACAATCCCGGCTCGAAAAATCATTGAAAGATTACGGCATTTTTTCTTTCTTCGAAGGAGTACAGGGGCTGGATGACCTGTACGCCGAAGGAAAAACCGAAGCGGGGAAAGAACTGATCCGGAAATATAATATCGATCCTTCCGCTGCCTGGATGGTCGGAGACACGCTGCATGACCTGGAAGTGGCAAAATCCCTGGGCACCCGGTGTGTCCTGTTCTCCGGCGGACACTATTCTCCCAAACGCCTGCATAATCAAAAAGTCCCTGTTGCGGATAACTATGAAAAATTAAGAAAGTTCTTCCGGAAAATCATTTCCCGGTAAATCCGGCAGAATGACCGGGTTTCTCCCTGCTATAACTTTTACTATTTTCGTAACTATTTATCTATATTTCTAATTTCCTAAATGATTTTCTTTACTTCTTTATCTAATGCCCCACCCCCATACCCCCTCCCCCAGGAGGGAGGGGGTTAATA
>CAZYPI010000164.1:0-6715 GCA_964649335.1 uncultured Rikenellaceae bacterium | reverse complement strand
TGGCCCGCGTGAGTCCGCAGATTACCGGCCGCGTGACGGCCTTGGAGATCTCTACCACCGACTTGAAGTCTCCCGGGCTCGAAATGGGAAAACCTGCTTCGATGATGTCCACCCCCAAAGCTTCCAGCGCCTGTGCCACCTCGATCTTCTCAACCGTATTGAGCTGACATCCGGGCACCTGCTCTCCGTCGCGCAGGGTGGTGTCGAAAACATATATTCTCGTGTCTTTTTCCATAATGATGGCTTTAATTCATAGCTTTATTTTCCCGGGATGATTTGCTGCGGGAAATTGTTTATTTGTTCTCAGGCCTCAGCGCCCGCACGGCGGCGCCTGCCTGCCATAGTTCGGATTCGCGCATCTCCTTGAGCTCTTTCTCAAGTTCGACCTTGTAGTCGGGCCGGCCGGTGGCTTCGAGAACACGTTGGGTCTCTTTGCCGCTTTTCACGCTTTCATACAGCTCATCAAATACCGGCAGGACGGCTTCCCGGAAACGGTGTCTCCAGTCGAGGGCCCCCCGCTGAGCCGTGGCGCTGCAGTTGGCATACATCCAGTCCATGCCGTTCTGGTCCACCAGGCGGATAAGACTCTGTGTGAGCTCCTCGACGGTTTCGTTGAACGCCTCGCTGGGACTGTGACCGTGTGATCTCAGGGTCTGATACTGTGCCTCCATGATACCGGCCAGGGCCCCCATCAGTACGCCGCGCTCGCCGGTGAGATCGCTGTATACCTCGTTCTCAAAAGTGGTGGGGAACAGATACCCCGAGCCGATGGCGATGCCGATGGCCAGCGCCCGCTCTTCGGCACGGCCCGTATAATCCTGAAAAACAGCATAACTGGAGTTGATGCCTGCTCCCGCCAGGAAGTTGGCCCGTACACTGGTGCCCGAACCTTTGGGCGCGACAAGGATCACATCGATGTTATCCGGAGGAACGACCCCCGTCTGCTCCTTGAAAGTGATCGAAAAACCATGTGAGAAATAGAGAGCGTCTCCCTCTTTGAGATGAGGTTTGAGTGAAGGCCACAGTGCACGCTGCGCGGCATCCGAGACCAGATACTGGATGATCGTGCCTTTTTCCGCCGCCTCCTCCACGGGGAAAAGCGTCTCACCGGGTACCCATCCGTCCCGGACGGCTTTGTCCCAGTCCTCTTTGAACTCGGGCGCCTGGCCGATGATGACTTTGAAGCCGTTGTCTTTCATGTTCAGCGACTGGGCAGGGCCCTGTACCCCATAACCGATGACGGCTATGGTCTCGTCTTTTAATACTTCCAAAGCTTTGGAAATGGGAAACTCTTCCCGGGTCACTACATTCTCCGTAACCCCTCCGAAATTAATCTTTGCCATAATAAATATTTTTTGATGAATAAAATGTTTTAAAAACTTCAAACTTCAAACCTCTTTTTTCTTACTCATTCGTAAAATTCGTTGCCTCCTCCAGTTCCTGCAGGTGTACGGCCAGTTCTTTCATAGGTTTGGTGATGGCCACCCGTCCCGACCGCACAAACTCCAGCAGTTTGAAAGGCCTGAGTTTTTCCAGCAACTCCTGGGTGTCTTCCTTGTGGCCGGTTTTTTCGATGGCCGTATATTCCGGCGTCACCTCCAGAATACGGGCATTGTATTGGCGTACCAGCCGTTCGATCTCATTGGTCTCCAGCAACGCCGATGTGGGCACTTTGTACAGGGCTACTTCCTGGTATATAATCTCATCCGAATGATAGTAGAATGCTTTCAGCACGTCCACCAGCTTCTGGATCTGGGAGACGATCTTTCGCACCATCGTTTCTGTGGTATTGATGACAATGGTGAAAGAATGGACCCCCGGGATATGATACTCCGACGTTGTCAGACTTTCAATGTTGATCTTGCGCCGGGTGAAGACGATTGTCAAACGGTTCAGCAAACCGATGTGGTTTTCACTGTAAACCTTGATCGTGAATTCTTCTACTTTTTCCATGATATTTGTTTTTTCTTATTTTTATTCGGTTACCATATCGGAGACCGAAGCTCCGGCCGGAACCATCGGAAAGACGTTCTGTTCTTTCATTACTTTCACTTCCAGCAGAAAAGGGCCGTCGGTTGCCAGCATCTTTTCCACCGCCCCCTCCAGGTCTTCCCGTTTTTCCACATAAAGCGAATCAATGCCATACCCTTCGCTGGCGATTTTTGTAAATGCCGGGTTGGCCAGTTCGGTGAATGAGTACCTTTTGTCGAAGAACATATCCTGCCACTGGCGTACCATGCCCAGGAAGGAGTTGTTCAGCAGGATTATTTTTACGGGCAGTTTATGCTGGGCAATGGTACCCAGCTCCTGGATGGTCATCTGGAACCCTCCGTCGCCGGTGAACCCCAGCACCAGCCGGTCGGGACGGGCCACTTTGGCGCCCACCGCCGCCGGCAGGCCGAAACCCATGGTGCCCAGTCCGCCAGAGGTAACAAAACTGCGCGATTGTTTGAAACGGTAGTTGCGGGCGACCACCATCTGGTGCTGCCCCACATCGGTGACCACAATGGCCTGGCCGTCCGTTTTCTCAGAGATCATATGCACCACCTCGTCCATCTTGATATCGGAGCCGTTGCCCTCACGGGCCGGCTTGATCACTTTGTCATATTCTTTTTCATATTCCTTCCGGAAAGACTCGATCCATTCTTTATGGTCGTTTTCTTTAACCAGGGGCAGCAGCTTGTTCAGCGCATCTTTGGCATCGGCCACGATAGCCACGTCGGTAGGAACATTTTTACTGATCTCCGAATGATCGATTTCTATGTGTATGATCTTGGCCTGTTTGGCATAGTCATCCAGCCGGCCGGTGATGCGGTCGTCGAAACGCATGCCGATGGCGATCAGCAGGTCGCACTCGTTGGTCTTGATGTTGGGCGCCATATTGCCGTGCATGCCCGGCATGCCTACGTTCAGAGGATGATCGGCCGGAAATGAAGAGATGCCCAGCAGGGTGGTCGTCACCGGGATGTCCGCTTTGGTGACCAGTTGCATCAGTTCTTCGTGAGCATTGGAGATGGATATGCCCCGGCCGGCAATCAACAGGGGCTTTTTGGATTTGTTGATCAGATGTGCCGCTTCCTCCACCTTGTCCTGCCGTACCTTCGGATAAGGGAAATAGCTCCTTATCTTCCGGCATTTTTCATAATGCCATTTCATTTTTCCGAACTGGGCATCTTTGGTGATGTCCACCATCACCGGGCCGGGACGGCCTGTAGAAGCAAGATAAAATGCTTTGGCTACGACCTCCGGGATCTCTTCAGCCCGGGTGATCTGATAATTCCATTTGGTCACGGGCATGGTGATGCCCATGACGTCCGTCTCCTGGAAAGCATCGGTGCCCAGCAGCCCCGAAGCTACCTGCCCCGAGAAAGCAACCATGGGCACCGAGTCGATCATGGCGTTGGCCAACCCAGTGATCAGGTTGGTGGCCCCCGGGCCCGAGGTGACCATCACCACGCCGGGTTTTCCCAGGATCTTGGCGTAGCTCTCCGCCGCATGGGCCGCCCCCTGCTCGTGACGTACCAGAATGTGGTTGAGACGATCCCGGTAGTCGAACAGGGCATCATACACCGGCATGATGGCTCCCCCCGGATATCCGAAAATGGTATCCACCCCTTCTTTCATCAAAGTGAGGATCAAGGCTTCCGAGCCACTGATCTCCGTGCCTTCGGCCGGAAAATCTTTTCTGGTTGGGTTGTTTTCGTTTGTGCTCATGAGAAAATCGGTTTGACTGAAAATTATCGGTTGTTTATTTCTCTGACAGCGCCCTTGTCGGCCGAGGTGACCAGACTGGCATAGGCCTGCAGCGATACGGGGATGTTCCTGTTGCGTGTGGCAGGATGATAAGCATCCGGACCTCTGCTTTCTTCTTCTTTCCTCCGGTTCTCCAGCTCTTCGTCCGTCAGGCGCACCCGGATACTCCTTTCGGGAATGTTGAAGTCGATGATGTCTCCGTCACGGAGCAGGGCGATCTCTCCGCCGGCAGCCGCCTCGGGCGAGATATGACCGATGGACAGCCCTGCCGTGCCCCCCGAAAAACGCCCGTCGGTGATCAGGGCACAGCTTTTATCCAGTTTCATGGACTTGAGATAAGAGGTGGGATAAAGCATCTCCTGCATGCCGGGGCCGCCACGCGGGCCTTCGTAACGGATCACCACCACATCGCCGGGCTCGATCTCTTTGCCCAGAATGGCATCACAGGCCGCCTCCTGCGATTCGTACACACGGGCCCGCCCGCTGAAAGTGTAGAGGGACGGATCCACACCGGCCGTTTTGACAATACAGCCGTCACGGGCAATATTCCCGGTAAGGACCGCCAGGCCTCCCTCTTTGTTATAGGCATGTTCGTAATCGCGGATACAGCCCTTTTCCCGGTCCAGGTCGGGCTCGTCATAATAGTTTTCCTGCGATCCCATCTCCAGGTTGGGGAACATCCCCGGAGCACTGGTGAAAATCTTCCGGGCATACTCCGTGGCCGTGGGACGCATGAGGTCAAAGTCGTTGAGCGCATCCTCCAGAGAGGCATAGTCCACTCTTTTTACCGAGGCATCGATCAGCCCATGCCGGTCCAGTTCCCCCATGATGGAGAGGATGCCGCCGGCCCGGTTGACATCCTGCACATGATAGTGTGAGCTGGGAGCCACCTTGCACAGGTTGGGAATGCGGCGGGAAAGTTCGTCAATGTCTTTCATCGTAAAATCCACCCCCGCCTCATGGGCTATGGCCAGCAGATGCAGAACCGTGTTGGTCGATCCGCCCATGGCTATGTCCAGCGACATGGCATTCAGAAAGGCCTCACGCGTGGCGATGCTGCGCGGCAGGACGGAGGTGTCACCCTCCTGATAATAGCGGTTGGTGTTTTCTATGATCAGGTCCACCGCCTTGTCGAACAGCAGACGCCGGTTTTTATGGGTGGCTACGATGGTGCCGTTGCCGGGGAGGGCGATGCCCAGCGCTTCGGCCAGACAGTTCATCGAGTTGGCGGTGAACATGCCCGAACAGGAACCGCACGTGGGGCACGCGTTGCGCTCCACCTCCAGCAGCTCACGGTCACTCACCTCCGGGTCACCGGCCATGACCATGGCATCCACCAGATCATACATCTTGTCATTCACGACACCCGCTTCCATCGGCCCGCCCGAGACAAAAACCGTCGGGATGTTCAGCCGCATGGCTGCCATCATCATGCCGGGTGTGATCTTGTCACAGTTGGTGATACAGATCATGGCATCGGCCATGTGGGCATTCACCACATACTCCACACTGTCGGCAATGAGATCGCGCGACGGCAGGGAATAAAGCATCCCCTGGTGCCCCATGGCGATTCCGTCATCAATGGCAATGGTGTTGAACTCGGCGGCAAAATATCCCTGTGCCTCGATCTTCTTTTTCAGCTCCTGGCCGATCTCATGCAGGTGAACATGCCCCGGCACAAACTGCGAAAACGAATTGACAATGGCGAAAACAGGCCGGCCGAAATGAAACTCTTTCATGCCGTCGGCACGCCACAGACTGCGCGCCCCGGCCATCACACGACCCTGTGTAGTTGTATTACTGCGAAGCGGTATTTTCATTTTGTTATCTTATTTGTTCAACATTCATCCTTTAACATTCAACATTCATCCCTCATCCTTCATCCTTCCAAATTCTCCCATAAAAAAGAACCGTTCCCATGGTGAGAACGGTTCGTATGTTTTTATACCATTCTCACCATTATCCCTTACGCAGGATAAGAACAGAAAGAATGATATTTACAATCAAACGGGTCATCATTTGCTCTTTGAGAGAACAAAAGTATACATCCTGTTTTTATGACCAAATTTTTTAGCAACTTTTTTATGTCTTAAAACATGAGTTATATTGAAAATTAAAGAATAACAGGGAGTTATGGTGATAAAAAGTTGGTCTGACGTGTAGATGCCATACCGGAACAATCCGTGGAAAATTAATAATCGGTTGTATAAATATACAGGAGATGGAATGATGGAATGATGGAATAGTGGAATGATGGAATGATGTATTTAAACGCGGAGGGTACTGAGAAGACTTTTTGATTGCCTGAAAATATTTGACTATATTTGTCAAAACGAAAATTTCAAAAATGCAGGAAACGGGACGATTGATCCGGGAGTTACGCTTGAAAAAAGGGTATCCTTTGCGGAAAGTGGCAGCCTTCCTGGATATAGACCAGGCCATCCTCAGTAAAATGGAAAGAGGGATAAGAAGATTCTCAAAGGAACAGGTGATCAGGCTGGCAGAATTTTTTAATTATGATAAAAAAAAGATGTTAACCGTTTTTTTAAGTGACAGTGTTCTTATGCTCCTGGGTGACGACGAAAATAGTGCCGAGGTATTAAAAGCAGCAGAGGAAAAAGTCCGGTATTTAGCTAAAAAACAATATTCCGGAACACGAATAGTAAGCATACTGAAGAATTATTTTAGTAAAAATGAGAAAATCCGGAGAGCATGGTTGTTTGGTTCATATGCAAGAGGAGAAAGTGATCGCAAAAGTGATCTTGATATTATGGTCGAAGTGTACCGAAACAAACATTTTTCATTATTTGATCTGGCTGAGGTTCAGGATCAATTGGAGCGAAGGTTTTCCTGTAAAATAGACCTGGTTATGAAAAGAGCCGTAAAACCATCTGTCATGAAAAGAATCGAAAAAGATATGATATTGATCTATGAGAGATAAGTTCGTTACCGGAAAAGAAAG
>CAZYPI010000163.1:0-6737 GCA_964649335.1 uncultured Rikenellaceae bacterium | reverse complement strand
GGGCGGAGATATTATAGAGCGTTACGGAATAGATATTCTGCAACGTGTCGTGGTGACGTGCTGTCACGGGACTGAGCAGGGGCGCTGTAGTGAAAACGGCACTGTCCAGCGGGTAAAGGCCTGCGAAGCGCAGGTAAAGCCACCATCCTCCCCCCACATTCTGTACCTTGGCCAGCAACAGATTGTCGCCCTTTTTGAAAGTAACGGCCACTTTGTCGGCGTCGGGACCCGAGGCGCGTGGGTTGGAATGTACGAATACACGACGGCCGTTGAGCCACAGAGCCTCCATGTCGTTGCTGCCCGTCAGCAGAAACGCCGGTGTTTTCTCCTCACAATGTACGGTCACGGCAGCATAGGCCACATGGTCCTGATTGGGATGCATCCACTGCCTGAAATCGAGGCGGCCGTCGTCGTTGCTGTGAGCAGGGCGCCAGAAGACATATCCCTTCTCCGTATCTTTGCTGATAACTTTGCCTCCTGCCACAGGGACAGCCTCTTCTTCACCCCCGAGGTAGTCATGAAAGATAGAGGCATTTCCGTGGGCTCTGAAAGGACCGCATACGAGCCACTCGCTGACGAATACACCGGAACGGAATGGAAAAACGGGAGGCCCTCCGCCCTGCCGGGAGAGAAGGGCCGGCGAAAGGGAGAGAGCAAGGAGTAAGATGAGGAATATTTTTTTCATGGCCGTGAATGTTATGACATTTTCAGGGGTGCCGGAGTCATTCCTGCGGGGCGCTGATAGCATTTACATAGCGTCCCAGCCAATAGGGGAGGGTGTATATATAAGGAGGGTATTCCCGCCGGCCGCCCTCGCCTCCTTTAAGTTCATAGGTGCCGTTGTGTAATGTGAGGGGACACTCGTCAGGGGGTAGCGTTTCCTGGGTAGGACGACCCATGAAGTTGGGTTTCAGAAAGGTAAGGTCTTTCCTGTGGGTGTTGTCTACATTCCATGCGATGAGGTCGAGCGGGAATTCTTTCAGCCACCACACTGCCCCTTCCCGGTCATAATCTTTCCCCCCTGCGTCGGCATACAGAAAAGCCCACAAGGGATTTTTGGCATAACGTATCCGGTCGTAGTGGCTTTTTACGGTGGCCAGATATTTTGTGCGCAGGGTGTCGTTGAAAGCATACTTGATGAGTGCCCGTACGGTGAGGAAATACATCTCATCGTCGGAGTGGTTCCAGCCGTCGCTCAGCGGCTGGCCTTTGACATATCCTATCTCACTGGCCGGACGCAGGATATTTTCCAGATAACCGTATTTATCCATCAGCTCGTAAGCTTTTTCTTTGTATTTCTCATCGCCGGTGAAATGCCAGGCCGTTTGCAGGAAAGCAATGATGAGGGTGGAATTAAGCCGGCGGTCGCCCGTATGGGGGGAGAAGCTGTTGACATATTCGGGGTTCCAGCGGCCCCACCGGGTAGGTTGACCGTTCCAGGTAACCAGGTACCAGTCGTGGTCGATGATGTGATCCATCTCGATTTTTATCTGATGAATGGCACGTTCTCTCCAGGCAGTGTCGGGGACCATGTCGGCAAAAAGGGCATAAACAAAAAAGTGGCCGCACGACTCATCACTGCTGGTGGTGGATTTCCAGCGCCAGCGCCCGTCGGGGGTGAGCCGCCAGATTTTCTGGTCTTCCGGCATATCGGGGTCTCTGTCGCTCGACTGGTATCCGTCACGTTCGTAGGTGCGTGCCGGGAATCCCGGGATACCCGTGATCTCCGTGAGACGCTCCATGGCCTCGAACGCTTCGTAAGCATTTTCCAGTGCATCCTTCGACTTTGTCACAGCATAACGGTACAGCTCACCGGCCAGATACATGGAGGTCCACAACCCGTCGTTGTCACTGTCCACCATCACCGCCGTGGCCAGATCACCTGGTACCGTCAGGTTGGTGCGGGCGTTGAAGCCGTAGCGGATATGTCTCAGCCGCTGTATTTTCTCAAAGTAGCTTGCTTTTCCGGCAAGAGTCATCGGGGTGAACAGGATCCTGCTCAGCCCTTTTTTGGTGAGGATAAGTACACTCTTGCCGGGGCCGGGGGCGATATCCTTCACATAATCATCCACGAGCCATCTTTTGGAGGCGTAATAGTCGTAGCGGCCGTCATCCCGCCGGGCAAAAGCGCCTTGTGCGGAGCCGAACCAGAGCCGTCCCCCGATATTGCGTATGCAGGTGATCTCCGTCGAAGGAAGTTTTTGATCCATTGAGGTGGGGGAGGTCAGACTCCTGCGGTCGAGGGAGTATATCCCGTTGCCGGTGCCGATAATCAGCCTGTTATCCGACAAAGCCATGGCCGTGAGGTGATTGCCTTCGTGTACCCGCTTGATTTTCTTTGCCGCCGGATCAAAAAACAGCACCGCCTGTCCGGTAAGCAACAGGAAACGCCGGTTTTGCTCATCATAGAGCATCCCCGACGGTGTGAAACCCGTGTTGTTGTTTTCCCATACTTTTTCCCCTTTTTCATAATATTCCAGGTGGTTCACTCCGGCCAGCAGGAAAGAGAAATCCTCACCCATACAAAATCCCGTAGCTTCCGGCATGTCATGTTCCATCCATATCTTTCCGGCCCGGGCATTGCTGAAAATCGCCCGGTCCGTCAGATAAACAAAATGGCCCCGGTATGTGGCGAAAGCCAGGATATTCATGTCGTTGAGAAAAGGGTAGAGGTCATCTTTCACCAGGTAATGTTCCCACGGCTGCATCAGGTATCTGTCGGACAATACACGGATGCGTCCGTTACGGTCGGCACCGGCTTGCAGTAGCTGCCGGCGGGGTTCGTTGCGGTCGGCATAAACATATTTTTCCGCATGGTCCTGCAGATAAGGTTTGTCGTTATATGACTGTGCGGAAAGCAAGACGGGAGCTGTCAGCCCCAGAAGGTTTAGAAGAATTGGGATGAGTGTTTTTTTCATGGGATATCTTTTATTTATGGTTTAATTCAAACTGGTCAAGGATACCTCCGTTGGTGCCGTCGGCATTCATTTTGACGGCTTTGAAAGAGAGGTGTTTGCCGTTGATATCGATGACGGTGTAGTGAAATTCATAGTATTTTCCACCGTCATATTCGTTGCTGTTGGGATCGGCAGCATGATCGGGCAGGTCGATCTGTGGCCAGTCGCGGTACTTGTGGTTGTCGAGGGTGGCGCCGCCGCCGCCGGTGATGATATAGACGGCGTTGTTGCCTTTGCCGGTTTTCGGATCATAGGGAGGGTGGGGGAGCCCTCTTTCATAATCATGGGTATGTCCCGAAAAGACGATATCCACGCCGTTGGCTTCCATCAGGGGAACGATGTATTTTCTCAAAGGGGGTTCCCCGTCGTAGTATCCTCCCGACCAGCACTCCGAATAAGGGGGCTGGTGCATGAAGACGAAGATCCATTCGCTGTGGCTGCGGGCTTTCTTCAGATCGGCAACGAACCATTTGTACTGTTGCGATCCCGGCAGGATGCCGTCGCCGTCGGGAAACCAGTATTCATTGGGATCTAGGAAGATAAAATGGGCATTGCCGTAATCGAACGAGTAATAATATTCCGTGCTGCCGGTAGAGGTAACGGGATTGTGTACCCGCTGTTCGTAAGGAGGCACCCGCTCGTCAAAGCCGCCGTACTCGTGGTTGCCGATGGAAATGTAAAAAGGAACATCCCCGCTGATAAAACGGATAGGGTAAAAATGCTGGTCTATCCATTCGTCAAGACGGGCACCGCGGGTGACCACATCGCCCACGTTGGCGATAAAGTCGGGTTTCTCCGGCACCATCAGCCGGATGATCCGCTCGTGTATCTTCGAGAGGGTGCGGCTGTCGCCATAGACGATAAACCTGACGGGGTCATCTTTATCTTTTTTCGTACGGAACGTATGTACCGGGCTGGAAAGATTGCCCGTCACCACCTTGTATGAGTATTGTGTGTTTTTCTCCAGTCCCGGCAGGGTCACCTCATGAAGCAGTTGCGGGTCGGGCAGTTCCTTCAGCGTGTCGGTGAGTGCGGATCCTTTGCCGTAGATCACCCGGCCCCGGGAAGGATAGGCGGTTTCCCACATGATCGTGATGCCGTCGTCTTCGGCGTCCTGCAGGTACGGGGGTACCACAAACACCGGCGTGCGGGCATACTTCTTTTCCACACTGCCGAGGAAGATGTTCAGCTCGTCAATGATCTGCGGCAGGGGAGCATTGCCGCCGGCATAGCCCGACAGGATACGGTTGAGGTCAACGATCATCGCTGTCTGCGGAACCGGGTTCATGCGAAAATAACGGTCTATGCGGTCAAGACGCCGCAGCAGTTTTTCCAGGGATACTTTCGTCTCCTTTTCCTTTTGAGTGATAAGACGGGCATAACGCAGGGCGCCGCTGCCGCGGCTGTTGATCACTTTGATGGCGAGGAGGAATTTCTGTCCCGGCCGGGCGTTGCCGGTGATACGCACCTCGTTCTCCCCCTGCGGCGGGGCGGCACGGGAGCCGTCTATCCAGATCTCACACCGGTCGTTGCCGTTGGCCTGCAGAAAAACCTCTTGTCCTGCGACGGAAAAACCGTCTATTTTCTCCGGCAAAGTCACGGTGGTGCGGTACCACGCATACTCTTCTTCTCCCTGCCAGCTCTCGCCGCTGCCTAGTGTCTGCCAGGAAGAGTCGTCGAAAGAGGGGTTGGCTGCAGCGTCAGAGGCGTTTTTCTTCCATTTCCAGGTGGTGATAGCCAGCCCGTTGCCGGGGGACATCCCGGCATACTGCTGTAGCGTCTCCAAAAAATCTCCGTAACCCGGCGGCATGCCCACCATATCGGCCTGGTAAAAACGATTGCTGTAACCGTGGTTCTGTGTACGCACGGCGATCCGGTATTTCGTTCCCGCCACGGCCCCGCGGGCCACCACCCCCCGGGCTTTTGAATCGCTACGGGTGGAGATGATCTGCTTTCCGTTGACGAAAACGGTCATGCCGTCGGCGCTGGTGGCGGCATAAAAGATGATGTCCCGTCCCGCCATTTGCTGCGGCACCGTAAAGGTTTGTTTGAACCAGCGTACCTGATTTTTCTCCCACCAGATCCTGCCCAGCGGCTCTTCTTTCCAGAGCGAAGGGTTCGGGCTGAAAACCTCCTCCGATGACAGGTCGCCCACATGCATGTTCCACCGGAGCATCTCTGTCACCGGCTGCGGGTTGAGCGGTTGCACCACCCTTTTCTCCTGGGATATCGCAGCAGCGGCAAAAAATATAATTCCTGTAAATGTAAGAAGTGATCTTTTCATTTTTATTGCGTTTTTTTATTGATTCAGGAAAAATAGTCAATTTTTTTACATGCCCGGCCTTCTTATTTGATTCTCATTTCTTATCGCTCATTTTTTATCTCTGCTTGCGCCCTTTCAGGGCTTTGGAACTAAAGGGTCATCCTATCATAGGGCGATGCCCTATGCTGCTGCTAACGCCCTTTCAGGGCTTCAGGCAAAAACCTTAAAAATGCTTTTGACAGCACGACAACAGGTTCTTGCAGTGAGGCGCAACGCATTGCGCCCCTACGAATCGTTTTCTGTGGATCTCTCTTCTCATCGCTTCATCTCTTCATCGCTTTATCTCTTCATCGCTTTATCGTTTTATCTGTGTCCTTTCTTTGTCAGATATTTGTCCAGCAACAACGGCCTGTCCGTCTGAATGATATTGGCCCCTCCCCGCACCAGCTTTCGGTATCCTGCATGTATCCCGGCGATGGCCAGGATATCCGGCACGCCGAGGGCGTTGATCCACACGCGGGCGCCGTCGTTTTTAATGGCTTGCACCACCCGGGGGGTGAAAAAACTGTTGTCTATATGTACCACCGGCGGGTTGTAGCGTTTCAGTATCTTTCCCAGTTCTGCCGTATCGTGGGCCCGGGGCATGATCAGCAGGGAAGAGTCGAGCAGCAGCACACTGTCCAGCACCCCGAAGTCGGAGTCGAAAAAGATAACCTGCCGGCTCGTGCCGGTACGACGGACCGTCTCCACCAGCGGTTTGACATACACTCCTTTCATGTCGAGGTCCACCATGATCTTCCCGCGTGCCAGTGTGAGGGCTTCTTCCAGCAGGGGAATATAATGGGTCTCCTTGTCTCCCCGTTTTGTTTTCAGCGGGTATTTGCGAAGCTGCTCCCAGGTTAGTTCCGACACCCGGCCTGTGCCGCCGGTGGTGCGTTCGATGTTGCTGTCGTGCATCAGCACCATCCGGCCGTCTTTGGTGGTGCGTACATCTATTTCTATGATGTCCACCCCCGACTCAATGGACTGCCGTATAGCTGCCAGCGAGTTTTCCGGATAACGGGTGTGCATGGCCCGGTGGGCCGTGACCAGGACAGCTTTTGAGTTCGCATCATGAAAATCCTGCAGGATCCTCTCCAGCGGACGCGGTGCAGGCTCAAAATGGCGGCATCCCGTAAACAGCAGTGATAAAATAAAAAATATTACAGGAAAAAATAATGCTTTCCTTGTCATGGTCTTTTGTTTATGTTTATACTGTTCATTAGTTTATCTTTAATCCACAATCCACAGTCTGCAGTCCACAGTCCACAGTCTGCAGTCTGCAGTCCTCAATCCCTCCTTCGCCGCCCTTCGATACAATCCCGCTGCGCGGAATCTCTCAGGTACCGGCTACTGCGGGCAAAGCAACCAATCAACCAATCAACCAATCATCCAATCAATCAATCATTCATTCAACATTCAACATTCAACATTCAACCTTCAACCTTCCTAAAATCTCCCGTGTGCCCCCGGCAGCG
>CAZYPI010000162.1:0-6800 GCA_964649335.1 uncultured Rikenellaceae bacterium | reverse complement strand
CCGGGAAAAATACGGACTTTTTTCGAGTTCGGATACCGGCACCGATGTTTTCCGGTATTCGATCTCTTTTTGTTTGTGTTCAACGATTTTTTCCAGGATGCTCATGGCTGCATATTTATTAAAGTACGGAAGACTCTGTTTGCTTTTCCCGATATCAGCGACTCTTCAGCCATTGCCGTAGTTTCCTCCGCAGATTTTTCCGGAAAGTAACACTGCAGGGCATAGGCGGTGTTGGCGATCACCACTTTGTTTTGTGCCTCAGTGCCCCGGCCTTCCAGAATGTCTGTGAAGATAGATGCATTTTGCCGGAGGGTCTTTCCTCCCCGGATCATGGTTGGGGAGACATATCCCCAGGGGAGGTCTGCCGGCGAGAGGGTCTGCCGGGATGCCGGTGTTATCAGACGGAAGTCGGAGGTAAGACTGATTTCGTCATAGCCGTCGAGAGAGTGTACCAGAAAATAGCGGACGGGGGTTTGTGCAAAGACGTCCGCGTACAGGTCTTGCACCTTTCTGTCATAGATGCCTACCAATTGTCTTGTGGGACGGGCCGGGTTGACCATCGGGCCGAGGATGTTGAAGAAAGTCCTCAGACGCAATGTTTTTCTCACAGGGGCTACGTTTTTCAGGGCCGGATGAAAAAGGGGAGCGTGCAGATAACAGATCCCCGCTTTTTCCAGTTCTCTCAGCAGTTTGTCATGGTCGTTGGAGAAGGAGTATCCGAAATGCTGCATGATATCGGATGAGCCCGAGGCGGAGGAGGCGGCTGCGTTGCCGTGTTTGGCCACTTTGGCGCCGGCGCCGGCAGCGACGAAAGCGGTCAGCGTGGATATGTTGAAAGTGTTTTTCCCGTCGCCGCCGGTGCCGCATACATCCAGGGTGTCGTAGCCGTTCAGGTTCACCGGCACGGCCAGCCCGAGCAGGGCTTCCCGGAAACCGGCCAGCTCGCCGGGAGTGATATCACGCATCATGTACACTGTCAGGAAGGCGGCGATCTCGATGTCGGTGTATGCGCCGGTGGCGATTTTTGTCAGCACTTCTTTTGCTTCCTGTTGTCCCAGGATTTCTCCCTGGGTTAGTTGTTCAAGGATCTTTTTCATAGCGGTGGTTTTTTTGATAAGAGCCAGGGGTATGCTCCGGCTTTACGATATGTTGAGCCAGTTTTCGATAATCCGGTAGCCGTATTCCGTCATGACCGACTCGGGGTGGAACTGTACCCCGCGGACGTCGTATTTTTTATGGGTTATACCCATGATCTGTCCCGTGAGGTCTTCGCTGTTGATCTCCAGCTCTCCGGGCAGGGAGGTGTGGTCGACCACCCAGGAGTGGTAGCGGCCGGCCTCGATGGTGCCGGGCAGGTTACGGAACAACGGGTCGCGGGTGTACAGACGGATCGGGGTTTTGATCCCGTGAAAGGGTTGGTCGAGGTTGATCAGTGTGCCCCCGAACACTTCGGCGATGGCCTGGTGGCCGAGGCACACCCCCAGGATGCTTTTCGAGGCAGCATACTCGCGGATGACACTCATCGACAGACCTGCCTCCTGGGGGATGCCGGGGCCCGGCGAGATGATGATCTTGTCGTATGCCCTGAGTGTCTCCAGGGCAAAGGCATCATTACGGAGGACATCCACCTCCCTGCCGGTGATGGTGGTGACATAGTTTACCAGGTTATAGGTAAAAGAGTCGTAGTTGTCAATGATCACTACTTTCATTCGTTTCATGGTGTTTTCGTTTTCCATTATGTGTTTATTCTTTATATTCCGTTCAACATTCATCGTTCAACCTTCATCCTTCAACCTTCGTCCTTACTTCATATTTCCTGTGCCATGAGCATGGCTTTTTTCAGGGCGGCCAGTTTGTTATTGACTTCCTGCAATTCATTCTCTTCCACCGACCGGGAGACCACCCCGGCGCCGGCCTGGTAAAAGAGGGTATTGTCTTTGCTGAGGAAAGAGCGGATCATGATGGCGTGATTGAGGTCGCCGCCGGGGTGGAGGTATCCGATGGCGCCGCCGTAGAAGCCGCGGGCCTGGTTTTCGAGGCCGTCGATCAGCTCCATGGCTTTGTATTTGGGGGCTCCGGTGAGTGTGCCGGCGGGGAAGGTGGCCCCCAGCATGCTCACCGAGTCTGCGGCATGGTGCAGCCGTGCCGAGACGGTGGAGACCATGTGTATGACGTGCGAGTAGAACTGTATCTCCTGGAATTTCTCCACCCGTACATCGCTGCCGTAGCGGCTCAGGTCGTTGCGTGCCAGATCGACCAGCATGATGTGTTCGGCATTTTCTTTTTCATCGCGGGTCAGTTCGTAAGCTTTTTGTTTGTCTTCCTCATCATTGCCCGTGCGCCGGAAGGTGCCGGCGATGGGGTTGATGTAGGCACGGCCGGCGTTGATCTTCAGGTGGGTCTCCGGCGAGGAGCCGAAGATACTGTAATCACCGTAATCAAAATAGAAAAGATAAGGTGACGGGTTGACAGAGCGCAGCGTACGATAAAGGTTGAAATCATCGCCCCGGAAACCCTGTCTGAACTGCCGGGAGAGGACGATCTGAAAGACGTCGCCCCGGAAGCAGTGCTTTTTTCCGGCAGTAACCATCCGTATATAATCCTCATCGGTGATGTTGGAGTGTTCGTCGCCGGTTAGGGCAAATTTACCACTCGAAACCGCCATGTTGCGGATGAACATTTCGATCTTGTCTATTTCCGAGGATTCCCCGTCGAAGAGGTTCTCGGTGATAAAGAGCGTGTTATTGAAGTGGTTGATGGTGATGACATATCTGTAAAGGCTGTAACGGATGTCGGGGATGGCATATGCTTGTTTCCGGGGTGCAGACAAGCGGATGTCCTCGAAATACCTGACGGCGTCGTATCCCAGATATCCGAAAAAACCGTTCGGCAGGCCTGTTTGTTCCGGAGGAAACAGGAAATGTTCCATAAAACCGGTCAGCACCGGAGCGAAAGATCCTTTCACGGAAAACGAGTTTTGATACCGGTCGCCGATACTCTCTTCCACCTGGTAGTCCAGGACGGAGATGGTGGCCACCGGCTGCAGGCAGATGATGGAGAGACTGTCTTCGCTGCTGTGGTAGTCGGAGCTCTCCAGCAGGATGGAACGGGGAAATATCTCCCGCATCTTCAGGTAGATGGCTACCGGCGTGAAGGTGTCGGAGAGAATTTTTTTGGTGTTGGTTCTGATATTGATCTTATTCATTTTACTTCATTTTCCGGATAAAAAAAGGGCTTACCGTAAACGATAAGCCCTGGATGAGGTCATAGTGATCGCCTTACGGTAACGTCAGGTTTCCGTAAAGCCACCACCAATATGTATAATTTCTTTTCATTATTTCTTAATCCACGGAGCAAAAATAGAAAAAAAACGGAAAAACAAAATTTATTTTAAGCAACTTTTAATTTCTGCAGATTGACGCCTTCGAGTTTTTCTTTGGCGTATTTCAGGGTGATCGTGAATTTTTTTCGTTTGCTGCCGGGGGTGTGGAACATGGCGTCGGTCATGATGGTTTCGCATATAGACCGCAGTCCGCGTGCTCCCAGTTTGAACTCCACGGCTTTATCCACGATATAGTCCAGCACTTCTTCCTGGAAGACCAGTTCGATGCCGTCCATCTCAAACAGTTTGATATATTGTTTGATGATGGCATTTTTGGGTTCGGTGAGGATGCGGCGCAGGGCGGTCCGGTCGAGGGGGTGGAGGTAAGTGAGCACGGGCAGGCGTCCGATGATCTCGGGGATGAGACCGTAAGCCTTCAGGTCCTGCGGGGCGATATACTGCAGCAGGTTGTCTTTGTCGATCATCTCCCGGTTTTTGGAGGCGCCGAAGCCGACGACCTGGGTGTTCAGGCGGTTGGCGATTTTCTTCTCGATGCCGTCGAAAGCTCCTCCGCAGATGAAGAGGATGTTTTTGGTATCCACCGGGATCATTTTTTGTTCGGGGTGTTTGCGTCCTCCCTGCGGGGGCACGTTGACCACGGATCCTTCCAGCAGCTTGAGCAGTCCCTGTTGTACCCCTTCGCCCGAGACATCGCGGGTGATGGAGGGGTTGTCGCCTTTGCGGGCGATCTTGTCGATCTCGTCGATAAAAACGATTCCTCTTTCGGCGGCGGCCACGTCATAATCGGCGGCCTGCAACAGGCGTGTCAGCAGGCTTTCGATATCTTCTCCCACATAACCCGCTTCTGTCAGCACGGTGGCATCCACGATGGTGAAGGGCACGTGCAGCATCTTGGCGATGGTGCGGGCCAGCAGCGTTTTGCCGGTACCCGTTTCTCCTACCATGATGATGTTCGACTTTTCGATCTCCACATCATCATACGCTGCCGGCTGCATAAGGCGCTTGTAGTGATTGTAAACGGCTACGGAGATGTATTTCTTGGCTTCTTCCTGGCCGATGACATACTGGTCCAGGAAATTTTTTATTTCGGTGGGCTTCATCAGCTGGATGTCGTTCACGTTGAAGGTGCTCTTGCCCTTGAGCTCTTCTTTCATGATGCCGTAGGCCTGCTCGATACAGTGATCGCAGATGTATCCGCTGATGCCCGATATAAGCAGGTTGGTATCTTTCTTTTCCCTTCCGCAGAACGAACAACGTTCCATGTGTTCAGAGTTTTTCATCACTGCAAAGTTAACCAAAAAAACAAAAAGGAGCATTTTTATGCCCCTTTATTGTGTTTCGGTGACGGATAATTATTTCTTCGGGGTATGGTTTCTTACCAGGATCTCATCGATCATCCCATAGTCTTTTGCTTCTTCCGCCGTCATCCAGAAATCACGGTCGGCATCTTTGGCCACTTTCTTCAGGGAGGTACCTGAGTGATTGGAGATGATGGCGTAAAGTTCGTTTCTGAGCTTGACGATCTCCCGGGTAGTGATCTCAATGTCGGAAGCAGGTCCCTGCACTCCGCCCATGGGCTGGTGGATCATGATCCTGGAGTGTTTGAGGGCCGATCTTTTTCCTTTGGTGCCGGCACAGAGCAATACGGCGCCCATGGAGGCGGCTATGCCGGTGCAGATGGTGGCCACGTCACAACCGATGTACTGCATGGTGTCGTATATGCCCAGTCCTGCATAGACGGATCCTCCCGGGGTATTGAGATAGATCTGTATGTCCTTGCCCGGTTCGGAAGACTCGAGATAGAGCAGCTGAGCCTCCACGATGTTGGCCACATAATCGTCGATGGCCAGGCCGATAAATATAATGCGGTCCATCATCAACCGCGAGAAAACATCCATCGAAGCCACGTTCAACTGCCGCTCCTCAATGATGGTGGGAGAGATGTAGTTATTGTACACAGACATGTACTTATCCAGCCCCAGGCTGTTTATTCCGATATGTTTGGTGGCAAATTTCCTGAAATCATCACTTGTTTTCATCCTTGTAAACGTTTTGGTGAGGAGGTAAATTTAGTAACTATTTTTTTTCATCTTCCGGTTTTTGTTCCTTTTCGAGCATCTCGAAGAAATCTTTTCTTGAGATTTTCTTTTCATCCAGTTTGACGACGGTTTTCAGGTAGTCAAAGACTTTGTTATTGAGCACGCCCGATACGAAGCGGTTGTAATCTTCTTCTTTTTGCAGTCTCTCTTCGGCATATTGAGCGATCTGTTCATCGGGCAGGTAGCCCAGCCCGTACTGGCGGAACTGTTCGCGGGTGACGGCCATGGCATATTCGCGCAGCTCCTCCTGTGTGGCTGTCAGTTCTGCCATATCGGCGATCTTATCCCTTATCATCTGCCATTTGGTATCTTCGAGGAAAAGGTCGAACTCCTGATCTATCTGCTCGGGGGTAAATTTGTCTTTGTTGACGGCCAGTAGCCAGCGTTTGAGGAAGTCTTCCGGCAGGGGCGGGTTGATCAGGGAGATCAGTTTTTCGCGGGCGTCTTTCTGAAAACGCATATTGCTTTCGCCGTCGAGTTGGTGGCGGAGCAGGTCGTCGATTTTCTCCATGAACTCTTCGTGGCTTTTTACGACGTCCTTGCCGAAGAGTTTGTCGTAGAACTCCTGGTTTTCTTCGGCATCCTGAAAGCGCCTGATATCTTTTATCTCAAAGAGGAAATGGGGTTTTACCGTTTCGAGCTCTTCTTTTTGTATTCTCAGGGCGGCGGCTCTTTCCTCTTCGCCGGGATAGAGGTGTTTGATCTCGATCAGCACCTTATCGCCTTTGTGTTTGCCTGAGAGTATTTTTTTGGTTTCTTCGTCTTTGATGTCGGCCATGTGGATCACGGCCATATCAATGTGTATTCCTTTTTCCACGGGGTTTCCTTCGGCATCCGTTTCGGTCAGCGCCCCTTCCACCATATCTTTTTCCCCGGTTTCGTCCACGCTTTTCATCTCACCCAATTGGGCCAGGTAGCTGTTGATGGTCTCCTGCCGGAGCTCATCGTCAATCTCGATTTTATACCAGGGGATTTTGATCTTTTTTGTAAGATTGATCTCCAGTGCGGGTGCAAGGCCCAGATCAATGTGGAAAAGAAAAGTGTCCTGTTTTTCCCAGTCGAACTGATCGTCTTTTTCTTCGTTGGGGAGCGGCTCGCCCAGGATGTCCAGGTTGTTGTCCCGGATATAGTTGGTTATGGATTCGTTCAGTATTTTGTTGACTTCCTCCACCAGCACGGGCACCCGGTGAAGTTTTTTGATCAGGCCGAGAGGCACTTTTCCGGGACGGAACCCGTCCATCACGGCTTTTTTCTTGTAGTCTTTTAAGATTTTGGTTACCCTTTCTTCATAATCTTCCGGGGTAATCTCCACGGCCAGCGTCATATTCAGATCGTCCGTTTTTTCCTGCGTAATGTTC
>CAZYPI010000161.1:0-6801 GCA_964649335.1 uncultured Rikenellaceae bacterium | reverse complement strand
ATGAACCGTCCCGAAGTGTTGGTTGAGGTAGAGAAGGTAAAGGAAGAGATCCTGGAAGAACAGAAGGAAGAACCGGAAGAAAAAGAACGCGAGGTGGTCGCTAAGGATATGGCAAACCGTACGCCGTCCGGGAAGTTTTTATCCCCGTTGGTCCGGAAGATTGCCAAAGAAGAGGGAATCACGTATGAGGAGTTGGATCGTATTGAGGGTACGGGTATGGATGGCAGGATCACCCGGGACGATGTACTGGCCTGGCTGAAAGCGAAAAAAGAGGGGAAAACGGATGTGTCCGTACGGCCTCCGGCCGAGAAAGTGCCGGAGCCGCCGGTCAGGCCGCCGGTGGAAGAAACGGCCGGAGTGGCACGTACGCCTGTGCAGCCCGCCGGCACAACCGTTGAGGAGAGTGATGAGGTGGAGATCATTGAGATGGACCGGGTGCGTAAGCTCATAGCGGACCACATGGTCTATTCCAAGCAGACCTCGCCGCATGTAACCTCTTTCATCGAGGCGGATGTTACGGGCCTGGTACAGTGGCGCGAGCGTGTGAAAGAGGAGTTTCTGCAAAGGACGGGCCAGAAGGTAACCTATACACCTGTATTCATTCATGTGGCAGCCATGGCGCTGCGGGATTTTCCCTTGGTGAATGTTTCGGTGGAGGGGACAAAGATCCTCCGGAAAAAGCATATCAACATCGGCATGGCCACGGCACTGCCCAACGGCAATCTCATTGTGCCCGTGATCCGGGATGCCGATGAGAAGAGTCTGCTGGGGCTGGTCAAGGCCGTGAATGACCTGGCCGGCAGGGCCCGCGACAACAAGCTGCAGCCGGATGAGATCCGGGGGGGTACGTTTACCATTACCAATTTCGGCACTTTCCGTAACCTGACGGGTACTCCTATCATCAATCAGCCGGAAGCGGCCATTTTAGGGGTGGGGGCAATTCTGAAAAAACCGGCAGTAGTGGAAACACCCCACGGTGATGCCATCGCCATCAGGCATATCATTGTCCTTTCCCTTTCTTATGACCACCGGGTGATTGACGGTGCCCTGGCAGGTATGTTCCTGGAGAGAGTGGCCTATTACCTTGAGAACTTTGACGCGGATAAGAAGCTCTGAGCCACGGATGACACGAATGAGCACGAATGGAAGGAAGCCGTCGTGAATAAAAGGACGAAAAGTTTCCGCGGGTGCTGAAAAAGTTGCAATTTTGCATAGCCTCTTTTAAGGTCGGGGGACGGGTATGAACAAACGTCTTTTATATGTCTTTGCCGGGGTGGTGTTGCTGGCTGCCGTTGTGTACACACCCCGGAACAATGAACCGGTGCGGTATGTGGAGCGGCAGAGCGGCAGCATCGTCACCGAACAGGTCCCCGGTGAGAGATGGTTGTTATGGCTGTATGATAATCCTGCGGGGGAGCTGACGCTGGAGGCTCTGGTCAAAAGGAAATTTGTATCGGCTATTTACGGGAAGATGATGGACTCGCCCCGGTCGAAGAAAAAAATAATCCCTTTCGTCACAGAATATCATATTGATACCACTATCTTCCTGAGAAAGAATTACCGGACTTTCAACGAGTTTTTCATCCGGAAGATCCGTCCTTCGGCCCGGCCTGTGGACCGGGATTCGCTGACGGTGGTTTCTCCGGGCGACGGCAAATTGCTGGTGTTCAATGATCCGGGGAGTCATGACTTTCTTGTTAAGGGTATTCGTTTTGATCTTTACTCGTTTTTGCGGGACTCTTTGCTGGCCCGGAAATATGATCACGGCAGTATGGTGGTGATCCGGCTGGCTCCGACGGACTATCACCGGTTTCATTTTCCGGTGGATGGCACGGTGGTATCGGAGACACCCGTGGAGGGTTATTACTATTCCGTCAACCCGATAGCCCTGAGAAAGAAGACGGATCTGCTGTGGGAGAATAAGCGTGATTACACTCTGATCGCCACGGCTTTTTTTGATACGGTGGTGATGGCTGAGGTTGGGGCGACGATGGTAGGATCTATTGTACAGACTTACTCAGGCAAACGGGTGACGAAGGGTGAGGAGAAGGGTTATTTCAAGTTCGGAGGATCCTCCATTGTGTTGTTGTTCAAGCCATATACCTTCAAAGCCGACCGCGATTTGCTTGTTAACTCGGCAAATTTTCTGGAGACGCAGATATGCATGGGAGAACGGATCGGACGTGTATTCCCCAGGAGAGAGCCTGAGATCCGTGAAGCGGGGCAATAAATACTTCGTATATATACTTTTTGTGATATTCCGGTCACCAGCTTCCGCCGGCGCCGCCGCCGCCGAAGCTGCCGCCGCCAAAGCCGCCGAACCCCCCGAAGCTGCCGCTGCCGGAGGAGAAGTTGTTAAAGTGTCCTCCTCCCATACGGCTGCCTCCCAGGAAGAACAGGGTCCAGAAGGGGACGTTTTTCCCGATAACGCTATGTCGCGACCGTCGTTTGTTGCCGAAGATGGTAAAGAAAAACAGGACGAACAGGAGGATTGCGGCAAGGGCTCCTCCTCCGCTTTCTTTTTTGCGGGTGGCCTGATAATACTGGTCGGCCGTATATTCGCCGCGTGTCAGTTCCATGAGCCGGGAGGTGGCCTTGTCCAGGCCGGCATAGTACCGGCCTTTCTTAAATTCGGGGATGATCTCGAATTCCACGATCCTCTTGGCGATGGCATCCGGCACGGCTCCTTCCACGCCGTATCCGGTGGCAATGAAGACTTCTCCTTTCTCGTTGCCTTTTTTGGGTTTGACCAGGATGAGCATTCCGTTGTTTTTTCCTTTTTGTCCGATGCCCCATTTTTCTGCCAGCCGCTGGGCATAATCTGCTTTGTCATAGCCATGCAGGCCGGGCACAATGACGATGGCGATCTGTGTGGAGGTTTCCCGGGCAAACTGTTCCAGTTTGGTTTCCAGACGTGCTTGCTCGTCCGGTTTCAGGAAGCCGGTGAAGTCGTTCACCAGCCGGGGCGGCACAGGTCTTTCGGGAAAGTCCTGTGCCGTGGCCGGAACGGCCATGAGCAATGCAAACAAAAGGATCAGCAAAGGTTTAGTATATTTCATGATTTTTCCTCCATTTTGTCTCCGTATGAAATATCATCCGGGAGTTCATTTATGTCATCGGCCTGGTAGGGAAAATGTTCTTTCAGTTTTTCCCCGGCCATCAGGATGCCTTTTACGAGGCCGTCGGCGAATTTCCCTTCCCTGAAGAGGGCGAGCATTGCTTCTTTGATATTTTCCCAGAAGTCATCCGGGGTGACTTTGTTGATCCCGGCGTCGCCCAGGATGGCAAATTTACGGTCTTCCACGGCCAGATAAAACAAAACGCCGTTACGCAATTTGGTCTTGTGCATCTTCAGTTTTTCAAAGATGTAGGCGGCGCGGTCCAGCACATCCGTTTTACAATCTTTCTCGATGTGAACGCGAATCTCTCCGGAAGTGTTTTTTTCAGCTTCCCGGATGGCTTCCATGATCTTCTGTTTTTCTTCTTCGGAGAAGAATTCCGATGGTTTCATAGCAAAGATGTTTTCGATATTTCCTGAACAGGCAGCAGGTTAAAACTGCACTTTTGGAACTTCTTTGGCTTTTTCCTCGGCTTTGAAGTATCCTTTTTCCTTGAACCCGAACAGTTTTGCGAACAATAGTTGTGGGAATCTCCGGATATAGGTGTTGTATTGCCGGGTGATCTCGTTGAATTTACGTCTTTCCACGGCGATCCTGTTTTCGGTTCCTTCCAGTTGTGCCTGCAGTTCCAGGAAGTTCTGGTTGGCTTTCAGCTCGGGATATCTTTCCACGACCACCATCAGCCGTGCGAGGGCTGAGCTCAGCTGGTCCTGTGCTGCCTGGAATTTCTGCAGTGACTGCGGGTCCAGCTTATCCGGGCTGATCTGCACGGAGGTGGCTTTGGCCCGGGCTTCGATCACCTGGGTGAGGGTGGACTTTTCAAAATCGGCATATCCTTTTACCGTACTCACCAGGTTGGGGATCAGGTCGGCCCGCCGCTGGTAAACATTTTCCACCTGGGCCCATTGTGATTTTACCGCTTCGTCCAGGGCGACCATTTTGTTATAACCGCAACCCGTCAGAAAGGGAATGAGCAACAATATCAGTCCGTAAACAAACAATTTTCTTTTCTTCATGAGTGTATTCTTTTAAGTTTTTTCTGTCCCTAAAGTTAGCAAAAAGCCTGCCATTAACAAACCCTAATATTTGTTAAAAAATGATGATATATAAATGGATTATTGTAACTTTACTAATTAAAGGAACCGGGTTATAATAATAATGACAGGCATGAGCATAGAAGAGTTCAGAGAAGAGATTTTGCAGGGAATTCCCGAAACCCTGCCGCCTACCAAACCATGGGATCCGGAGGTGAATCATGCCCCGAAGCGGAGGGACATTTTGTCAGTCGGGGAGAAGAAGCTGGCGCTGAAGAATGCTTTGCGATATTTTCCGGCACATTTTCATGATGTGCTGGCGCCGGAGTTTGCAGAGGAGCTGAAGAGATACGGGCGTATTTACATGTACCGGTTCCGGCCCGGTTACCGGATCTATGCGCGTCCTCTGTACGAGTATCCCCATCGTTCGGTGCAGGCGGCTGCCATCATGCATATGATCAGCAACAACCTGGATGAGGTGGTGGCGCAGCATCCGCATGAGCTGATCACCTATGGCGGCAACGGGGCTGTTTTTCAGAACTGGATACAGTATCGCCTTACCATGAAGTATCTGGCCGAGATGACGGATGAGCAGACGCTGGTGCTTTATTCGGGGCATCCCGTGGGGTTGTTTCCCTCGCACCGTGAAGCACCCCGTGTGGTGGTGACCAACGGCATGGTGGTGCCGAATTATTCTTCACAGGAGCTTTATGAGAAGTTCAACGCTTTGGGTGTCACCCAGTACGGGCAGATGACGGCCGGCTCTTTCATGTATATCGGCCCCCAGGGTATTGTTCACGGCACGACGATCACAGTGTTGAATGCGGGCAGAAAAGTGCTGGGAGCACAGGAGTCTCTGCGTGGGAGACTGTTTGTTTCCTCCGGTCTGGGGGGGATGTCGGGCGCCCAGGCCAAGGCCGCCGTTATCGCCGGGGCTGTCGGGGTGATTGCCGAGGTTAACCCCAAAGCCATCAGAAGAAGATATGACCAGGGGTGGCTGAATGAGATGTACAGCGATCTCGACCGGGTGACGGACCGAATGATGGAAGCCCGGAAAAATAAAGAAGCCGTATCCATCGGTTATGAGGGGAATATTGTGGATCTGTGGGAAGCACTGATAGAAAAAGGCATCACCGTAGAGCTGGGATCGGATCAGACCTCTCTGCACAACCCCTATGCCGGCGGATATTATCCGGCGGGACTAAGCTTTGAAGAGTCGAACCGGATGATGGCGGAAGAGCCGGAACGGTTCCGTGAGATAGTGCATGAGTCCCTCCGGCGGCAGGTGAAAGCCATCAACACCCTGTCGGATCAGGGGATGTATTTCTGGGACTACGGCAATGCTTTTCTGTTGGAGGCAGGCCGGGCCGGCGCCGATGTCTTCAAGCCCGACGGATCGTTCAGATATCCTTCTTATGTGGAGGATATCATGGGTCCTTTGTTTTTTGATTATGGTTTCGGTCCCTTCAGATGGGTATGCACCTCCGCCAGTGCCGATGACCTCGAAAAGACCGACCGGATAGCGGCGGAGGTGATGGAAGAGATCGCCCGCGAGGCGCCGGCAGAGATCCTCCATCAGATGAAGGACAATATCCACTGGATCCGTGAAGCGGGAAAGAATAAACTGGTGGTGGGTTCACAGGCACGCATCCTGTATGCCGATGCCGAGGGCAGGACGAATATCGCCCTGCGTTTCAATGAGGCGATACGCCGGAGGATCGTGTCCGCTCCCATCGTGTTGGGCCGGGATCATCACGATGTCTCCGGTACCGACTCGCCGTTCCGGGAGACGTCCAATATTTATGACGGCAGCAGGTTTACCGCCGATATGGCTGTGCAGAATGTCATCGGTGATGCCTTCAGGGGGGCTACATGGGTCTCTCTCCACAATGGCGGCGGCGTAGGATGGGGAGAGGTGATTAACGGAGGTTTCGGGATGGTGCTGGACGGCTCGCCGGAAGCCGACCGGAGGGTAAAGAGTATGTTGTTCTGGGATGTGAACAATGGGATAGCCCGGCGCAGCTGGGCCCGTAACAAAGAAGCCATGTTCGCAATTCGCAGGGAGATGGCACGTACCCCGCAGTTGCGGGTGACGGTTCCTCATGTGGCCGATGACAGGCTTATTGATGAAATCTTTAAGGAATGAACCATGAAAGGGTTGAGATATGCAGGAGCGGCAGGGATGATACTCTTTCTGACTGTCTTCTTTTTTTCCTGCAGCGAAGAGAATAATCCCTTTTCGCTGAACGGAACATGGCATGTGGAAGAAAACAGCCAGTTGTACGGAACACAACATTATGACGTCCTGATCACCCAACTGGACTCGACAAACATCGAAATCTCCAATTTCTATAATCTCGGGGTTGATACTTATGTCCGGGCGATACTGGATGAATCTACCCTTGCCGTTCCGAAACAGGATGTGAGCGGTTATATCATCCGGGGTTCCGGGAGCATAAAGTCGGATTTCAAGCGTATCACATTTAACTTTACGGCCAGTGACGGGACCGTGCAGGATGTGGTGGTGGCTCAGTTTAAAAGATAAAAGGTTAAAGGAAAAAGACAAAAGGGAAGAAGATAATAGTAAGTATGGGGAGGTTAGTCTTCGAATAGCAGGGAGTAAGGGCGAAGGATCATATTGTTTAGTT
>CAZYPI010000160.1:0-6842 GCA_964649335.1 uncultured Rikenellaceae bacterium | reverse complement strand
GGAGGTTAGTCTTCGAATAGCAGGGAGTAAGGGCGAAGGATCATATTGTTTAGTTCGTCAATACCTATGTTTCTGCTTTTGCGAAAGAATTCCCTGCCGTCGAACCGAACGGATACGGTGGGGACGGCAAAGACAGACTCCTGCCCGGCTATTTCCGGTGTTTCCCTGACATTGACATAATACATTTTCATCTCCGGAAAATGATCCCGGAGCATTTCATGGATTTTAGGCTTCAGTACTTTGCAGACGTTGCACTCATCGTGGGAAAAGTAAAAAAGTACGCCCTGTTGCTTTTTAACTTTTTCGTATTCTTCAGGTGATTGTATGGGTCTGATCATAGGAGGTTCAATCTTTTTGAATCATTACCACGGCGTAGCAGGCGACGCCTTCTTCCTGTCCGACAAAACCCATTTTTTCGCTAGTTGTGGCCTTTACCGACACGGCATCCACGGGTATCTGCATGATTTCCGAAAGATTTTTCCGCATGGCCGGGATGAAAGGTTTGATTTTGGGTTTTTCGAGCACGACCGTAGAGTCCGTATTCACAATACGAAATCCTTTTTCTCTTATCAGGGTGATGGTTTTTTCGAGGAAAAAGCGGCTTTCCATGTTATGGTATGCGGGGTCATCAGGGGGAAAGAGATCCCCGATATTCCCCAATGCCAGGGCTCCCAGCAGGGCATCGACGATGGCATGTATCAGGGCATCGCCGTCGGAGTGACCGAAAGTGCCTTTGTGGTAGGGGACGGCGATACCCCCGATCATCAACTTATGTTGTGGAACAAGGGGATGAACATCATACCCAAAACCCGTACGCAGGATCATGAGCTTTTCTTTTTCTTGTTTTGTTTTGTGAATGAGTCAAAATCAAACAAGAGGGTAAAGCGAAGTGTTCCTGCCAGGGGATTGTTTTGATATACGGGGATCAGATAGGAGAAATCGACGGCAAAAACGTTTAGGCGGAGGCCCAGTCCCATGCTGAAGTATTTCCGGTTTCCCTTGTTCTCATTTTCGTAAAAGAAACCTCCCCGGATAGCGAGGAGTTTGTTGTACCAGTATTCCATTCCCACGGACCATGTGATTTCATGAAACTCCTCTGCGCCGCCGCCCGGAGCATCATAAAAAGACTGCAACATCCCCACGGGTACGGAGACATTCGGGTCTTTTCCGGCGATGATATTTCCTGTGGAGTCGTAAATCGGAGGTGTGGGTACGAGTAATTTGTTCAGGTCGAGAGAGACGTTAATGGTGTTGTACTTGTCGAGGTCTATGCCCAGACTTCCTCCCAGGCGGAGGTTGGTGGGGATAAAATCCGGTTCCTGGTTGGGGGTATAGGACATTTTTGTTCCGATATTGGAAATATTGACGCCGAAGGCTGCCTGTCCGTCTTTATCCCCCAGGTTGACATCGGAATGGTAATACATATTGATATCGGCGGCAAAGGAGATGCCCGGTTTTGTCTCGGAGCCGTTGGATCCGGTGCCTCCTGTCAGGTTGGAGTAGATAAACCGGAAGACCAGACCGGCAGACACTTTATCCGAGAAAGCACGGGCATAACCGGCATCGAGGGCGAACTCATTGGGGTTGAAATTGCGGGTGGTATTGCCCCAGTTATCGGTAAAAACAATATCCCCCAGGGAAAAATAGCGCAGACTCATGCTGACAGTCTGAAGTTTGTTGATCCGGTAATATCCGGCCAGATAAGCCAGGTTGATATCATTGACCAGATTCCTCAGCCAGGGAGAGTAAGAGATAGCTACCCCGCCGCTGCCGTCGATAAAGGCGTATTTAGCGGCATTCCAGTGTTGCGAGTTGATGTCGGGGGTGGTTGAGACTCCCAGATCCCCCATTCCTCCGGCGCGGGAGTCAGGGGTGATGGTGAGAAAAGGAACCGCCGTCTGGATGGCGTTGACCTGTCCGGCCAGTTGATCCCTGGAAATCTGGGACATCAGCATTTGTGACCCGAAAATCACCAGCCCCAGGCATATAAACAAAAATTTCTTAAAAATCATTCTTTTCTGTTTTGGGTTGTAAAAATATGAAAGACCAATCAAATTTAACGAATTATTATGAGTTTTCCACTACTGCTTAACTGTATTCCTTCCTTTGAACGTATTATTACCTGAAAAACGTATATTCCGGCGGCAACTTTTTCCCCTCCGCTGTCTTTTCCGTCCCAGTAAACAGGATCGATGGTATATCCTCCGACCCATTGCCGATCTTCCAGGATACGTATCAGTACGCCTGCCAGGTTGTATATCCGGATCTGTATATCCAACTCCTGATCGCTGAAATTGTGTTCAAAGGTAAACCAGGTATCCTCCGTGAACGGATTGGGATAATTCCTGACATGCTCCAGAACCTTCTGCGGACGGTCATTCACATGGAAGGTAAGGGTGGCTTCGGATGAGTTGTTGTAGTTGTCCCACACCTTGAAACGGATGGTGTGTTCCCCTTTTGAAAGATTGAAGAAAGGATAGCTGGCAAAACCTTCCTGATAGCTGTTTATTTTATAGGTAAAATAATTGTTCAGGATATACGGCGTGGTTTCTTCATCATCCAGGATGGCGATGATGTCATGACCTATTCCGTTGCCCACGGTATTGATCCCGCCCGGATCTTTCACATAAGCCAGGAAGACAGGATTTTCATCCGAGAGCCCGCCGTTTCTGAACAAGGTGTCATTGAGAAACAGTCTTATTTCGGGTCCCGTGATGTCCATTTCGGGGTCACTGGTAAAGCCGCCCACCAGTATTTGTTCGAAAGCCCCGGCGGCATCTTTCCCGTTACTCAGGGTGGCATAATAATTTAATTTCCCGTTACCGAGGTTATACGAGATGTCTTTGGGTACCAGGAATGTAAAGTGAAAGAGACCCTTGCTGATCTCTGCTTCCCCTTTGAAGAGCATGTTATCCTGCAGCAGAAAAGTCATGGTGTTCGGGTTGTCATTGCCCAGGGTGGTTATTTCGCGGGCCTTGTCAAAGACCGACGGATAGATGACCCCCTGGATGTCCGGGAGAAAAACGCCGTTATCATTTTCCACATGGCCGGATATTATGATCTTTTTCAGGGCTTTGAGTGTGTCAAAAGGCAGAGATACCGGAACATGATTGATGGAATCGGTGATGATCCTGTATTCCGGATAGGCCAGGCGCAGGGCCGGGTCGCCGAGCAGGGTGAAATTTCTTTTGTTGATGCCTGATCCCGACACGTTTTTTGTATAACGCAAGGCATCTCCCAGCGTATTGGGTTGGCCCAGGTTGTTTTTTGAAAAGATGAATTTGTAGAAGTTCTGGTTCAGCACGAAATTGGGGCTGGAATAAACCAGACGGGTGGTTGTCAGCAGGGCTATTCCACCTCCGTCGGTGTTGAGGATCACCATTTCGCCGGCCGAGGGACGGGGAGTGATGACCCCGTTGACATCAATATCTACATAATCAAAACGGCTGAATTCACATGTGGCCGTGACAAAGAGAGGGAATCTGGGCAGGTTGGTCCACGAGTTGATGTCACCGGTTGTCAGGATGTTCTCGTGGGCCAGGCCGCGTTCGTTACCGTGGCCGACATAGTTGAAGATCAGCAGGCCTTTTTCAATTTTTTCATTGATAGCTTTGTTCACTTCGGGATATCTGGCTCCGCTGGCGGTGGATACCTGGGGGTATGCATCCAGATATACCTTGTCGATAACAAAAGAGGGGTAATTATTTTCCACGTAGGTTGCCAGTTTGTCGGCATCCCTCATATGTATGTTGTTGTCTTCATCATCTCCGACAAAGCAAATGTTGTTGTGCCAGTCTCCCGAAGCTTTTTCCGACGTGTAGGATTTTATCTTGTCAACGATGGTTTTGGCCTCCTCTACCGAGGTGACGGGAAAGCGGCCTATTCCGATATCCACCAGTCCGCTGACCCCTCCTTCGTCATCATCCAGGATGCCGAAAAAATCATCCGAGACATACGATTGGGTAGGTGCCAGCGAGTTGGGCGATTGCCAGGTAGGGATAAAATTGGTGTTTCCTTTTCCCATAAATTTATTGGCATAGGATCCGTCTCCTAAGAGCAGGAGGTAGCGGGGTTTATCTTCCGGTGTCTGTGCCCGGTCGTAGAACATTTTTATGAAATTCCGGATAGCGGCGGCATCGCGTGCGCCGGAGGAATATTCGTTGTACACTTGCCGGGTGGTAACGACCGTCACAGTCATATTATCCTGCCTACGGTGAAAGTCTGCCAGCCGTTCGGCTTCTTCCAGGAAGTCTGGGTGGGTGACAATGACCATCATCGTTTCCGGCAGTCCGTGCAGGTTCTGGTTGGGCAGGTTTTTCTCAACGATCTCCGGTGCCGGGAAATTATTACCTGAAAAAGCGATAAATTCTCTCAGGGTATCGGTATGTACCCTGAAAGAGATCTTGTTTCCGGAGCGTTTGGTGGCCATTTCGCTGATATTGTCCTGAGTGGTGATATCCCAGATGCGGGTATCCGGAACGGATGTCTCCAGAATGAATTCCGAGATATTTCCGGGGCTGACCGAGCGGGTATCCCTGAAGAACAGTTCCTTATCATGGAAAACAAGGCGGCATCTGACCTGCAGGTCTATATAATCGAGCCAGGCCCGGGCGTTTATCTGGTCGGCACTGCTGTATGTGATCTTCACAGGCAGATCGTCTCCTGCCGGGGGATGAAAAACATAGTTTTTATTAACGGCACGGGCAAAAGCCGTCGTAAAACTGTTCAGGTTAACCCCTGCGATCGAGAGGGTGGACAGGGATGTTCCCCCAGCTTCGATATGAAAATAGGAGGTTGCGGAAGATCGACCCGCCAGCCTGATTCTCATACGTACTGTTTCTTCTCCGATCCTTCCGGGGAAAGAAAAATCAAATGTCGAAGTGCTTTGGGTGCTGATGGGTTCATACCACTCCCGTCCGCTTTGAATAAGGTTTGCCTTGTCTTGCTCATGCCATTGATAGGCGTCAAACGAGGAAGTAACATAACCGGGGGCGGAATCCAGGTATTCTTTGGTGAGGACAGTTTTCCCGTTATCTCCCGAGGTGATAAAATAATAAGCTCCTTCATCATACAGGTGCAACTGATGCCGGAACATAGAGTCGGAGACCGAATAATACCATTTTTCAGGACCTCTGGCATAGAAGAGAAGGTAATCATTTTGATTGAAGAGATTGTCGCTTCCTTTGTCCAGCCACAGCGGAACCTCTTCCAGGTCGTCGGGATGAGGTGTTCCATTGGCCTCAGGCAACATCCATCCGCCATTGCCGAAAATACGGGGATGGGAAGGGTCGGGCAGTCCCATCTCCGACAATTCCTTGTAAGTGATCTTATAAATGCCGCTTTCGGTTACCTTTATTTTTACCCAATAGCCCGATTTCAGAACGGAAGCATCTTTAAAAGATGTAGCTGGTTGCAGGCCTGTCATGCTCCCCGGGCTTTCCGAAAGCCCGGAGAGCATCATGTAAAAAAAAAGAATTCCGGAAAAAGCTAATATTTTGATAGGTCTATATTGCATAAAAATATTTGGTGCAAAAATATACTATTCCGGCAAAACGTTAGATTAGGGAGAAAATCTTTGGTGACCGGGAAGAAATATGATGAATCTTAAAATAAATATTTTGGAATTGGCCCCCCCTTACTCCCCCCTGCTGGCAGGGGGGAAACCCGTAGGGAGGGGGGTGAAAAGCTAACAGAGAATGAAAAAGGGATGGTTCTATATTTTGACCCCTATAATTTAGAAGTTTATGTATTGCACTAAATGTCTTAAAATTATGCATTATTAATTAAATTTATCCGGTCAGTAGTGGGAGAAAATATATTTATTTCCGGGATAGGATAACGAATGAATATATATTAATATTGTAACCTTCAAAGCCGATTTGCCGGTGAAAAGACATTTTTTGATCATATTGATATTGCAGTACCTGTATTTTGGGGATGTGACAGGTCAGGATCCGGTCTTTTCCATGCCTTTTGTGCAGAGGATGTATATGAATCCTGCTTTTGCGGGATCGGGGCCGGGGCAGGTAACCCTCGGGTTCCGTGATCAGATGCCCGGGAGCCCGGCGAGTTACATCACCTCGATCGTGGGATGGGATCAACCGTTTGAGGTGTTACATGGGGGTGTGAGCGCCGTGGTGACGTATGATATGGCGGGGAGAGGAACGCTGGCTACGACATCCCTGTCGGCCGTTTATTCCTATCATCTGAAAATTTCCAGGGATCTTTTTCTGAATGCGGGTTTTCAGGCTTCCGTTTTTCAGAGTTACCTGAAAACGGACGGGCTGATCCTTCCGGATATGATCTCCCCCTCGCAGGGGATCATAGGCAGCGCGGGAGAAGTTATCCCATCGGAGAGCAAGATTTTTCCTGATTTTTCCATAGGTTTTCTTTTATATGCCGACCAATGGTTTGCCGGGGTTGCCGCTCATCATCTGATGGAGCCCTATCAGTCGGATGTTAAAAGGGATGAGACGGTCCTTCCCCGGAAATATTCGGTGCTGGCGGGCTATGTGCTGGAGAAAAATCGCGGGGAGTTGGTCTTTTATCCCTGGGCGGGATACATACAGCAGGGCATAAGCCATCAGGCCTTGCTGGGGTTTCAGATGCAGTATCTCCTGGCCGCCGGGGGGATCGTCTGGAACAATAATTTCGGGAACGGGTCGGATATCCTTATTTTTTCACTGGGTATTGTAACCAAACGTTTTAGAATTACGTATAGTTATGATGCTTACCTTGGAAAAATCGCTGTTTCTTCATCCGGGGGAGCCCATGAGATTGGCGTTATTATCAGTTTTGGGAATGAAAAATCAAGATATCGCGGGGCAATAAAGTGGCCTTTA
>CAZYPI010000159.1:0-7071 GCA_964649335.1 uncultured Rikenellaceae bacterium | reverse complement strand
CCCGGCGCTGAGAGCCGATAACCGTATAAAATCCCTTCGGCTTTGTTTTTCCATCTGTTTATGATTTTGTATCTACTTGATATTCTGATCCTTATCTTTTTGCTTCAATATTCATTCTCCTGTGTGTTTTAAATCATTCACGGATGTTTCATTTATAAAAATTTTATTTAAAAAACATTCCTCAATGTCATTGCTTGCGGAACAAAACAAAAGCCCCATCCGGAAAAATGATGCTTCCGTCGTTATTGACAACGGATTGTAAAAATAGGAAAAGCGATCGGGAAACAAAAATATTTTCAGGATATTCAATCCCAAAAAGCTTTTCAGGAATGTCCGGTACTATTCTTCATCAATATGGTTTATCATTCCCTGCAGCTCTTTGATATGTGCCGGATAAATACCGCAGGGGTTGACATGATTTTTTTCACTTTTCATACCATCAATTTCCGGCCTACGTAGGCAACTACGTAGAAATATCCACACTAAAATATCTTGAGAATCACTTTCCCGGCCATACCACTGCCCAATCTGCCGGCACTATTCATCATGGTCCCGGGATCAAAAGAGACATGAACATTTACCGGCACAAACATCGATATCTTTATCACAACATTACTTCATCGATCATCTTTCGCACTTCAAGCTTCCTCAGATTTCTCCGTCGAGGGATTTTTTGATCACTTCGGCTTTGCTGTGCACCTGCAGCTTTTTATAGATTTTTTTGATATGCGACCGGACGGTCTCCAGCGAGACACATTGCTTGTCGGCGATCATCTTGTAGCTTAGTCCGTCCACGAGGCACAATACGATCTCTTTTTCTTTTTGTGTCAGGGGGGAATCTTTCTCTTGCTTTTTATCCGCCTGGAAGAAATCCACCACCTTCCGGGCTATCTGCGGTGACATGCATGCCTCCCCGCGGGATACGATTTCTATTGCTTCCCTGATCTCAGGAAAAGGGGTGTTCTTCAGGAGATAACCGGAAGCCCCGGCACACAGGGACTGAAAGATCCTGTAAGAATCATTATATACGGTGAGCATCAGGATATTCACTTCCGGGAACCGTTCTTTCACCAGCTTGATCCCGCTGATACCGGACATGCCGGGCAGGCCGATATCCATCAGGATCACATCCGGAACATTGTTTTTATTCAGTTGATGCAGGAATGACTCCACAGAATCCCTGGCCGCCGTACACACCATATCCGGCTGGTCATCAATAAACTCCTTCAGGCTTTCTCTGACAAAAGGGTCGTCTTCTACAATGGCAATATTTATCATGCTATAATAATACGTCATTACTTTTTACAAAACAATCCCATCAATATGGGATATTGACCCTGATATTTCGCTGATCCCCAACTAAAGTTTTTTCGCTCTCAGAATAATCGTAACCCCGTCGCCGGTTTGTACCTCCAGTTTCGCTTTCAGGCGTTCTGCCCTCATACGCATGTTACGCAGTCCGTTACCACGGGCTATTTTCCCCGGGTCAAAACCTTTTCCATTGTCTGAGATCTCCATGACAAAACCTTTGTCGTTATTTAGCAACTTTATTTTCACCCCCGTGGCACCGGCATGTTTAACTATATTATTGATCGCTTCCTTATAGATATAGAAAATGTTCTGCCGGTAATCCACCGGAATTTTCTTTTTCTTTTTCATACCCTGCTGCACGAAATCCACTTTGATATTCTTCATGGCAAAAGCGTTGTAGGCGGTATCCTGCATTCTGTCGGTCAGTTGTATCAGGGTGTCGTTGCGGGAGTCGATAGACCAGATAATATCGCTCATGGTGGATATGATATCCCGGCTGATGGTCCCGATGGTTTTTGTCAGGCTGAGCAACCGGTTCCGGTCTTTGGTCACCTGTATCTGTTCCGAGGCGATAGAGATACGGGTCAGTGCCGAGCCCACATCATCATGCAGGTCACTGGCTATGCGCACCCGCAACCGCTCCACGGCCAGTAATTTCTCCAGTTGCATGCGGTGCAGTCCGTACATGATCAGCAACACCGCCAGGAGCAGGAGGCTCCTGAACCACCAGGTCCGCCAGAACGGAGGTTTCACCTGTATCTCCAGGGACAGGATCTGATCACTCCATATCCCGTCGCGGTTGGTTCCTTTCACCTCGAAAACATAGTCCCCGGGGTCGATACGCGTGTAACTGGCATACCTTCTGTTCCCGGAATACACCCAGTCCCTGTCCACGCCGATCATCCGGTAGGCGTACTGTATCTTGGCCGGCTGCGCAAAATCCAGGGCGGCAAACTCAAAAGAAAAAAAGTTTTGTTTCCAGTTCAGCACAATCCTTTTTATCTCTGTCAACTCTTTTCCAAAATCCATCTCCCTGTTAAAAACCCTGAAGCTGGTAAGCACCACCGGTGGCTGATAATTATTCTCCCGGATCTTTTCGGGTCTGAACATATTGAAACCGTCCACTCCACCGAAGAGCAGCGTCCCATCCCGTAGTTTCAAACAGCTCCGGGCATTAAATTCATTGCTTTGCAAGCCGTCATAGACATCAAAATTTCTTATCCGTTGCGTGACGGGATTTATCCGGCTCAGCCCCCTGTTGGTACTGACCCACAGGTTGCCCTGTACATCGTGAAGAATACCATAAATAATATTGCTGGCCAGTCCGTTTTTCATGGTAATATGTGTGAATTTGCCCCGGGAAGGGCCGTCCGGTCTCATCCGGGAAAGGCCTTTATTGGTTCCTGCCCACAGGATCCTTCCCAGGCTGTCCTCCGTTTCACAGATCACATGCACCATATTGCCGGCTATGGAGGTGGTATCCCGGTCATCTACCGGAAAAATGGAAAATTCACCCCGGCGGATATTCAAAGAATACAGCCCCACCCCCCAGGTTCCGATCCATAATTCCCCTCCTTGTCCGGGATACAGGCTCAGGAGGGATGACAGACTAAAGGTTCTGTGCGACCAGGTAATATTTCTGTATGCTTTCCCCCGTTTTTTTTGCGGGAGATAGCATACCAGCCCGGCGTTATCTGTGGCTATCCACAGCGTGTCGGCAGAGGTAAAACATAAATCATTGATATATTTTATACTGATCAGATGATCTCCGGTAAGTGGCGTTATTTCGGAGATCCGGTCAAATCTCCCGCTCACCGGATCAAAACGGTTCAATCCGTTATCGCCGGTGGCCACCCACAGGATACCGGAGCCGTTGCCTGCGATGGCGCTCACCTGGTTGCTGCTGATCGTGTGCGGATCTCCCGGATCATGTTCATAGACCCTGAACCGGCCGGTGCTGCGGTCAAAACGGTTCAACCCGCCGCCCCGGGTGCCGATCCAGATGATGCCGTCCTTCTCCTCATAGAATGCCGCAACATCGTTGTTGTTTAGACTGTACTCCTGCTTTTTGCTTTGGTAATGTTTGAAATTCACCATACGCGGATCCAGAATATTCAGCCCCCCCGCCCCTATCCACAGCAGTCCGGATTTATCTTCCAGCACACTGTACACATTGTTGCTTAGCAATCCTCCCGGATCACCGGGGTCCTGGCGGATACGGACAAAAGTGCCCCGGGCGGGGTCAAACAGGTTCAGTCCTTCCGTAAAGGTACTCACCCAAAAACGATGACGGGAATCTTCATACAATGTACACACATCATCACTGCTGATACTGTTCGGGTCGTCCTTATCATACACAAACGAGACAAACGAAGAGTCCTTTTCCAGAAAAAGATTCAGTCCTCCGCCTCTTGTCCCCACCCATATTCTCCCCGTATGATCTTCCATGACCGACATTACATGGTTATTGCTCAGGCTGGCAGGATCCTTGTCATGATGGACAAAACGGGTAAAGGAGACCGTGCCGTCCTCCCGGAGATTGCCCAGGGCGAGGCCTCTCCAGGTACCCACCCACAGGCGGTTTTTCCGGTCGGAATAAACCACCCGCACAAAATTTCCGGGCAGGCTGTTATTATTTTCAGGGTCACTAAGATAAGCGGTAAATCCATCTGTCTGCGGGTTATAACGGGCTACGCCTCCTCCCCATATACCGATCCAGATATGGCCCTGCCGGTCCTGACAGACAGACGCAGGCCTTTCCCCCTGGATGCTGTGGGGATCGGCAGAATCCGGCAGATAACGGGTGAAACGGTGTGCCGCCGGATCATATTTAGTCAGTCCCTTCCAGGTGGCAATCCATATATTCCCCCCGCGGTCTTCGAAAACATCCCATATCCAGTTGTGGGATAATGAATTGCTGTCGGCAGGATCACTGCGAAAAACCTTAAAACCGTACCCGTCATACCGGTTCAGGCCATCCTGGGTGCCAAACCACAAAAAGCCGTGACGGTCCTGCATGATGCAGTTCACCGAACTCTGGGACAGCCCGTCTTCAATGGTCAGATGCCGGAACTGAAAAGGCTGTGAAAAACCCATCCATACCGAAATCCATAAAAACAGAACGATCCCGCAGTATTTTTTTGCCGATCCCATCAAGCAGCATATAATTACATCCAGAAAGGTAAATATAATCTGTTTAAATACCAATTCTGTTTTCCGGAAGGGAAGGAATTCCGTTTATCAGAATTAATTTTTTTTAACATACAATTTCATCTTATTCTTTCGTAATAGGGCACATTTTTATTACCTTTGTGCAATTTTTGACTTAACTAACTAAAAATAATGTAATTATGTCTCAGAAAAAACGCGTTTACACATTTGGCAACAAACAGGCAGAAGGCAGTGCAGAGATGCGCAACCTGCTTGGTGGTAAAGGAGCCGGTCTGGCTGAAATGAGCCGTATCGGGGTTCCGGTACCTCCCGGGTTCACCATCACCACCGAAGTATGTACGGAATACAATACCCTGGGCAGGGACAAAGTGGTCGAACTGATCAGGGATGAAGTGGAAAAGGGCATTGCCCATATAGAAAATATTATGGGTACCAAATTCGGCAGCAAGGAGAATCCCTGTCTGGTTTCCGTGCGTTCGGGCGCCAGGGTCTCCATGCCGGGGATGATGGACACCGTACTGAACCTGGGGATGAATGATGACGCCGTCGAGGGGCTCACCAAAAAAACCAGTAACGAACGGTTTGCCTGGGATTCTTACCGCCGTTTTGTCCAGATGTACGGAGATGTGGTACTGGGCATGAAACCCTCTTCCAAGGAAGAGGTGGATCCCTTTGAAAAGATCATTGAGGAAGTGAAAGAAAAGAAAGGGGTGGAATTGGACACCGATCTGGAGGTAGACGACCTGAAAGAACTGGTAACAAAATTCAAAAAAGCCGTCCACGAACAGACAGGCAAGGATTTCCCGGATGATCCGTGGGAGCAGCTCTGGGGAGCCATCATGGCCGTTTTCGACAGTTGGAACAACGACCGGGCCATTTATTACCGGCGAATAAACAAAATCCCCGACGAGTGGGGTACCGCCGTCAATGTACAGGCCATGGTCTTCGGAAACATGGGCAACCACTCCGCCACCGGAGTGGCCTTCACACGCGATGCGGCCACGGGCGAGAAGATCTTCAACGGAGAGTACCTGATTAACGCCCAGGGCGAAGATGTGGTGGCGGGCATACGTACGCCGCAACAGATCACCAAAGAAGGCTCGTTGCGCTGGGCCAAACTGGCAGGTGTTTCCGAAGAGGAAAGACGGACAAAATATCCTTCCCTCGAAGAGACCATGCCGGAAATCTACAAAGAGCTGTATGAAATCCAGGACAAACTGGAAAAGCATGCCCGCGACATGCAGGACCTGGAGTTCACCATCCAGGAAGGCAAACTGTGGCTGCTGCAGACCCGTAACGGCAAACGCACCGGCGCCGCCATGGTAAAAATCGCCATGGATATGCTGAAAGAAGGCATGATAGATGAAAAAACGGCCCTGCTGCGCGTCGAACCCAATAAGCTGGATGAGCTTCTGCATCCCGTCTTTGACGGAGAGGCTGTTCAGAAAGCCAGTGTCGTGGCCAAAGGCCTTCCGGCATCTCCCGGGGCTGCTACCGGCCGTATTGTCTTTTTTGCCGATGAGGCGGAAGAGTGGGCCGAAAAAGGAGAAGAGGTGGTGCTCGTCAGAATTGAAACTTCGCCGGAAGACCTGCGCGGGATGAACGTGGCCGAAGGCATCCTCACCGCCCGCGGCGGTATGACCTCCCACGCTGCCGTGGTGGCCCGGGGCATGGGCAAATGCTGTGTCTCCGGCGCCGGAAGCATACAAATCGATTACAAAGAACGGATTATGAAAGTGGATGACAAAGTATGGAAAGAAGGAGACTGGATCTCTCTTAACGGCACTACCGGTGAGGTGTACGACGGGAAAATAGACACCATTGAACCCCGGCTCAGCGGCGATTTTGCCGAATTGATGGAACTGGCCGACAAGTACCGCAAAATGGATGTCCGTACCAACGCCGACACGCCGCACGCCTCGCAGATAGCCCGCGAATTCGGGGCACAGGGTATCGGCCTGACACGTACCGAGCATATGTTCTTCGAGGGCGACCGTATCGTCGCCATGCGCGAAATGATCCTGGCCGATGACGAAGAAGGCCGCCGCAAAGCACTGGAGAAACTCCTCCCCATACAGCGGGGCGACTTCGAAGGCATCTTCGAAGCTATGCACGACCTGCCCGTGACCATCCGTTTGCTCGACCCGCCGCTGCACGAGTTCGTGCCGCACGAAGAAGAAAACCAGAAAGAGATGGCCGAAGAGATGGGCGTCAGCCTGGAAAAGATCAAAGAAAAAGTGGAATCGCTCATGGAAGTAAACCCCATGCTGGGGCACCGTGGCTGCCGGCTGGGAAACACCTATCCCGAGATCACCGAGATGCAGGCCCGCGCCATCATCGAAGCGGCCCTCAACCTGAAAGCCAGAGGCATCAACGCCAAACCCGAGATCATGGTGCCGCTCACCGGCACCCTGGCCGAGATGAAGATGCAGGAAGGGATCATTCGTGCCACTGCCGAGAAAGTGTTCGAAGAGAGAGGTGAAAAAATCGACTTTATGGTTGGCACCATGATCGAGATACCGAGGGCTGCCCTGGTGGCGGACCAGATCGCTCAGTCGGCCGAGTTTTTCTCCTTCGGCACCAACGACC
>CAZYPI010000158.1:0-7080 GCA_964649335.1 uncultured Rikenellaceae bacterium | reverse complement strand
ATTTATGTATCAAAACATATTTGTTTACGGTTTTATTTATCTAATTTTGCACTTTATCCCGATCGGATGGATGCCAGAAAACGCAAAGGAAACAATCACAGAACCCGGAAGGAGTACGGCAAAAGAAAAGGTACCGTTTCTTCTCCCTCCGGAAAAGAAACAATCCGTTTAAATCAGTTCATAGCCCGCAGCGGCATTTGCTCGAGGCGTCAGGCCGACGAATACATTCGAAAAGGATGGGTTTCCGTAAACGGGAAGGTCGTCACAGAAATGGGTATCCGGGTTTCCCCCGCGGATGAGGTGAAGGTCCGTGGCCGCAGGGTGATGCCTGAGAAGAAAATATATATCCTGCTCAACAAGCCGAAAGACACCATTACCACGGTAAAGGATCCGGAAGGAAGGAAAACGGTACTGGATCTGATCCGTCTGCCCGAAGAAGCGCGCTTATTTCCGGTGGGCCGGCTGGACAGACACACGACGGGCGTATTATTGCTCACCAATGACGGGGAGCTGGCCGAAAAGCTGATGCATCCGAGATATATGCACCGCAAGGTTTATGAAGTCACCCTGACGCGCGAGGTGACCCGCCGTGACCTGCAGCAACTGGTCGAAGGAGTGCCACTGGAGGAAGGCATGGTCGCTGCCGATGCGGCCTCGTATGTTGACCCCGGAGATAAAAAGGTGATCGGTCTGGAAATACATACCGGACAAAACAGGGTAGTACGCAGGATGTTTGAAAAACTGGGTTATGAGGTAAAGCATCTCGACCGGGTTTCTTTTGCAGGGCTCACCAAGAAAGGCCTGGCCCGCGGCAAATGGAGGCACCTCACCAGCCGGGAGATCAGCATGTTGCACCGGAAACTGTTCTGAAAGCCGTTCCCTGAAAGTTTTCTATCTTTGTATCATTTCTTATCTTCCTGATATGGGACACAAGGCAGGATTTGTAAATATCATCGGCAATCCGAACGTGGGAAAGTCCACCCTCATGAACCGGCTGGCCGGCCGGAAACTGGCCATCGTTACTTCGAGGGCGCAGACCACCCGTCACCGTCTGCTGGGTATCGTCAGCGGAGATGATTTCCAGATTGTCTATTCCGACACTCCCGGGATGGTCAGACCCCGGTACAAGCTGCAGGAATATATGGTCAAAGCCGTCTACACTGCCCTGGAGGATGCCGATATCATCCTTTTCGTGACGGATGTTAAGGAAAATCCGGAAAAGGATCATCTGCTGGCAGAAAAAATAAAGCATATTAACGTTCCTGTACTTTTGGTCCTCAACAAAACCGATCTTTCCGATCCGGCTGCGCTGGATTTGCTGTTGCAAAAATGGGCGGAGAAACTCCCGGGGGCCGAAATATTTCCCGTCAGCGCCCTGCTGGGGGCCAATCTTGACAAGCTGTTCGGCAGAATACTGGAGCTGCTGCCGGAAAATCCTCCTTTTTACCCCAAAGACCAGATCACCGACAAGCCGGAACGGTTTTTCGTGGAAGAGATCATCCGCGAAAAGATCCTGATGTTTTACAGGCAGGAGATCCCTTATTCCGTGGAGGTGGTGGTGGAATCCTTCCGGGAAGAGGAAAAGATCATCCGGATCAGCGCCCGTATTTTTGTGATGCGCGACAGCCAGAAAGGCATCCTGATCGGCCATCAGGGAAAAGCACTGAAAAAAACAGGCACGGAAGCCCGGAAAGAGATCGAAGCGTTTTTCGGCAAAAAAGTGTTCCTCGAGCTTTTTGTGAAAGTAAAGAAAGACTGGCGGGACAAAGAACGGATTCTCAGAAACCTGGGATACAGATAAGCAGAAATTATGGGCAATATCGTTGCAATCGTAGGAAGACCCAATGTAGGCAAATCCACGCTGTTCAACCGGCTGACGGAAAGCCGGCAGGCCATCGTGGATGAATATTCCGGCGTGACACGCGACCGCATTTACGGACACTGTACCTGGAACGGCATCACCTTTGCCGTGGTGGATACGGGAGGATACGTCACCAAACCGGAGGATGTGTTTGAGGATGAGATCCGCAAGCAGGTGCTTATCGCCATTGAGGAGGCCGACGTCATCCTTTTCGTGACGGATGTGGAGAGCGGCATCACCGACCTGGATGAGGCCGTGGCACGTATGCTGAGAAAAAGCAACAAACGGGTTTTTGTGGTGGTAAACAAGGTGGACAATACGGAAAGAAGTTACGACGCCGGCATCTTTTACAAATTGGGATTTAATGAGATTTTCCCGGTTTCTTCCATCAATGGCAGCGGCACCGGTGATCTGCTGGACCGGGTCACCGCCGTTCTTGAGAAACCTGCCGAAGAGCCCGAAGAGGACCTGCCCCGTTTTGCCGTGGTGGGACGTACCAATGTGGGCAAATCGACGCTGGTGAACACCCTGCTGGGAGAAGAACGGCAGATCGTTTCTACCATATCCGGCACTACCAGAGACACCGTATCCATTCACTACAAACGTTTCAACCACAATTTTTTCCTGGTAGACACCGCCGGCATCCGCAAAAAAACCAAAGTCTCCGAAGATCTCGAGTTTTATTCCGTGATGCGGGCCATCCGGGCCATTGAACATTCGGACGTCAGTTTTCTCATGATAGATGCCACCCGCGGCATGGAGAGCCAGGATGTCAACATCTTCCGGCTGATCCAAAAAAACTCCAAAGGGGTGGTTATCGTGGTCAACAAATGGGATCTGGTCGCCAAAGAGACCCACACCATGGAAACATTCAAGGCTGCCATCCGGGAGAAGATCATGCCTTTCCAGGATGTACCTGTGGTTTTTATTTCGGCCAAAGAACAGCAGAGGGTCCTTAAAATGCTGGATACCGGCATGGAAGTATATCGCAACAAGCAACGCCGGATCCCGACCTCCCGTCTCAACGAGGTGATGTTGCAGGCCATCGAAGCCTTTCCTCCGCCGTCGGTAAAAGGCAAATACATCAAAATAAAATACGTCACACAATTGCCGACGAAAAATCCGGCCTTTGCTTTTTTCTGTAACCTGCCCCAGTACATCAAAGATCCTTACAAAAGATACCTGGAAAACCAGTTGCGTAAAAATTTTAATTTCCACGGTGTACCCGTTAAAATATTTTTCCGTAAAAAATAATTGGCACTTTTTTTGAGTTAGTAAAAAGAAGGTTTCTTTTATGAAGAATTTCAAATATACAACCGTTCCCTTTTTCGTAGCTGTCATGGTGTGGGCATGTACCAGAACCGTCACCTATCCTCCTGAGCCCCAGATTGATTATCGCGGTTTTACCGTATTTGATTCTGTCGGTCCTCTGGGCAATGAGGTGCTGGTAGGGCGGCTCTCCTTTTCTTTTATCGACGGGGACGGCAACCTCGGCCTGCCAGAAGTGGATTCGGTCATGCCCGGAGACACTACCAACTCCAACCTTTTTTTTACATTATTTCATATGGATAACGGGACCATGGTCGAGGCCGACCAGGAACAGATCAAAACGCCCCTGAACTACCGCATCCCGTTCATTCCCATGCGCGGCAGAAACCAGGCCATGAAGGGAGAGATCCAGGTACTTTTCTTTTACTGGGATTTCCCCTGGGATACCATCCAATACTCCTTTTACGTCATTGACCGCGCCGGGAACAAGAGCAATACTGCAGAAACACCCATCCTTATCCTGCCTCTTGACTAGCCCGGTTGCCGTACAAAATCTTCTGCCATGATAAATGAAAACAACAAAATGGTTGACCTGGTACACAGGAACCATGTACTTATTTCCGTGTTTTCGAGATTCGGGATCTCCCTGGGCTTCGGAGACAAGACCATACGCACCATATGCATGGAAAAAAATATCGATCTACGCTTTTTTCTGGAGATCGTCAACTCATTTCTGGACCATGACTATTTTCCCCGGGAACAGCTCAAGAGTTTCCCTCTCCGCCTGATCGTGGATTATCTCACAAAAACCCATCGTGACTATCTGGAGAAAAACATTCCTGAAATAGAACATATCATCTCGGGGGAAAAAGGAACCTGTTATAAAAACCGGAAGCATAACTTCCTGTTGAACAAATTTTTCAATGAGTACAAAGAGGAGCTGACCACCCACATAAAGAAAGAGGACGAGCAGGTTTTTCCCTATGCCCTGGAGGTGGAGCGTTATTATCTTCAGAAAAAAACGGCCGATACCCTCCCGGAGAAATTCAGAGAGTACAGCATATTTCACTATCTGCAGGAGCATGATGACATTGAAGAAAAGTTGTATGATCTTAAAAACATCATCATCAAATACCTTCCTCCGCCCAAAAACCCGGATCTCTGTTACCGGGTCATCGTTTTACTCTCCAACCTGGAAAAAGACATGAATGACCACAGCCGCATTGAAGAAAAGGTTTTTGTTCCGAAGGTGGCCATGATGGAGAAGAGCATCAGGGATAAAAAAAACGATCCTAACCCGGCATCAGGATGAAGCATATTAATTTTTTGATCATCACCGAGTCATATGTTTACAAAACCGGCCTTCGTTTTTTGCTGGAAGAGATGCCTGTTACCGGCAGGATCTTTTTTTCCGACGACCTGTCACAGGCCGGCAAAAGCAATGCGGACTATATATTTATAGATACCGGCCTGTTAGACAGGATAGAAACCGGCACATTACCTCTGCCCGGGGATGGGGATGAGGAGGAATGGCCTGTTTTCATCGCACTGACCCCTCGGGGTCAGGACGCCCGCCATCAGTATCCCGGGCTGTTCCGTTACTCCCTCGATCTGTCACGCCCCAAAAGTGAACTATTGCAGTTTCTGGACGAGATCACCCGGAACAGCATCCCCCACAATAAAAACGCCGGCAGGGAAGAAAAACTGAGTGAACGTGAAAAGACCATCCTGAGATATGTGGCTCTCGGCCATACCAACCGGGAGATTGCCGGAAAGCTGTTTATCAGTATGCATACGGTGGTCACCCACCGTAAAAATATCACCCGTAAACTGGGGATCAAAACCGTTTCGGGACTAACGGTTTATGCCATTCTGAATCATCTCATCGACATGGATGAGGCCGGTTAGAAGCGGATACCCATAAACAGTACATCATCCACCTGCATGGTGTCTCCTTTCCACTCTTCAAAGGTTTGCCTTACCCTTATATACTGCTCATCCATAGGCAGTTCATGAATCTCCTCCAGCAGTTTTCTCAGGGGGCCCATTTTGAATTTTTTCCCGCGGGGGCCTCCGAACTGGTCCGGATAGCCATCGGAGAACATATAAATGACATCTCCTTTTTTCAGGTCATACTCCTGGTCGTTGAACACCTTTTTCTCCTCTTCAATGATCTCGCCACCTACCCCGCACCGGTTTCCGCGAAGCGTGTAGAGAATATTATCCATAAACAGGATCACGGGCCTCATGGCCGAGGCGAATTTGATGCGGGTATTGTTCAGGTTCACTTCCAGGACGATGATATCCATGCCGTCATCGGATTTTCCGGACTCCTGGTTCTGATTCAGCGAGCTGGTGATCTCCCGGTCGAGAAAGCCCAGGAGCTGGGAAGGGGTCTCATACCTGCCCTGCTGGGTAAGGTCTTTGATCAGCGTGGAGCCGATCATGGACATAAAAGCTCCCGGCACACCATGGCCGGTAGAGTCGGCACATACGATCAGAAAACGGTCGGTATCCACAGGCCCCCACCAGTAAAAATCGCCGCTGACAATATCCCGGGGCAGGTAAAACACAAAAGAGTCGGGAAAGATATCTTTCAGTTTTTGTATGGGTGGCAGGATGCTCGACTGGATCCTCCGTGCATAATTGATGCTGTCGGTGATCTCCTTGTTCTTCAGCTCCAGCTCGGCGTTTTTTTCCAGCACCTCCCGGGATCTTTTCTCCAGTTCGGTTTCCAGGTACTCTTCCCGTTTGATATGATTGCGCTCACGCACCTTGATAATGATATACACCACGGTGACCAGCAGGATGACGCCAAGCAGGATGAACCACCATGTTTTCCAGAAAGGAAGTTTGACAATGATCCGGATACTCACCGGCTCGGGCGTTGTATAACCCGCGCTGTTGTATGCACGCAACAGGAACCGGTATTTCCCGTCTTCCAGCCGCCCGTAATAAGCAAAGGTATTGGCCGTAAGGTCCGACCAGTGATCATCGTAGTTCTCCAGCTTGTACTGGTACATCACCCCCTGGGGATCACGGTAACTGATCCCAAGGAAGTCAATACGCACTCTGTAGCGACCATAAGGCATCACTACTTTCTTTGCCAGGGGAACTTTTTTATCAGAGAAAGAGAGAGAGAGAATGTTCGTTTTCGGAGGGATTGTATCCGTTTTCTCCCGTGAGGGATCAAAACGGATCACACCGTTGGAAGTGCCGAACCATACCCGTCCTGCCGGGCCGGTATAGGCGGCATTTGAATTGCATTCGGTTATGATCCCCTGTTTACGGGAATAGGTACGCACTTTTTTCTTATCGGGGTAAATCCTGCTGATCCCCGAGCTGTGACCTACCCAGACGCTCCCGGTAGAATCGACGGTCAAACTGTAGCAGTAATTCGAGATCATGCCGGAGTTTTCTGTATAATTCAACAGGGTGTCACGGGTAATATTAAACACACCGTTCCCGTATGTCCCTATCCAGAATCCTCCGGTACGGTCGATGGCAATGGATTTCATCTGCAAACGGGCCACCGGTTCAGGTAATTTATATTTTCTCGAGATATTGTTTTTCGGGCTGATAGCATACAATCCGTCTGCCATGGTCGCCAGCCAGACCACTCCGTTCCTGTCGAGGAACACCTGGTTGATGTTGTTATACGGCAAACCTTCATAGGTGGAGAGTTTTTTTATCAGACGGCCCCCTCCGTCAAAGATCAATACGCCGCTGGCTGTACCCGCCCAAATATGTGAACCATTGCCCGTGATGCTGTGAATGGTATTTTCCAGCTTATTGCCCGACTGAAAAACCGGAACAATTTTCCGGGCCGCTCTTTTATACATATAGAGTCCCGCTCCCCGTGTTCCTATCCACACATCCCCATCCGGAGTGGTGTAAAGAGACTCAACAACGGATTCGGGCAATCCGTTTCTTTTTGTCAATTGAATTCC
>CAZYPI010000157.1:0-7096 GCA_964649335.1 uncultured Rikenellaceae bacterium | reverse complement strand
GATGCTGGAAGAAGCGATGAAGAAAGAAACAGTGAGAGGGAAGTGGAGTTTGTAGTTTGTAGTTTGTGGTTTGTGGTTAATGAGTTGGGGAGTTGTCACGCAGAGGGACGCAAAGGTATCGCAAAGAACCGCAGAGTATTGGTATGATAAATATATTTTTATACTTTTGCACTCCTGTGTTTTCGGGGTATAGCGCAGTCCGGTTAGCGCACCTGCTTTGGGAGCAGGGGGTCGCAGGTTCGAATCCTGCTACCCCGACCAAAAGAAAAACCTTGCACGCAGTGCAGGGTTTTTTATTTTGCCGACGGCTCAAGCTTGCTTGAAGTCATTTCCAACAACTCTGTTTTGCAGCCGATAATAAAAAAAGACGCAACCGTTCCGGGTTGCGTCTTTTTCATTACCGCCGTCTCTCTACCGATCCAGGGTATAGAATATAATCAGTTGGGGACGCATGGAGGCATCGGGATAGTCGCTGGAGGCAAAGCGGAACCCCGGAAAACGCTCGGTAGGCCACAAGCGCAACAACATGCCGTAATTTGTTTCGCAATCGCAACTATCCACATCGGTTTCCATAAACAATGAGGTGACATTCACATTGATAAAGTTCGTATTGGCGACATAAGGTCTGAAGGGAGATATATACACCTGGCCAAATTCGGTCGTTTCGGGCTGGTTACTCCATGTCACCTTATGTTCATCCCACGGCTCGATGATTTTCTGCAGCACGGCGCCATACCACGGGCACATATCGGTAGCTTGGGAACTGTCCGAAATAAAAACCGTCGTATCCCACGGCACCGGCCGGTCGTAATAGAGCCGGAGGATCACTTTTTTGATTATGGCCGATTTAGGCAGCTCGTTCATGTCGAACCATATCAGGCTCCGTGTAGATCGCATCACCGTGAGGATCGAATCGGGCAGATAGGTCGTCTCAAAATAGGGGTAATCCCCGAAGTTTTCATCCGGTTCCAGGTTGCTTATCATGGCGTCTTTGCCTTTTTCAGGCCCCGGCTGAAGAACGAGTTTTTTGTATTCTTCGCCCCATGGAATTATCAGAATCAGAGGATCCTGCCATGTGGTAGCTTCCAGGCGTTTGGCCGGAAATTTAAATTTCTGTGTTTTAAACCCTTCTTTTTTCAGGATAAATCTGTAGGTCTCCGATCCTCCCCTTATCACCAGGTGGTTCACCCGGGGACGCAATTTAAATGTATAATGCCAGCCGGTTTCATCCATCACAGTGAGTTCGGCCTCGGTAAAGCGCGTAGGAGCCATAATAATCGGATTGTCAAGGATGGCTGCCACATAAAAATGCAACGGTCGCACTATCTGAACGCCGAAATTCACATATCCGAACTCTTCCGGGCCGCCGTTCCCTACCGGCAGCACTTCGGGGGTAACCATTGTCACCACCTCGGCATGAATATTAAAAGGAATGGGCAATGGTTTTTTAACCAGATAAGCTTTCGGCGAGTCTTTCCTCGGAGAAGCATAGATCACTTTCCCCGACGGATCGATGACCAGAAACTTGGTCAGAAGATATTTGCCGGTTTCCAGTTTCACTTTCTCACTCAGAAAACCGTTGCCAAAGACATACAATGGCACCAGTTCATCCGTAAGCACAGCGTTTCCATGAGTGTCTTCCACGGAAATGAGCAAATGATAAGAAACCATCTCCGTGCTGTCGGTCATAGCGGATTTCAGCGACTGATCCACGGCGACAGAAAAGGCAGCTTCTCCTTTGCCGGGGACGGTCACATCGTTCTTATCACAGGAAGAGAAGCTTAAAACTCCCAGCAGAACCATCCATAACTGTAAGGATTTGGTAATTGTTTTCATTTTTTCCAATTTTGGTTAAACATCAACACTTTGAGTAAAGCCAGGCAACCATATGAAGTGTATATGATGAACACGCAAAGGAAAAACATGCAAAAAAAATGCCATAATTGTAAAAACCGATTACTTTTATCAACATTGCCGGAACCACCCCTGCCGTCCGTATTCTTCCCTTACTAAATTTGTTTCTCTGAAAAAAAGGTATCAATTTTGCGTGCGATGTATAGCGGATACTGTCAGGGCATGAATTACAAAATATCATCTGTGCTATTATGAAAAGACATATTTTTCCCTTATTCCTGTTTTCCCTGTTTCTGGTTGCGCCCGTTTTTGCGGGTCAGAAAAACAAAGACGGGGGGTATCGCATCGAAGTAAAGATCCCGCATCTGCCGGGGAAGACCGTTTATCTGGGCTATCATTTTGCCGACAAGAATTATGTGGAAGACACCTTGCAACTGGACAACAAAGGCCACGGAGTGTTTGCCGGCGACTCTCTGCCGGGTGGGGTGTATCTGCTGGTGATGCCCAATATGCGCTATGTGGAGTTTCTGGTGGATGAACACAACCTGCGTTTCACCATCGAAACCGATACGACCGATTTTTTCGAGACCCTTCATTTCACCGGCTCGAAAGACAATGAAGATTTTTTGGCTTTCCAGCAGCAGTTATACCACCTCAATAAAAAACTCAGGGATTTGCACGGGCGGCTGGCAAAGAACCATGGCAACAGCGATTCCACCCGCATTCTGCAGGAGCAGATTGATACGATCAATGCGCGTACCGGCGCCTTAAACCGTCAAATGATCAAGACCCATCAGGGCACTTTCCTGGGCCACCTGGTGCAGGCGATGACCCCACCGGATGTGCCGGATTTCAATCTTCCCGAAGGAACACCGGACAGAGACTCCCTGCTGTGGGTTAAAAGATACGGCTGGTTGCGGGATCATTATTTCGACGGGGTGGACTTCGGCGATGCGCGACTGTTGCGTACCCCCGTGCTGCAAAGCCGGCTGAACCAGTATTTCAACCGCATCCTGATCCAGCGGCCCGATTCCGTCATCCCGCAGGTGGATAAGATCATCGGCCGGGCAGAACAAAACGACAAGGTTTATCAGTATGTGGTCATTTACCTGCTCAACAATTTTCAGAAAAGCACCATCATGGGCATGGACGGGGTGTATGTCCACATTGCCGAGAAATATTACCTCACGGGCAAGACCCCCTGGTCGGATTCCACATTCCTGGCCGGGCTGAAAGAGCGGGTGGCGCATATCAAACCCAACCTGCTCGGCCGCAAAGCCCCCGACCTGAGGATGGAGTCCCTCACCGGTGAATGGGTGGATCTCTGGGAAACGGAAGCCCCTTTCACCGTGCTGTTTTTCTGGGAACCCAACTGCGGATTCTGCAAGAAAGCCATTCCGAAACTGTGGGACCTTTACCAGCAATACAAGCACAAAGGCCTGGCGGTGATGGCCATATATATCTATGACAATAAAAACGAATGGAAAAAGTTTGTCGAAGAGCACAACTACATAGACGACCACTGGTTCAATGTCTGGGATCCGAACCAACTGACCAACTTCCGGGTGAATTACGACGTATATAGCACCCCGGTGATCTATGTGCTCGACAAGGATAAAAAGATTATCGCCAAACGGCTGGATGTGGAAAATCTGAAAAGATTTCTGCAGGCAGAGATGAAATAACGCCCGCTTACCGGCCCGTTGTCAGGACACCCTCGACATCAAAAGCAAACGGGTGATACGGTATCTGCAGGTACTGGCCAACGACCGGATCAATATAGACAACCATATCACGGACTTGGGTTTAATCCTCCGGAGGAAGTACACAGGAAAAAAGAGAAGTAACAGATCTTTTTTCAGGCCTTTGTTCACAATGCCGCCAGGCCTTTTCTTATCACTTTCAACAAATCGCCTGCAGGTTCTATACCCACCGAGAGGCGTATCATTCCCGGTGCATGATACTTATCCCCCCACACCGGCTCTATGGGCAGCAGGATGGTGCCGGTATCACCGAGGGTAGGCACCAGGGGGATGTTGTCCGATACGGCCCGGACAAAACGGTCGCGGCGCCGGCGTTTTTCCTCGTCATTCTCTCCGGCCAGATCGAAAGTGACCACCCCGCCGTATCCTCTTTTCCCGAACAGTTCCACCGCTTCCCGGTGTGTGGGGTGTGTCTCCAGTCCGGGGTACATCACTTTGCCGACTGCCGGATGACGGTCAAGCTCCCGGGCCACCCTGAGGGCATTATAGCAGTGTTGTTGTACCCGCAGGGGAAAGGTACGGAGGTAATCGCCCAGGCGGGCTGCATCATCGGGCGAGAGCATGTGTCCCGTCAGTTTGCGGTATTTGATCAGCTCTTTCAAGAGCCCGGGGTCATTGCCACATATTGCTCCGGCCGTCAGGTTGCCGTGGCCGGCCAGGTACTTGGTGACACTGTGTATCACCATATCGGCACCATCCTGCAGAGGTTTCCACAGCCAGGGGGTGGCAAAAGTGTTGTCGATGATCACGACACTGCCGGCCTCCCGGGCCATACGTATAATCTCACGGCCATCTGCCACGATCAGCATGGGGTTGGAGATCGCCTCAAAATAGACCACATCCGGTTTTATCTCCTGCAGCAGCCGTTCCAGAGCCTGCAGGTCATGCCGTTCGCCGCCGGTCACAAAACGCCGGATGTCCAGACCGCGCCGCCGTATCAGCACCTCATCAATGAAAGAGTTGGTACCCCCGTAAATCTCGCTGAAAAAAAGCCACGGTCTCCCCTCGCCGGCCCACTGAAACACCGACAGGGCTATATCTATGGCCGACATACCCGACTGTGTCAGCAGGGCCCAGGCAGACCCTTCCACGGCAGCCAGCTGCTCTTCCACTGCCACCACCGTGGGGTTGCGGTAGCGTGAATAAATGTAATCACCGGGATCGTGCGGATGATCCTGCTCGGCACGGAACGCCGCCGCCGCTTTTTCCGCATCACCAAGGTTAAAACCGGCATCCCGGTACACCGGCGTAAAACGCGTGTTCACAAACCGTTTCATAATATATTGCTTTCTGTCATTTTCAGACTTACAAGATACAAATCTCACAGCATTTCAGGAAATCTTATCCGCCTGTCATAACGTAAAGGTAAAAATATAAATACAGAAAGTACGACAATTTTCATAATATTTACGACATTTTTCATATATTTGTAAAAACAAAAATCCATGTCAAAAAAAAGAACTTATCTGCAGGATAGTGAAAAGAACACGTACGAGTTGATACAAATGGTGCGTGAAGGTATTGATTACTACTCATTTTCAGGCCTGTTTAAGAAAGTGCCGTTTTCTCTTACCGAGTGGTCCCGGATTCTAAGCATTTCGGAAAGGACTCTTCAAAGGTACAGGAAAGAGAAACGCCGGTTCTCACCTTCACAATCCGAGAAAATCATCCAGATATCTCTTCTTTATCAATACGGCATTGAGGTTTTCGGCAATGCGGAGAAATTCATCACCTGGCTGACAACAGAAAACACTGCTTTGGGAGGCACCGTTCCCAAAGATTTCCTTGATAATACCTTCGGCATCCGGTTGGTAAGGGATGAGCTGTCACGGATAGAACATGGCGTTCTGGCATGAAAGCATACCGGTTGTGCAAATGTAAATGGGCCCGGGACCTGTCAGGCAGGGGTGCTGAAACAGCCGGCGGACGATGGAACAGCAAAGGGGTTCCCGTACTTTATACTGCCGGATCGAGAGCATTGGCAACCGTGGAAGTTGCCGTCCACACCCCCCTGGGCAATCTCCCTGAAGATTACTGCATGGTAACCCTGGAATTACCGGACGGGCCCATTGCCGCAATAAAACAGAAGGATCTGCCGGCGGATTGGAATTCATGGCCGGCACCTGTCACAATCAAACAATTTGGCGACAGTTTTATCGAAGAAGGAGAGTTCCTGATATTGAAAGTTCCGTCAGCCACGGTTGACGGCGATTTTAATTACCTGATCAACCCGCAACACCGGAAAGCCGGAGAAATAAGAGTCCTCTCCGTAAGGCTTTTTTCTTTTGATAAGAGATTATTCAAGAAGAACACCTCATAATAAGTAACCCGGGATAGTAAAAACCTGACAGATTTCATTGGAAGAAACCGAAGCTTTTTACATGTTTGCAGTTCCAAACCATAAAATATCCAAACGATGAAGATAGCCATTGTCACTGTTGACGGCGAAACGGTAAGCCAGCATTTCGGCCGTTCCAGATATTACAAGATCTACACCCTCGAAGAGGGAGACCCTGTGGATGTGGAGATGCGCGAAAGGGGCACGGGGCATTTTGCTCCCGGCGGGGATCATCACCACCACCACGAACATCATGATCAGGGTCATGGCCACGGTTACGGCCGGGAAGCCATGGACAAGCATGCTTCCATGGCGCGCGAGATCGCCGATTGCGATGTGCTCATCGCCGGAGGTATGGGCCGGGGCGCTTACGAGAGCTTCCGGGCGGCAGGCCTGGAGGTTATCCTCACCAACCTGCACGATATCAACGATGTGGTGAACACTTTTGCCGAAGGTAAATTACAGAACCTCGCGGACGAAAGAACGCATTAGGAAGGGTGAACGTTGAAGGGTGAAGGGTGAACGTTGAAGGGTGAAGGGTGAACGTTGAAGGTTGAAGGATGAAGGGGGAACGGGGTCAGCGGGCTTTGCGAATGATGTAGCGACCCACGAAGAAGCTGATAATTACGGCAAACAAAAGAAGTGAACCGAAAAAAACATACTGGTTCACCGCTCCCATCCGGCTCAGCAACGACCGGATACGGGAATAGAAAAATATCCCGAGAGGATAATATACCATGATGAACAGGGCCAGGGCCAGCCCCTGGGCGAAAAAGAAACGGCGCACCTGCACCCGGCCGAAGCCGGCAACCAAAGGGATCAGAATCCTCAGCTTGGGAACAAACATAAGCAGAAGAACGGTCTTCATGAGATTCTCCGACATCTGTTTCTGATAGACACCCATCCAGACGGGATATCTCTCCGTCATCTTGCCGATAAGCCGGGTACGGTTACGTGAGAGGTAAAACAGTATGATATTACGGATATATAACGCCAGGAAAGCCACGATACCTCCTCCCCAGGCATTCAACAGTCCGCCATGGGAGATCCATGCTATGATGATCAGGGACAACTCGTCCGAGACAGGAGAGACAAAATCAAAAATGATATAGTAAAACGCAATACCCAGATAGGTATATCC
>CAZYPI010000156.1:5034-7118 GCA_964649335.1 uncultured Rikenellaceae bacterium | reverse complement strand
CATGCACATCGGCATGTCTGATATGACGATTTTGCGCTATGCCAAAAAATGGCAGTACGGCTTTGCCTCGGCCGTGGGCATGTTCCTGGGGCATTATGTAGCGTGGATCGCTTCGGGCATTCTCTATGCGGCGGCCCACTCGGATGCGCCCGGCGTGGTGGCGTACCAGGCCATTGGCCTCTCCGGTGCCATTGCTGTGGTCATCGCCGGCTGGACTACTGCCAACCCCACCCTCTACCGCGCCGGCATGGCACTGCAGGTGGCCTCGGGCTGGAGCCGGTGGAAGGTGACCCTGGTGGCCGGGCTGGTGACTACCGTGGCGGCACTCTTCCCCGCCCTGGTGATGCGCCTGCTCGACTTTGTGGCGCTGTACGGACTGGTGCTGGTGCCGATGGGCGCCGTCATCTTTGCCGACTACTACTTGCTGCCCCGGATGGGCCTGCAGGATGATTATGCCGAACGCAAAGGCCTTATGTTCAACCAGGCCGCCGGCTGGACCTGGTTCCTTATGCTCACGGCTGCCCTCATCGCAGGACTCTATTTTCATGTGGATATCTTCTTCCTCTCGGCGCCCGTGTGGCTGGTGGCAGGAGGAGTGTATGTCTTATTTAGTAAAATATATCAAAAATAACCCCCACCCCAGCCCTCCCCCTCGCCGAGGGGGAGGGAGTGAGGGAGGGGGTCAAACATAGATTATTATGAAATTACTTTACAAACTATTGGCTCTCTCCGGTCTCCTTCTTACGGTGGTACCTCCTTATCTGCATTATACGGGAACTCTGACGGAGGCGGGCATGAAGTCGTGGGTGCTGGCCGGGACGGTCATCTGGTTTATCGGGGCCATCCCCTGGCTGGGGAAGAAGGAAGCGGATGACAGAGTGAGTATCTAAAAAAAAACAATCATGCAACAGGAGCTTGAACAACTGGTGGCCATATCCAGGTATTTCGGGAGCAACCCGGACTATATTATCGGCGGCGGAGGCAACACCTCTTTTAAAAATGACCGTTACCTGTGGGTCAAGGCCAGCGGCGTTTCTCTGGCGGATATCACCCTCGGGGGCTTTGTGCAATTATATCGCGACAAGCTGGGCCTCATCGGGAAGAAAAAATATTCTGAAGAGGTGCAGAAGCGGGAGGCGGAAGTGAAGGAAGATATGCTGGCGGCGCGGGTGCATCCTGAGAAAGGACAACGGCCGTCGGTGGAAACGGCCCTGCACAACCTGCTGGAGTATCCCTTTGTGGTACATACTCATCCGGCGCTGGTCAACGGACTGATGTGCTCGGTGCAGGCAAAAGAGAAAACCCGCGAGCTTTTCGGCGAAGAAGCCCTCTTTGTGGGGTTCGGCGCCGGGTACTCCCTGTTTGTGCAGGTGAAAGAGAAACTTTCCTACTACCGGAACCGCTTCGGGAAAGATCCGCAGATGATCTTCATGCGCAACCACGGTATCTTTGTGGGCGCGAACACGATTGATGAGATCGTTTTTCTTTATGGCAAGGTGACGGCCATCCTGGAGAAAATTATTAGTCCCGCCCGGGAAAAACCGTTGTCCCTGCCGAAAGATACGGAGCTGCTCCTGGAAGGAATGACCTCCATCCTGAAAGGGAAAAAAGTGAAAGTACGCCATTCTACACTTCACCGGCATTTTTACCAGGGCACGGTGGCTTTCAGTCAGATTGCCCGGCCCTATACGCCCGATATTGTGGTGTATTGTGGTCCGGCCTTTATCTATTCGGAAAAGAAAAATAGCCGGGATATTTTGGAAGACACGAAAAGAAAAACAGAACTGTTCCGGAAAAAATACGGGAGTGATCCGCGGATCATCCTGGTGAAAGGCCATGGGTTGTTCGGTGCAGGCGACACGGAGTCACAAACGGAGACCCTCCTCGATGTGTTTGAGGATTTTATGAAGATCAGCAAGTATTCCGAGGCCTTCGGCGGCCCGCATCCCCTGTCGGAAGAGGAGATCGCCTTTGTCAACAACTGGGAGGCGGAAAGCTATAGGAGAAGGTTGATCGGTGAAGGTTGAAGGGTGAACGGAGTAGGAGAAGACCTGAACATCATGTGCCGGGCAGTTTTTCCAAAG
>CAZYPI010000156.1:2518-4934 GCA_964649335.1 uncultured Rikenellaceae bacterium | reverse complement strand
GGTGAACGGAGTAGGAGAAGACCTGAACATCATGTGCCGGGCAGTTTTTCCAAAGTTTCGTCTAAATACTGCAACAGTTCTGCGGCATTTTGTTTGTTGAAGGGCAGGGGCGGTTTTATTTTCAGGACATTGTGCAGCGGGCCGTCGGTGCTTAAAAGGTAGCCGCGGTCTTTCATCTTTTCCACGATGAGATCAATTTCCGGTACGGCAGGTTCCAGGGTTTTCCTGTCTTTCACCAGTTCCACGCCGATAAACAACCCGTGGCCTCTTACGTCCCCGATGACGGGATGTTTATTCATCAGTTTTTTCAGGCCGGCCATCAGGTAGTTTCCTGTTTCGAGGGCATGTTTTTGCATCTCTTCGTTTTGGATTACATCCAGCACCGCCAGGCCGGCGGTCATGGAAACCGGATTGCCCCCGTATGTGTTAAAATATTCCATGCCGTTGTCGAAGGCTTCGGCGATTTCATTTGTCACCACGATTGCTGCCAGCGGATGGCCGTTGCCGATGGGTTTTCCCATGACCACGATGTCGGGTATCGCCTCTTGTAATTGAAAGCCCCAGAATTTTTCTCCCACCCGTCCGAAGCCAACCTGCACTTCGTCGGCAATGCACACGCCGCCGGCCGCTCTGACATAATGGTATGCCTGTTTCAGATATCCCCGGGGCAGAGGGAGCTGGCCGCCCACGCCCAACAGGGTTTCGCTGATAAAAGCCGCCGGGGCCTTGCCGGCTGCTTTTAATTCATCAATAATGCGTTGTACGTCTTGCGCGTATTTTTCCCCGGCCCGGGCATCGCCATACCGGTATCGTCCCCGGTACAGATCGGGGCATTCGGCTTTGTGTATCCACGGTCGTCTGCCAAATCCTCCCGCTCCGTCAAATTTATAAGGACTCATCTCCATGTCCAGGGTGGTGGTGCCGTGATAGGCATGATCGAGGACGATGATATCCTTTTGCCCGGTGAGATGCCGGCTCATCCGTATGGCCAGGTCATTGGCTTCGCTGCCCGAGTTTACAAAATAACAGATGTTCAGTGACGGAGGCAGGGTCTCCTTGAGTCGTTTTGCATACTCAACGATCAGCTCGCTCAGGTATCTTGTGTTGGTGTTGAGGGTGGCCAGTTGCTTTTGCATCCGTTTCACCACCACCGGATGACAATGTCCCACATGGGAAGGATTGTTCACACAATCCACAAAAGCCCTGCCCTGGTCATCATACAAATATTGCAAAGCCCCTTTCACAATTTTCAGGGGTTTGCGGTAACTGATGCTCAGATTGAGGCCGATGTTCTTTTTGCGTTGCCCCAGCAATCCGGAATTATCATCCTTTCGGATCACTCCCTCGAAACCACAGACTTTCCTGAATGTGTTCTGTGCTTTTACCGGATTGACACGGATGAGTTTATATAACAGATCCCATGCCGGGGTTTCGGTCACAAAATGGTGCCTGTTGCCGCTCTCTTTTGATGCCTGATAAGCCGATTGGGTGACGCTGATACACAGCCGTGCCGCTATGAGATAATACAATAAATCGAGTTCCTCTTTTTTTAACGGATATTTGGCATGATAACCTTTTACCACCAGCGTAGCCGCATGAAGGGGGTCGCCTGTATTCAGCATGGCATAGGTGCAGGTGACGGCCAGGTTGTTTACCAATGCCGTATAGACCATATCGCCGAAATCGATCAGGCCTGTTATTTTATTATTGTGTACCAGTATATTGTAGTCGTTGGCATCGTTGTGCACATAAGCATGGCGAAGGGAGGAGAGTACCGGCATCACTTCCGTTTCGAACTGCAGCAGGAAATAGCCGGCCATCCGCCTGCGCTCATGGTCTGTTATATATTTCAGGTTTGTGTTGGCATCGGCGGCTGTGCTGATATCCCAGGGGTAGTGCCGGTGGAGGGCAGGGTGGGAGAACCCGGCCAGCGTTTTGTCCATGGTGCCCATAAACTTCCCCAGGTCTTCATACAGTCCGGCGGATTTTTTCTTGCTGTCCGCCCAAAAGGTGCCTTCCAGAAAAGTGAGAATGCGCAGATAATGTTTCTTTCCGTCAAGAATGATCTGGGTCACTTCTTCTCCCCGGATGTTCGGCAGATGCTTTTGAAAATATTTTGCGATACTGGTTGTGGCGAGATATTTTAAGATTTTTACCTGTGCATCCTGAAAATGGACGTCCCGGTCTCCGGGAGATATCTTCAGGATATATTTCTTATCCTGTCTGTCTGTTAACAGAAAATTCAGTTCATCATAACCGCTAAGCGGGCGGGCCGATACGGATATCCGGTAATGTGTTTTAACCAGTTTTTCGATTTCTTCTTTTGATATTTGTAATTTCATATTTGTCCGCTTTGTTATTGCCACACGATGGCCTGTGCGGTTTCCAACGGATCGTTCACCCTTCACCCTTCACC
>CAZYPI010000156.1:0-2418 GCA_964649335.1 uncultured Rikenellaceae bacterium | reverse complement strand
TCACCCTTCACCGATCACCCTTCACCGGTCAACCTTACTCACAATTCTGCAAGGTATTCGTCAATCAGGTTGAGTTCTTCCACGGAGAAATCTGTGTTTTCCATACATTTCATCGAGTCGAGGAGTTGCTCTTTGTTGCGGGCCCCGATCAGTACGGAGGTGACGCGCGGGTCTTTGAGTACCCACGAGAGGGCCATCTGTGCCAGGGTCTGGCCCCGTTCTTTTGCCAGGTCGTTGAGTTTCTTCAGCACCTCCACCAGCTCGGGGGTGATGGCCGATTTCTGCAGAAAACCGTACGGGCTGGCAGCCCGGGAGTTTTCCGGGATCTCTTTCAGGTACTTATCCGTGAGCAGGCCCTGGGCCAGGGGTGAAAAAGCGATGCAGCCGATGCCTTTCTCGTCGAGCACATTCAGCAGGCCTTTTTCCACCCAGCGATCGAGCATGGAATAGCGGGCCTGGTGGATGACACAGGGGGTGCCCAGCGAGGCCAGGATCCCGGCGGCGCGGGCGGTGGTGTCGGGGTCGTAGTTGGAGATGCCGGCATAGAGGGCTTTGCCCTGTCTGACGGCGTGGGCCAGCGCTCCCATGGTCTCCTCCAGCGGGGTGTCGGGGTCGAAACGGTGGGAGTAGAAAATGTCCACGTATTCCAGTCCCATACGTTTCAGACTCTGGTCGAGACTGGCCAGCAGATATTTGCGGGAGCCCCATTCTCCGTACGGCCCTTCCCACATAAGATATCCCGCTTTGGTGGAGATGACCAGCTCGTCACGGTAAGGAGCCAGGTCGTTTTTCAGGATTTTGCCGAAATTCTCTTCCGCGCTCCCCGGAGGAGGTCCGTAGTTGTTGGCCAGGTCGAAATGGATGATGCCCCGGTCGAAAGCGGTGAGGAGCGTTTCCCTGCCGGTATCGAAATCATCCACGTGGCCGAAGTTGTGCCAGAGGCCTAAAGAAACCGGGGGCAGCAACAAACCGCTGGCACCGCTGCGGTTATAAACCGTGTTGCTGTATCTGTCGGGATCGGGTGTGTATGCCATGACGGTGTGTTTTTGAGTTTGGAATCCAAAGATAATAAAAAGGGGAATAGGATAATGTTTGAGGTTTGATGCCGTAGCAAAACTCGCCTTCGCAGTAGCTTCGTCGAGCGATGGCGGAGGCCCTGACATCCGGAGGATCGTCAGGGTTTGAGGTTCAAAACGGAATACAAAAGACATCCCCTTTCGCTCCGGAAGAGCTACGGTGGACAAAGAAAGTAAAAAGATAAAAGTGGGGGTTGGAATACTGATGCCCTTCACTACGTTCAGGGCGAAATTAGTTGACTGCGTCAACGAAATTAGTTGGAAATTAGCCCTTCACTACGTTCAGGGCGAAATTAGTTGGGTCATTTGTGGTTTATTATCACCGGAGAAATACAAGATGAGGGAAAGTATATTTGATATTAGCAGGAACGTTTATCTGGTAAGTCCGGATTTTTAAAAATCATGTGGGTTCAATACTTTTAATCCTTTAATTTTCTTAAAGTCTTTTACGTTGCGGGATATAAGGATAAGACCATTATCTAAAGCGGTAGCAGCGATATTAGCATCAGGTATTTTTAATTTTTTCTCTTTTCTTATTTTGATTGTTTCTTCCACTACATCGTCCGTCAGTCCCAGTATCACCGAATCTTCAATAAAACCGGAGAGCAGTTGGTATGCTTCAGCAGCGGTATTGTAGCCGAGAATCTCGATTTTGCTGATAACGGAAATATTGGGGATTTCATTGATTATCCGGTTCATGAATGTTTTTCCCTTTATGGGGAGGTTCCCGGATAAGTAGTCAATGATCGCATTGCTGTCAATTAAATATTGCTGTTCCATTCTAAGCGGCTTTGTTTAATATGTTTTTGCAGATCTTCAGCAATATCGGGAGGGAGCTTGCCCGCATATTTGTCAGACAGGTTCGTCTCCGTTCTGACATTTTTTTTTAATATTCGTAATAAATTAAGGCTTTCCAACTCTTTCAACAACTTTAATGTTTTAGAAGTTGTAAGTTGAATGATTACTTTATCCATTTTGTAAGGTGTTAAATTTGTTCTACAAACCTACTTAAATTTTTCATACTAATATACATAAAAAACACTGAAGTTCGCAGTGAAATAATGTTATTCCGGGAACAATGTTGTGCTTTCCTCAGAAACTTTGTCATTGATGTCCGTGTCTATTTCAGTTCTCTGAATATCAGAAAATTTGCTTCATCCTCGTACCTTGTACAAAGGTAATCATTTTACAGAAAAAAGTAAAACTTCATTCAAAGGGGAATATCTTCTATCTTTGTGGATGTTATGCTCAGGGTCTATCATGCTTCTGCCGGCACGGGCAAGACCTTTGCCCTGGTGCTGAACTATCTGACACTGCTGCTGCGTGATCCGGACAAGTACCG
>CAZYPI010000155.1:0-7141 GCA_964649335.1 uncultured Rikenellaceae bacterium | reverse complement strand
AGGGTGTATAGACGGTATGCCTGACTCAACTCGCTGCCGTACCACCGGTCCCGGTTGCCTTGCCGTGACCAGCTGTTGGCCCGGCGCTGCTGATAACGCAGCCAGTTGTCGAGGAACCCCGCCGGCAGCTCGTAGCCTTTGTTGCGGGCTTCCAGCATGAAGTGGCCGGCATAGCTGGTGCCCCAGTCGTCGGGGTCGTACGCCGTCCCCGGCCAGTAGGTGAGCCCGCCGCCGGGCACCTGGAAAGAGGTCAGCTTGCGGATGCCCTGCGTGATGTTCGCCTGGATGCGGTCTTTCTGCTCCCTGCTCAGCTCCACCAGCCGCTCCAGATACAGCTGCGGGAAAACCGACGAGGTGACTTGCTCGACACAGCCGTGCGGATAGGTGATGAGGTACTGCAGCCGCTCCTCCAGCCGCAGCGGCGGCAGCACGGAGACCTCCACCATGCCGGTGTTGGTGCCGGCAAGACCGGGCGCTTCATAACGGCCCTGCCAGGAGGCACCCCTTTCGGCTACGCCTGTCGTAACATTGGTGATCCTGGGATTGGGAGCCCGCACCTGCAGGTGTATGATGTCTCTGGCTTCCTCTCTTCCCGCCGTAGCCACCACGGTGACCACCCCGTGGCCGGTCTTTTCAGGAACCTTCAGGGTGAAAAACACCAGTTGATCGCCGGGGGCGTCGAAAAGGATCTTTTGGGATTTGTCTCCGCTGATCATGAACATATCGTTGGTCTCGACCCGTACGTTTACCTTTCTGATGTTGTCTTCCATGGCAAAGACACTGACCGGCAGGGTGACGGTCTCGCCCGGGCCGGCCATGCGCGGCAGCGTTGCCAACACCATCAGCGGCTTTTTGACGGGAACGGTCTTGTCGGCGCTGCCATAGGCGCCGTGGCCGTCGGAGGCCACCACCATGGCGCGTACCGACCCCACGTAATTGGGCATCCTGATCGTGTGGGTGGCTGTTTTCCCTGCTTTCAGCGTGTAAGGCCCCAGAAAGAGTACCACCGGTTTGAAGCGGTTGGTGTTCTTTTTGCCTTCCTTTTCGATGTACATGTCCCCGCCGATGCTCAGCAGTCCGGCCATCTTGCCGGCATAGGCGCCCATGACATATTTGTACAGGTCCCACGTGCGGATGCCCAAAGCTTCTTTTACATAGAAATGACGCCAGGGGTCCGGCGTCCCGAAACGCGTGAGGTCCAGCAAACCCTCATCCACGATGGCTACGGTGTAAGTCATGGCGCGGCCGTTTTTCTCTTTGATCCTGATCTTTGCCGTGCCCTCCGGCTCCAGTTTCGCAGGCAGGGTGATCTCCGGCATCAGGCGGGTGGCGGGGTCCGTGACCGACACCGGCTGGATGCCGTACATGCGCACCGGGCGGTCGTTGGTGGTGCGGCTATGGGGCTGTATCAGCTCCACACAGATATAAGCGTTGGGTGTCATCTCCGGCGTGGCGTCGAGCACGAGGACGGAATCTCTCCCGCCGGCGCTTTTCCAGAAATGACGCAATATCTTCGAGCCAGTCTCGATGGTGACCAGCGCACGGCCTTCCCGGAATGCCGGCAGACTGACGCGTATCTTGTCGCCCACCCGGTAAGATTTTTTGTCGGTGGTGAACATCAGCATCTCGGCGCCGCCGGGGCCTTCCTGCGTGGCGTTCTCCCACCGGCCTCTGTAAGTAAGGTAAAAGGTGGCTCCGCAGCTGTGGCCGCTCACCGGGTCGGTGACCCGTATAAGACGGCGGCCCCAGTACTCTTCGTCAAACTTCATCTCATACATGGCCTTGCCGTTACGGGTGGTGATGTGGTCCGTGCGGATCAGGTTGCGGCTGCGCTGACGAACATACGAGGCCAGGTTGTCGGTGGCATCACGGTCCCACCACCAGCGCCACGAGACATTGTATATCTCCACCGTCACGGTACGGTCCACAGGATGGCCCTCCGCATCTACGGTGACGATGGGGATGAGGTTGGTCTCGTTGGAGTAGAGGGCGCCGTTCCATCCCGGCCCTTTGGGGATTTTAACCCCGACGTAACTCGTGAATGGCGAATATAGAATGGAATAGCGGTCTTCGCTGAAATCGCCGGAGGGCTCATAAACACGTGTCCTGAAAACAGCGCGGAGCATGCCGGGCGCTTCCCGCCCCACATGAATGCCGGGAAGGAAAGAGGCCGTCCCTTCGTTGTTGAGCCGGCCTTCGAAGACCGGTTGCTCGTCGGCGTAAAAACTTTTGGAAGGATCGTCAAAGGTGTATCCCGGGTAATCCGGGAAGACGGTTTTGCCGGGGGAGAGGTTCAGTCTGACGTCCGCTTTCAGATTGCGGGCAAGGGCCCCGTGCAGCCAGGTGACATGCAGCGTGCCCCGGTTGTCGCCGTCGCGGGTGAGTGTTTTTTTGCCGAAGTCGAGGACGATCTTCAGACGGTTGGGCTTAACCGTCTCGATACGTAACGCTTTTGTGAATACGGCGTCACCGACCCGCACCTTGCCCAGCCACCGGCCCGTGGGAGCATCCCCCGCTGTGCTGAAACGGAAATCATACACGCCGTTGAGCGAGCGTGTCTTCACTTTCCGCAGATACAACCTGTTTTCCGGAGTGAATAGCTCGAAGATCACCGGATGACTCTGCGGGAGGACATGGTTTCCGTCCTCCAGCATGAAGGTCAAAAAGAGGGTGTCGCCCGGCCGCCAGACACCCCGCTCACCATAGAGAAAGCCTTTGATGCCTTCCGGCGCTTTCATGCCGGCAACGTCAAACATGCTCACCGACAGGGCCGAGCCGTCGTCCACACGCAGATAACCCCGCTGGTTGTTGTAAGAAGCCACCACCAGGAAAGGTTTCCTCTTCAGCGGGATCTCCGCGAGGCCCTCCTTGTCCGTCTTGCCGGTGGCCATCAGCCGGTGTTGGTAATCATATACCTCCACATCCGCGCCGGCGAGGGGTCGCGTGTCTATCAGACTGGTGACGGCCACGAGCAACCGGTGGTCACGGCCGCTCTTGGCGATGATGCCCAGGTCGGAGGCCAGCACATTGCGGGCGGCCTGCCGGCTCCGGACCATATAGTACGAGTCTTTGCACGGATCGTCCCGCTCTCTCCATACAAAGTTGTCGTAATTCCACTCATCATCGTAATAATTGTATCCCGGACCGTCATAGGCGGAGAATTCCCGGTCGTTATCTTTTCCGGTGAAAGTCTCTGTCGTCTTGCCGGCAGGGCCCTTCCCGCCGCAGGCATACAGCGACTGGGATCGGTCGAAAGAGAGGATAATACGGTAGATAGCGCCCGGCTCGGTGCGTATCAGCGTAGAGAGATCGAGCGAGAAAACATTCCATGCGCCGTAATCCACCGGCTTGTCAGACACCAGCCTGATCTCTTTCTTCAGGATCAGGCGGCCCACCCGTTTGATCTCGTAGTTGCCGTCAAACCGGTTGACCTGCAGAAACTGCGGGATGTTCTTTGGATAGATCCTGATCACTTTTACATTGACCGCTTTCAGACTGACCGCCCGGAACGGCAGGGTCAGTCCTGTCGAGGAGGGCAGGATGACGCCCCGCCCCAGGATCTCCACAGCCGGTTTCAGGCCGGAGAAAGAGACCTCCTGTTCGTACCTTTGGCTCAGTTGATAACCCTGGATGTTACGGATGGTGTTGAGGACGATCAGTGTCCTCTTGCCCCGGATCCTTTTTTCCGGATACACCCTGATGATATTGCCGTGTCTTTCCGGACGCAACGAGGGATTGCCTTCTTTGAAATAGATCAACCCGGCCAGGATCTGGTCTTTGCTTACCGGGTCGGAGAAGTAGAGGTCTATGCTCTGCCCGTCCGCCTGGTTCACCTTGATGTTCATCAGATTGAAATCACTCAGGGCAGGGATCTCCACTGTCAGGCGGCCCTTGTCTTTTGCACCTATGACGGAGCCGTCCCAGCGCAGGACAACTTCCCCTTTTTGTTCCGTGCGGCGGATGCTGTCGATGACGAAGGTATGCAGCGTGCCGTTATCCGCATGTGACCAGCGTATCTTCAGCGCTTTTCCGTTCTGGGTGGCGGAGAGTATTTTTTCCGTCTCGTCGGGCTGTGCCACATCGGCGGTGACCAGCCTGCCGGTGAGCTGTTGCCGGGAGAGATCCTCCTCCGAAATACTTTTCAACCCTCCCGTCTCCACCTGCACACCCTGGTGCAGCGTCTGAAAGGCGAAGGGAAAAGTTTTCAGGGAAGCCGGAACATCCATGACTTGCGACAGGTGAAACTCCGCTTTGTATTGGGTACCGGATGGCAACGGGCGTTCCGGCCTGAACTCCAGCGTGTGGGCATCTGCCCAGATCGCTTTCCCTCTGATGGCAGGAGAGAACGTGAAAATTTTGTGGTCCGCCTCCTGAAGAGGTGTCACCCCCGCCACATCCTCTGTCAGGATGATGCGGATGGTCGAGGCCGAGGAGATCACCCCGGAGGTGTACCCGGAGATATAGGTGGCAAAGGCCGCATCACGCGGCGCAGCGCTCTTTTTCTTAGGATTGCTGCAGGAAAAAAGAAAGAGCACCAGAACGGGGAAAAGGATGATTTTTTTCACGAAAAGGAGGTTTTAATGTATGGAATGTTTTTCTTCGTTTAACCAGCTTCTGATCATCCGGTGAAAAAGTTCTTCCGATTGAATCATCCAGGAAAGATCCTCCCGTTGACTGGCAAAATGAAAATACCGGTCGGGGACATAATCCGGTGGATAGGAGAGGAATCGTGTTTCTGCATATACCTTTTGCAGGTTGCTCCAGGCTTTGTCAAATTCCGCCAATGCTTGCCGTACTTTACGGATTCCTTCTTTCCGGGCCGTTTTACCGGGAGTGTCACATTGCTGCAGGGCCAGTAACAAACGCGGTGCGGTAATCTGAAAATCATTGATGGCTGAGAAAAGCTCCCAATGGTAGCGGTTTCTTTTGGCACTTCGGTACAATGAATCCAGCTTTTGCGAGGTGACGGCATAGTCCTGCAGCACAGAAGATGCTGTCAGCAGGCGTGCTTTGTACTTTTTACTCCAGGCACCGGGCTTTTGTCTGTCCGGCAGTTCAATCAGCAGATTGGTGAAATCTGTTTTTGCTGGTTCTTTTGTTTTCTTTGGGGGGGCCCAGTGGGCGATGCCGGGCAGGTTGAAAAGGGTGTTGGACAGATCCATCCTGCCGCCTTTGCGGTAAAAAGCACGTTCCCAGCATACGGCGGCTTTACGCAGCATGGCATAAACGGATACGTAATTCCGGCAGGTGGTGCCGTATTCCCGTTGCAGATAAGCCGGATCGAACTCTTTCAGGGAGCGTCCCGCAGGGTTCCAGCTGTATTCGGCCGAAGCGATGAATCCCCGCCAATAGGTCTCCATATGAGGCGAGCGGTCATCCCAGGCCGTACAAAGCATGCCGTCGGCTTTCTTTTCGGCACCCAGCGACACAAAACTGCGGATGGCGGCAATCCCCCGCGACGACATGCCCCGCTCCCGCTCATCAAAAGGGAAAAGGGCCGCCGGCCCCGACTGGGCAGCTGTGGCTACCATGGTCTGTAAGTGGTGATGTTCATACCAGTCCATAACCATGATATTCCCGGGTTGACGCGCCATACTGTAGTTCCAGCGCATGAAAACAATCCCCGGAGGAAGGGTGCCGAGCACTTTCTCCAGCTTCGGTTCCCCCTGTTTCCAGATATGGGCTGCCTCCGAGGAATCTATGGAGGAGTCATAGGTTATTTTGTACACTCCGGCCTCTTTCAGGGGCATATCATCCCAGAAAATCGGCGTCCTGCCATGGGCCTGGATAAACGAAGACACTTTGTTCAGCCAGTATAAATTCAGCGCCATAAGTCCTTCTGTGTCAGCCATGGGCTTACAACGGGGACAGAGTCCGATATTCCCGATCTCATCGCCTCCGACATGCAGATAACGGGAACCGGGTGTGGCCTCCATGGCATCAAGGTACATGTCGAACAGCACGCGGTAGGTTCCCGAATCCAACGGACAAAAAGCCCACCGGTTGTTGGGCAGTTCGCGGAGGGGGGCATACTCCTTGTGTTTCAGGATAAAAGTGGCATGTCCCAGCCCCTGCACCAGCGGGGAGATCTCTATATGCCTTTCCCGTGCATACCGGGTTAAAGCAGCCATCTCACTGATGCTGATCGCCTGAGGTGCCCCTATCAGCGGTTGCCTCCGGTAACGGAGCTTGTCTTCAAACTCGAAAATAACGGCGTTGATCTTATACCTGGCCAGCCGGTCAATACTGTTATAATAATAATTGATATGATCAAGATGGTGCTTTACATCAAAATGTACGGCGCGGTATGCCAGCGCAGGATAGTCGGTAATCCGGCAGGCCGGTACGGGTACATGAAAATCCCGGGCATCTTCCAGTATCTGTTCCAGCGTCTGGCAACCATAAAAAAGTCCGGCTTCACCTCGCGAACGTATTTCTGCATTTCCGCCGGAAATCGTCAGGACATATCCTTCGGGGGAGGCCGGCATGGCGGCAGAGGAATCCGGTATAAGAATGAGTGACCCTTTGGCGGGGATCTTTGTCTCCGGCAGTTGGGAAAGGATACTGCCCATGACCGGACGGTGAAAATGTCCTTTCAACACCAGATAACCGATATCCCCATAAGCTATACCTTTGCCGGGTAAAAGCTCTGTTTTTTGCGGTTCGGGGAGAACACGGAAAGGATGTGGGAGATTTTCTGCCGGCAGCAGACCCGCTTGAAATAAATATAGAAAGAAGATGAAAAAATAGACGGCTTGTTTCATGGCAGCTTTTGTTCGGAGGATGTTTGTACTCTTGCAAATGTACTTATTATTTGCAAAAAAAACTATTGGTTTCCTCAGAAGAACCGGAATCTACACCGGAATAACTGTTGATCGTGCCTACGTAGGTATCTACGTAGGAAGCCTGCCGGCTTTTGCGGTCACGACGGGATTGCCTCCCTGTGGTCGGCGGACTCTTCCCCTGCGGGGGGCCACCCTGCACCAGAGAAAAACCCAACCGGCTGCGCCGGATGTATTTCTGTTTTTACCAGTCTTATGAATGCAAGCATTCAACGCCTGTTAAAAACAGAAACCCGATGATTTCTCATCGGGTTTTTCTCTGGTGCGGTCACGACGAGACTCGAACTCGCGACCTCCGG
>CAZYPI010000154.1:0-7144 GCA_964649335.1 uncultured Rikenellaceae bacterium | reverse complement strand
AGGATAAGGATGTGATTATCAGGGTAATAATAAAATTATAAATACATGAAAAGTTCAAATTCTGATACGGACCCCGGTTCCCGGCAGGAGAGATCGATGGCCTCGGATGCCCTCCATTCCCTGCTGCAGTTGTTCCTGGATATTCTGAAAATGCCGTTTCTCCTGCTCGCCAGATATATGAAGGATGAGTTTGTCACGGCCGTGAAACAAGATACCAAACGGCTGGCACTCATGACGGGCCTGGCCGGCTTCCTGTTCGTATTGCTTTCGGTGTTGTGGTTTTCTGTCTCGGTACTGGTGGCCGTCTGGTTTTATGACCACGGTAACAACCTCTTGTTGTCCGTGTTATACTCCGCTCTGTTTCAGCTGGCCGTCATGGTTGTGGTCGGGCTGATCATTGTTTTCAGTCTACGGAATATGCAGACCCGCAAAATGATCCGGAAAATAAAAAAATACGGAAAAGAAAGATCATGACAGAAAAACCGGAAACAATAAGAGAAGAAGATTATTTTGAGCAGGCCTTTGAAGGGTCTTTTGAAAAGATCCGGAGGAAGTTCGAAACGATCTCCGCCGCCACGCTGCATATTACGCTGGTGGGTAGCATGAATGCGGAGAAGGAGCGTGTGGTGGAGCTGCTGACAGGCATCCGGCTGAAAGACATCAAACCCTCATCCGCAGGAAAAAATAAGATCTATGCAGTGGCGGAGAATATTTTTATTGTCGATACCCCCGGTTACAACAAAAAAGGAATCCGGTTGCAGCTTCCGGATGACACGGATCTGGTTCTGTTTTTTCTGGATGCCCCCACGGGTATTCAGCAGGACGTGAGAGATGTTTTTCAGGAGATCTCAGCAGCAGGGAAAGAGATGGTTGCCGTCATAGACCGGACGGAAACGATCCGGGAGGAGACCCTTGACGGGCTGGTCATGCAGGTGCGGGAAGAGCTCGGGATCAATCCGGTGCCTGTACAGACAAAATCCGGAGAAGGCCTGGAAGATCTCAATGAAAAAATCGTCGGAATGCTGGAGGATCCTGAGGATGAAGGGAAGGTATTGTACTATCTGAAGATTTCGCTGTACAAGAGAAAAAGTGTAGATAAATGGATCCGGAAGGCTGCCGCCCTGGCCCTGGCTGTCGGGGCTCTGCCCCTGCCCGGGTCAGACATGGTCCCCCTGACCGCCCTTCAAATGGAGCTGGCCCTGAAGATCGCGTGGATCTTCGACATCACCCCGGATAAAGAGAAAACCCTCGAACTGTTACGCTCCACCCTGACAGGCAATACGGGAAAACAGGCAGTCCGTTGGGCCATGGAAACCCTCGACCGCACGGGATGGGAACCCGGTAAAAAGATCAAAGGCCTGGCCCGGGCCGGTGTCTCTTCGCTGGTGGCCGCTGCCCTTACCTTTGCTTTCGGATGGGCCTGCTATGCCTACTTCAAAAGCAGCATGTCCATTGACCTCAATGAGGTTGCGGATATGTTCCGCACAGCCTATGAAGAATATAAAAATATCACAGGCAAAACGGAAAAATAAAAGGGAAATAACCGGAGGAGGATCTTTACCTGCATAAATTCCTGTCGGCACGTTCTGGATGATCAGAAAAAAAGAAGCCGGTATCACTACCGGCTTCGCACACAATATAAATCAGCATTTGCAGAATTAGTGTGTAACAATGAGTTTTTTTGCATCGGCCACCTGGTGGTTAACGATCAGCCGGACAAAATAGATTCCGGGATTCAGCGTGGAGATATTTACCACCACTTTTTGTCTTCCGGGCCCCACATTATCCGGTTTTGAAAATACCATCTGGCCGGTTATATCAAATATTTTAACCTCAATATCCGCAGAGTTGTCAATACCGAATTCATAATTGATGATCTCTGTGGCGGGATTGGGGTAGAGTGCTATCCCGGCAATATCCACCGGATTATCCCCGACACCGGTAGTGATGGTATATTCTGCTTCGGCTGCAAAAACGAACGGACGGGTTCCGCCGGCCACATAAGATATTCCGTCTCCATCCGAGTCTCCTCCGGTTTCGCCCGTCTGTTCGGCTTCTGCAAGAAACATTTTATTATAGACCGCCTTGAAAGTGCGGGTGTACAAAGTAGCTGCCTCCCGGTGTCCGCCCACGATGGTCGCTTCGCGAAGCGCTCCGGAAAGAACGGCCAGCCTGAAGGGCGTATAAAGAATATTGTCATCGGCTATTACCGTTCTGAATATCTTACTGTCAGGCAAATAGAAATTATTCGTAAGATAGACCCAGGCCGTATCGGCGGCTTCGAGGGTGGCGTTGTCGCCGGTGGCCCCGTAGGATGCATAGAGTCCCCTGATCAGAGATCCCAGAGACTCCAGGGTAAGAGGACCCGCCACGGCGCCGCTGCCGGTGACATATCCGTTATAATAACCGCCGGAAGCATTGGTCAGCTTATTCAGAATAAAAGAGGTCTGGGCGGCCAGCAGATCGTTGGCTTTGGTTTCCAGAGGGGTGCCCGTGAACTCCTCCGCCATTTTTGCCAGCACTACCAGACTATACCCGGCGTTGACAGCCGAGATGGTATCTCCCATCACCACTCCTCCGCCGGAAGATAACCAGGCATCATCCACGAAAGTGCCTTCCGCCATATTGTAATGCATCATAACGGTATTGAGAAAGATCACCTTGCTGGTGCCTTTCATCAGGTCAAAAGGGCCGGCTACGCCGGTCACCGACATGGGTGCCGGAAAAGGATCCCCGTCAAAAACTTCGTGATAAGCGAGATGACTTTCATCGTTATAGTCCGGATTCATCATATTCTTAAAGCTCAGGGTGGCCCACAGGAAAGAGAGCTGATCGAAGAGAAGGCTCTTCGGGTCGCTCACGGTTAGCGTATCCAACATGGGAGGCAACATGGTGCCCATCGATGTTTCCGTTACGGCAATGCCGTGAGGGAAATAAAGGATCCCCTGTGCCGGGTCGTAGGTGGCGGGATCCACCGCACCCAGTTTTTGTCCGTCATAGGCCAGTTTGTTGATCAGAAACAGTGTCTTGTTGATGGCTTCCGCCGTCAGCACCTGCCCGATAAAACCGTCCAGGTTATTGCCTCCGTAATAAATGTTGTTGGACGGATCAAATTTGGGAGAACCGGTCGAGTCGGGTGAGTTTTCACCGGTGGCTGGGATCTCGTTATCCAGAGAATCATGGAAAGCACCCAGCATATCCTGGGCCCAGAAATACTGTTTGAGCATCGTCTGGCCCATCGCTCCCGGGCTCAGGATCTTGGTCATCCTGCTGCGGTCCCACCGGAGAGTCCCGAAATCCATTTGAAAATCAGAAGCTACGGTCTGGGGAAGATGTGTGTTTCCCGACGCAAACTCGGCAAACTGAGGAAAAGGATTGGCCGGGGCCATCTGGTGGGCCAGCATACTGAAATGATGGATGGTCTTCATCAGTTCATCATCCTCGTTGTATCCGTTTATCATACCTCCCGTGTAGCTTCCGTCAAAACCCGCAGGTTCCATAGCCGCCATTTTTTCAATCACGGGCGACCACATCATGTGCAGACCCAGTCCCGAACGGGAGATCACCGTGCCGAGAAGATACCTGGAATATTCATAGTTTTCAATCCCTGTGGTATAAGCCACCGAATCCGGTGTGTTGAGTACCATGGGATCGAGATCATCCAGGTTGTAACCCAGAAACTCGGCGAAAGGTTCGCCGCTTTCGAATAGTTCATTGGCCAGAAGCATCTGGTCCATGGTGTTGAATACAGAGTCATTCGTCACAACAACCTGTGCATGCAACTGCACAACCATTGTAAAAACGCTCATCACCGCTAAGAAAGTAAAGACTCTTTTCATAATTACATGTATTAAAAAATTAAGATTTCTGAAAAAAGAGTCGGGGAAAAACAGAAATCCTTACATAAAAAGATGATTTTTTTTTCAGAAGTGATATCGTATAAAATATGAACTGGCAAAAATGCGTAGTTAAAGTGTGGTTTACACCGCGTCGGCAATTATAAAAAACTCCTACGTAGTTACCTACGTAGGTACAAAAAAAGAGCCTCCGTAGGGAGGCTCCTTCAGCATATACTACCATGAAAACAACTAAGCCTGTGCGGTAGGACCGCCGAAGTTCATCGGCATCACCGGCCCGCCGGCCCCTTTCACATCTTTGATCTTGCCGTGTACCGACTCGTACTTGGCGATGTTATCCTGCAGGGCCAGCAACAGCCGTTTGGCATGTTCAGGAGTCAGGATGATACGTGACTGAACGCGGGCTTTGGGTACCCCCGGCATGACGCGTACGAAATCCAGTACAAATTCCGCACTCGAATGGGTGATGATGGCCAGGTTGGAATAGATCCCCTGGGCCACTTCCTCATTCAGTTCAATGTTGATCTGGTTTTGTTTTACTTTTTCATCCATGATCCTGAGATTAACGGTTTATTCTTCTGTTTTTTCTTCCTGAACGCTTCCGGCTCCGGAGGTGAGCAGTTCATACTCTTCCTTGGATCCGACGATCAGTTTTTCATATCGGCGCATGCCTGTGCCTGCCGGGATCAGATGACCCACGATCACGTTTTCCTTCAGGCCTTCGAGGTGGTCCACTTTGCCGCTGATAGCGGCTTCGTTGAGCACCTTGGTGGTCTCCTGGAAGGAGGCGGCGGAGATGAAGCTCTTGGTCTGCAGCGCCGCGCGGGTGATGCCCTGCAGCACCTGGCTGGAGGTGGCGGGGATGGCATCCCGGGCTTCCACCAGTTTCAGGTCGCGGCGTTTCAGCACTGAATTCTCGTCCCTCAGACGCCGTGCCGTGATGATCTGGCCGGCTTTCAGGCTCTCCGAGTCGCCCGGATCGACAACCACTTTCTTGTCGTAGATCCAGTCGTTCTCATCGCGGAACTCGTTTTTGTCCACGATCTGTTTTTCGAGAAACTTGGTATCGCCCGGGTCTGCTATCACTACTTTGCGCATCATCTGGCGGACGATCACCTCAAAGTGCTTGTCGTTGATCTTCACGCCCTGCAGACGGTACACTTCCTGCACCTCATTGACAATGTATTCCTGTACTTCCGTCGGCCCTTTGATGGCCAGGATGTCTTCGGGCGTGATGGCTCCGTCGGACAGGGGCGTGCCGGCACGCACATAGTCGTTTTCCTGCACCAGGATCTGCTTTGACAGAGGCACCAGGTACTTCTTCACTTCGCCGGTACGCGACTTGACGATGATCTCGCGGTTGCCCCGTTTGATCTTGCCGAAAGACACCTCCCCGTCGATCTCGGAGACCACCGCCGGGTTGGAGGGGTTACGTGCTTCGAACAGCTCGGTGACCCTGGGCAGACCTCCCGTGATATCGCCGGATTTGCCGACAGCCCTAGGGATCTTCACCAGGATATCGCCGGCCTTGACTTCATCCCCTTCTTCGGGGATCAGGTGGGCCCCTACCGGCAGGTTGTACGATTTCAGTACGGTATTATCCTTCGACATGATCTTGATCATCGGGTTCTTGGTCTTATCCCTCGACTCAATGATCACTTTCTCACGGAAACCGGTCTGCTCATCGGTCTCTCCGTGGAAGGTCTGTCCTTCGATCAGGTTGTCGAATTTAACGATCCCGTCTGTTTCGGAGATGATCACAGCATTGTAAGGATCCCATTCACAGAGCAGGTCTCCTTTTTTGACCTTGCTTCCCGGTTTTACATAAAGAGTGGAACCGTAAGGGATAGCATGGGTGGTCAGGGCGATGTTGGTGTTTTTATCCACCAGTTTCATTTCACCCAGACGTCCGATCACCACTGATACCTTCTTTCCTGTTTCATCTGTTCGTTCTACGGTACGCAGCTCCTCAATTTCCACCACGCCGTCATATTTGGCAATGATGCTGGATTCTGCCGTGATATTGGAGGCGGTTCCTCCGACGTGGAAGGTACGCAGTGTCAGCTGTGTACCGGGTTCGCCGATAGACTGTGCAGCAATGACGCCCACAGCTTCTCCGATTTGTACCATTTTGCCGGTGGCCAGGTTGCGTCCGTAACATTTTGCACAAACACCCTGTTTCGACTCACAGGTCAGCACCGAGCGGATCTCCACCTGCTCGATGGGAGAGTCTTCGATCTTCCGTGCCACCTCTTCCGTGATCTCCTCGCCGGCGCTGATGATCAGCTCGCCGGTGGTCGGGTGGTAAACATCATGTACGGTAGTACGTCCCAGTATCCTGTCGTACAAGGTCTCGACGACCTCTTCGTTTTTCTTGATGGCAGTGGCCTGCAGTCCCAGCAGGGTGCCGCAGTCTTCTTCCGTGATCACCACATCCTGTGATACATCCACCAGCCTCCGTGTCAGGTAACCGGCGTCGGCGGTTTTCAGGGCCGTGTCAGCCAGACCTTTCCGGGCACCGTGCGTGGAGATGAAGTACTCCAGCACCGACAGACCCTCCTTGAAGTTGGAGAGGATCGGGTTCTCGATGATCTCCGATCCCGTGGAGCCGGATTTCTGCGGCTTGGCCATCAGACCCCGCATCCCCGACAACTGGCGGATCTGTTCTTTCGAGCCCCGCGCACCGGAGTCGAGCATCATATAAACAGCATTGAAGCCCTCCTTGTCGGTGGACAGACGCTTCATCAGGGCCTGTGTCAGCCGGGCGTTGGTGTGGGTCCAGATGTCAATGATCTGGTTGTAACGTTCGTTGTTGGTGATGAATCCCATGTTGTAGTTGTTCAGCACCTCTTCCACCTGCCGGTAGCCCTCTTCTATGAACTTCTCTTTTTCTTCGGGGACGATCACGTCTCCCAGGTTGAAAGAGAGCCCTCCGCGGAAGGCCATCTCATAGCCCATGGCTTTGATGTCATCCAGGAATTTGGCAGTGGTGGCCGTCCCTGATTTTTTCAGTACGGTGCCGATGATGTCACGCAGGGCTTTTTTGGTGAGTAACGTGTTGATGAATCCCATCTCTTTGGGTACCAGTTCATTGAAGAGTACTCTTCCCACGGTGGTCTCCACGAGCTTGCGAACGGGTTTTCCGTTTTCCATATCTTCCACACGCACGTGTATCACGGCATGCAGGTCCACTTTGTGCTCGTTGTAGGCAATAATCACCTCTTCAGGGGAATAAAAATACATCCCCTCGCCCGGGATTTTCTCATTTTTTGAGCTTCTCCTGGCTT
>CAZYPI010000153.1:0-7148 GCA_964649335.1 uncultured Rikenellaceae bacterium | reverse complement strand
ATTCCATATAATTATCTCCCTTCCATCACTTTATTCAGTCCGCCCGGCAGGTTACAAAAACCCTGCCAACAGTTAACAGCATGAATATATTGAAAATAAATATACCGACAAAATTGCAGATTGGCAGATCTACATAATTATTATTAATTTAGCCAACAGGAAACAAGCATTATCTTGCCATTAAAGAAATATCTAATTATGAAAAAGTTTTTGATCCGAATTTTATTATTTTCCGTTGTTCTAACAGGGTTTCCGGTTGTTTTTCTCACTTCACGGGCCTGTACCAGTGTTATTGTCTCAGGCAAATACACCCGGGACGGAAGGCCGCTGATGTGGAAAAACCGGGACACGAAATATGTGAAGAACAAAGTGGTGTATTTTAATGACGGCCGGTATCCTTTCATTGCGGTGGTCAACTCGGTGGATTCGCTGAACAGAAGTGTCTGGATGGGCATCAACAGTGCTGGTTTTGCCATTATGAATACGGCCTCTTACAATCTGGATGTAAATGACACGCTGAAACATGCGGGCACCGAGGGGGTGATCATGAAAGCGGCGTTGCAGAACTGTGCCACGCTGGAAGACTTTGAAAAAATCCTGGATACCCTGACCAAACCCACCCGCATCACTTCCAACTTCGGAGTGATTGATGCCCGGGGAGGAGCTGCCTATTATGAAGTGGGGTTCCGGAAATACACCAAGGTGGATGCGAATGATCCGGTGGTCGCTCCGTTGGGATATGTTGTACATACCAACTTTTCCTTTACCGGCGTGAAGGGCACGGGTGCCGGCTACATCCGGTACAATACGGCGGATGCACTGTTCCGTGAGGCCATGGAAAACGGCACCATGTCGGCCCGTTTTCTTTTGCAGGAAGGCAGCAGGTGCCTCCGGCACTCACTTACAGGCACGGACCTTTCCGTTCCGGATGAGGGAGACCCTGCTGTACAGAAAATGGTATGGTTCGAAGACTTTATCCCCCGCAAGAGCAGTGTTTCCGCCATGGCCGTAAAAGGTGTGAAGCCGGGCGAAGACCCTTCGCTCACCACCATGTGGACCATCCTGGGTTTCCCGCTCACCTCCGTGGCGGTACCTCTGTGGGTTACCCCCCACGGAAAATTACCCTCCCTGGTGACCTATGACAAAAAACTGCAAGACGCCCCCCTGTGCCATTTCGCACTGGAGCTGAAGAAAAAATGCTATCCGGTGACCTGGGGCAGCAGCGCCAACAAATACATAAACATCCATGCCGTGATAAACAGGGATCATACGGGAATAACCCAGCTTATCCGCCCCCTGGAAAATGAGATATTTGATATGACCCGCGAAAAAACCGAAACATGGAGAAAAAACGGTTTCACGGAAAAAGAGGTATCCGAATACTACAACCGGCTGGATGAAAAGATATTTTCCTTTTATGCAACAACTTTTTATTTGAAGCTCTGATTTCCATTTCACTGTAACAATACGGTCATGAACAAATATCAAATGTATAAGTTCAGTCTGATCGCCGGAATCGTCCTGATCATGCTGGGCGCTTTTTACAAGGTACAACATCATTCGGGAGCCAGCGAGTTCCTGCTTACCGGCATGCTGATCAGTCTGATCTACATGGTAATCGGACTTGGGGATGTCGCCGGCGATGAAAAAAAATCCGTACTGTCGAAAATACTGTGGCTCGGAGGATTCATCTTTTTCACCGGCGTGGCGGGAATCATCTATTATTTTACGGATATCAGGAAACACCTCCGGGAGAATAAAGATGAGGAATGATAAACAACCCTATGAGATAAATCACCTGTGCGGAACAAAACCGGAGTCTTTTTTTCGCTAATTTTATTTTCTGAGAAGACACTTTCCGGAAATAAATCCGTTAGCCAATTAAAATGATATACCGATGAAAAAACAAACCAAACTCAATGACCGGTGGATCACGTTCGTCAAGATCGTGATGGATCCCTGGGTACTGGTTCTGGGCATCTCCCTGGTGATCGTAATTCGCTCGCTTCAGGATTCGGAAGGTTTTGATATCAACCTGTTCATTATTTTGCTGATCGCTTTGATATCCGCCCTGCTGGGAGGATTTTTTATAAAAAAATGGATGGATATTCATAACGAATATCTGATCATAAACCGGGGAGAGAGCAGCATAAAAAACCTGAAACTCCTCTACTTCAACCTTCTGCGTGTTGAGAAAAGGATCAAAACATTCATAAAAAAACTGGATGAAAAGGATCCTTCCTATGAACTGCACCTGACTTTTTTTGAGGAGTTGCTGGATAAATGCAAAATATTGCAGGAAGAATGCATCACCTCTATCAGCTCATGGTCGGATGTTATCCGGGATGCCGATGCCAAAACCATGCTGACCCGCCTGAATAAACTCAAGGAAAGAAAAAACAATATCACCCGGGAAATATTCGAACTCAAAAAGAACTTCTTTGAGTCGGATGCCGGAGAAAGGGGTACGGAGGAGCAATTTCACAAGCAATTGGACCAGAGGGAGTTTGACCTGAAAGAACTTACAAAGCAGATCACCGATTTTGAAAACAGGATCAATGAATCTATCCTCAGCGGCATGACCGGGACCATGATCCTTAAAGAAGCCAACAATTCCCTGTCCAATTTCAGGATCCAGGAAAACTGATTGCAACAGCAGAGACACCGGTCATGATGTCTTTATGATGACTTTATCCCTACGTAGGGACCTACGTAGATATATTATAACCTGCTGTATACATTCTCCTGTCCCCTATTGTTCGTATTCTCTGATCAGCAATTTTGCCATGATGGCATCCCAGATGTAATTGGACGGGCAATCGAGGGGTTTGAAATCGGGGCTGTAAGATTCCCAGTAATTGTGGTTCACTGCAAGCTGGGTTGTGACGGCTTTCAACATTTTACGAGCCAGGTCGGAGGCGATATTATCATAGCCGTATTTTTTCAGTCCGTCATACACCAGATAATCCCACAACAACCATACGGGGCCGTTCCATTTGCAGCAATAATCCACGTAAGGGCTGTAGAAGGGGTCATCGGCGCTGAGCGTGGGCACCCCGAAGCGGCGCCAGAATTTTTCCGGATCGGTAAGTTTATTAACCAGGATACGTGCCTGTGCCGTATCGGCCACGCCGGCCCACAGGGCCAGAAAGCCGATGATCTCCTCTCTTTTCAGACTTCTGGTCATAAAACGGAACGAATGGTTTTTCATGTCCACATGATAGTAAAAGCCTGTTTCCGGGTCCCACATGGTTTTGTTGATAAGCGAAGAAGTTTTGTCCGCTTTTTTCATCCACTGCCTGGCGTCTTTTTCCCTGCCAAGGATATGAGCCATTTCCGCCAGGCTTTTTTCTTCTTTGACGACCATCAGGGAGAGGTCGAGGCATTCCAGCTCATCGGAGATATCTTCCTTGTCAATATCGAGATGCCTCTCTCCGGAAACCTGAAAGACCACATTGTACCAGTCTCTGACATTCTCAATCAGTCCGTACGGGCCCCATTCGAACAAGCCGTCATGATCTTTGTCACGGTGTTTGATCAGCCAGTTGACATATTTCGCCCCTGACGCATAGGCTTCTGTCAGGAAGGCGGTATCCCGGCTGACGCGGAATATCTCCAGATTGGTCCAGCTGAAAAACGGGGAGGAGGTGGTCGGTTCACCCTTGTGGGGATAAGTCTGCGGTCCGCGGGGGCCTGCCCGGTATGGGATCAGGCCGTCTTCACCCTGTTGTTCGATAAAAACCCGTTGCGATTCTTCCGCCGAAGCAGGGTCCAGATACACATAAGCCAGCATACTCAGCGACTCATGCATGACCTGGTGGCCATGGCCCCACCCCCACAGGGGATTCCTTGAAAAGACATAGAAATTGTGCTGCGTTTTTCCCGACGGTGGCAGCATGCACCCCCGGGCCAGGTTGTAAGCCCCCAGATAGACCAGTTTTTCATCGGGAGAAGAAAAATCTATGCGGGGAATGTGCCGGAATAAACGAATATCCTGATCCGTAAAAGTCTGCAGAGATACCGTATGAAGCGAATCTATCTGCCGGAAAATTTCCCCGGCAGGTTCTTTTCTGTCCTGCCAGCCCCGGTAATAACGGATCTGCTTTTTCTCTCCCGGCTCCAGGTGGAATCGTACATGCAGGGAGATATAATCCACTTTCCCTTCCTTCGCCATATTCAGAGAGTCGGTCCGGTGCACGGCATACCAATCGGTTTTGATCACCCGGTAGAATGATGACATATCTCCCTGATAACCCCCAAAGGAAAAAGGAGGATTACTAACTGCGAAGACATCTCTTACGTATTGAGGATAGGGGGCATTCGCATACAGGTTGCTGATCAGTCTTTTTTTGGTTTCATAATGTTGTGCCAGCAGGGCATGATGGTTTTTGTCGTATCCGGTAAGTCTCAGCGAGTCATGGGGCAGCTCCAGCACCGGATAAACGGAAAGGTCGTGAGGCAGGTCACTATTGTTTTCAATAAATAACTGCACGACAGCCAGCGAAGAGCTGTAAACCAGGAATGTCTCCTGTACCTGCAGCCCCGGCAGCAGTTCATATTCCGTCACAGCCATGTCGGGAAAAGAAGCTGTCACCACCGGAGGCGTGCTGAATTTCTCCGTTTTGTCCAGCACCACCCGGTTGACCATCCAGACGGTCATAAAACGGCCGGCCTGATCACCACGATAGCAGACCGGCTGGTCCGGCTCGTAATACACCATCTTGTATCCTTTGTCCCCATACAGCCGGGAGCGTTGCATGGCAGCCGTATAGGTGGTGTACAAAGGATCATGCCGGCCGGCCCTGATTTTCAGGTAAGGATCCTGAATCTTCAGGCGTTGTTGTCCCCGTGCCGGGATCGTCAGGATCATCCCGATAAAAATGAACCCCGACAAGCATTTTAAGTATCTGGTCATCTTTTGAAGTATTGTAATTCATATAAAAATAGTATTTCTCTGTTTTATCTGACTGTTTTTAAATAAAAATTTATCCATAAGAATTTTTTTTTCAGTAGCTTTGAAGGTAACCATAAATTATTTATCCGGAGATAAAGCCATGAAAATCAAAAATTATTATTTGCCGATTTTGATTGCATTCCTGCTGTTGATCGCAGGATCCTGCAAATTCATACACATCACGCCACGGTATATGAAAGCGGCGGTGCCGGTGGATAAGCGGGTCAGTAACCTGGTGAGTAAGATGACGCTGGATGAAAAAATCCGTCAGCTGGATATGTTCAGGGGGGAGGAACTGACCACCAACCGTTTGTGGGATGACGACAAGATGGCAAAAGTCATCGGCGACAAAGGGATCGGATCGGTCCATGATCTGTATCCCGAAGATGTTTTTATGGTCAACATGATGCAGAAGTATGCCATCGAACATTCCCGCCTGCACATTCCCATACTGTTCATTGAGGAGGCGTTGCACGGATATCTGGGAAAAGGCAGCACGGTTTTTCCGCAGGCGATAGCCCTGGCTTCTATGTGGGATACGGCACTGGTGAGGCAGACCGGCCGGGCCATAGGTGCCGAGACGCGTTGTCACGGTGTTCATATGGTGCTGGCGCCTGTACTTGGGCTGGCCCGTGATCCGCGGTGGGGCCGTGTGGAAGAGACCTACGGCGAGGATCCCTGGCTGGCGGCACAGACGGGACTGGCCATGGTCAGGGGACTGCAGGGGAAAGATGTGTCGGGCGACAGGTCGGTGGTGGCTGAACCCAAACATTTCGGGGCACACAGCATCCCCGAGGCGGGCAGCAACACCTCGCCGGTACATATCGGCAAAAGGGAAGCCCTCTCCTCCTACCTGAAGGTCTTTGAGACCGCTTTCCGCGAGGGAGGAGCCCTGGGGGCGATGGCTGCCTATCATGAGATCGACGGCATCCCCTCGGTGAGCAACAAATGGCTGTTGACGGATCTTCTCAGAAAAGAATGGGGCTTCCGGGGATTTGTACTGAGCGACCTGGGGGCTATCGCGATGCTGCAGAACACCCACCATACGGCAGACACCCCTAAAGAAGCGATCAGCCAGGCCCTGGAGGCCGGCACAGACATGCAGTTCTACGATTATGACCATGAGGTCTTCCGCCGGAGCATCCTGGAGGCGGTTCGCAGCGGCCGTCTTGCCGAAAAGGCCGTAGACCGGGCTGTCAGCAGTGTCCTACGTGTAAAATTCCTGCTCGGGCTGTTTGATCATCCCTATACGGACACTTCGCTTATAAGGCAGCGTTTTGCCACACGGGCCCATAAGGAACTGGCACTGCGGGCTGCCCGCGAAGCGGTGATCCTGCTGAAAAACAAGAATAGCATCCTGCCTTTCGGGCCGGAAGTGAAAACGCTGGCGGTCATCGGCCCCATGGCCAACCGGAAGGCCCTGGGCGACTATACCGCCCCCGGGGCAGAAATGACCACTGTCCTGCAGGGGATCACCCAAAAATACGGCGACCGGCTGAACATACTCTATTCCCCGGGACTGCTGCCTAAAAAAGTGTTCACCGTGGTGCCCAATAAGTTTCTGGTGCCCGAGGTGCAGGTGGCCGGAGAAAAGGGCCTGACGGCGCGTTACTACAGCAATGACTCTCTGGGCAATGAGCCCGGCGTCACCCGCACCGACACGGTTCATAACCCGTACTGGGGCACAGGATCACCTGCCCGGGGTATCCCTGCCGATCATTTCTCCGTCAGCTGGACCGGGTCGCTGGTACCTGCCGTGACGGGAAGATATGAGCTGGCCATTATCACGGATGACAAAGGCCGTCTGTATCTGAACAATAAACTGATGATCGATAACTGGGATCCTTACGATAAGAATGTGCTGAAAACCTGTCAGGTTAATCTTGTGGCCGGCCATAAATACCCGGTACGCATAGATTTTGCCGAAGAAGAAGGTTTCGCCGGCATTCGTTTTATGTGGAGGATGACGGAAGCCGGGGACAAACCCCTCTCCTATTATATGGACAAGGCTGCCGAAGCAGCTTCGCGGGCCGATGCTGCGGTGGTGGTGCTCGGAGAGACCAATGATATGGTAGGTGAAGGGAGGGATGTAGCTTCCCTGCACCCCGATGCCGATCAGATTGCTCTGTTAAAAAAAGTGGTCTCAACGGGAAAACCGGTGGTAGTAGTATTTCTCAACGGCAGGCCGCTGAGC
>CAZYPI010000152.1:0-7180 GCA_964649335.1 uncultured Rikenellaceae bacterium | reverse complement strand
TCATCTGTTCGGGGGTGATACGGGCTTCGACAACCTCTTCGAAGCGGTTGCTGAAGGCCTCGAAGTTTTCTTTTTTCAGGGTGAGGCCGGCGGCGTACATATGTCCGCCGAAGGTCTCCAGCAGGTCTCTGCAGGCCTCGAGGGCCTGATACAGGTCGAAGCCCTGCACCGAGCGGGCGGAGCCCGTCAGGAAACCGTTCGATTCGGTCAGGACGATTGTCGGACGGTAGTATGTTTCTATCAGTCGTGAGGCGACGATGCCGATGACCCCTTTGTGCCATTCCGAACTGAATACCACGGTGCTTTTCCTGTTCACCTGTATGGAGTCTTCCGAGATCATGCTCAGGGCTTCCCGGGTGATCTTCTGGTCTTCCTCTCTTCTCTCCACGTTGAAGTTGTTGATCTCTCCGCTGATCAGTCCGGCGTTTTTGCTGTCCTCCGACACCAGCAGGTCCACGGCTTTGCTTCCCGATTTCATTCTGCCGGCGGCGTTGATGCGCGGACCGATCCGGAACACAATGTCTTCGACCGTCACCTTTTTATTATCCAGTCCGGCCGAGTGCATCACTGAACGCAGGCCGGTGCGTGGGTTGTTGTTTAGTTGTTCCAGGCCATGATAGACCAGGATCCGGTTTTCGCCCGTGATAGGGACGATGTCGGAGGCGGTGCTGACGGCCACCAGGTCGAGGTAAGGGATCAGGTTGTCGAAAGGGATGGCATTGATGCGGGCATACCCCTGTATCAGCTTGAAGCCCACGCCGCAGCCCGACAGCTCTTTGTAGGGATAGCTGCAGCCGGATTGTTTGGGGTCGAGGATAGCGGTGGCTTCCGGGATGGTCTCTCCCGGCAGGTGATGGTCGCAGACGATGAAATCGATCTTTTTGCCGGCGGCATATTTTATCTCCTCCACCGCTTTGATCCCGCAGTCGAGGGCTACGATCAGGGAGTAGTTGTTCTCGGCCGCAAAGTCAATCCCTTTGAAGGAGATTCCGTATCCTTCCGTATATCTGTCGGGGATGTAATAACCCAGGTTGTTGTAAAACTCGCTGAAGAAAGAGTAGATCAGGGCCACGGAGGTGGTGCCGTCCACGTCGTAGTCGCCGTAGATGAGGATCCTTTCGTTTTTTGTAATGGCTGTGGTGATCCTGTCGATGGCCCGGTTCATATCTTTCATCAGGAAAGGATCGTGCAGGTCGTCCAGAGAGGGACGGAAAAAGGCTTTGGCCTCTTCGAAGGTTTTTATTCCCCGTTGCACCAGCAGGTTGGCGATATGGGGGTTTACATTGATCGCCGCTGAGAGTCTTTCTATGTCCCCGGCATCGCCACGCGGTTTGATATGCCATTCTTTTTCCATCATGGTTGTCCGGTTATGTGAACCTGAAAAACTTCTCCGAAATGTTTCTTCACCCGTTCTTTCATCTCCTGCAAGTCCCATTTCCTGCCGGTTTCTTTTTCCATGGAAGTGACGCCTTTGTCTGTGAAGCCGCAGGGGTTGATATAGTCAAAAAACCGCAGGTCGGTGTTTACATTGAAGGCGAAGCCGTGCATGGTGATGCCGCGGCTGACGCGCACGCCTATGGCGCATATTTTGCGGGGCATCTCTTTTCCGTCGAGGTGCATCCACACGCCGGTAGCCTCTTTGAGTCTTCCGGCTTCGAGGCCTGTTGCGGCCAGGGTGCGAATGATGGTCTCTTCGAGCAGCTCGATGTATTTTTTCACACCTATGTGCAAGCGGTTCAGGTCAATGATCGGGTATCCCACGATCTGCCCGGGGCCGTGGTAGGTGATGTCGCCGCCCCGGTTGGTGTGGAAATAGGAGATATGTTCCTGTTCCAACCGTTCGGGGGGGATGAGCAGGTTCTCTTTCCGGCCGCTGCGTCCCAGGGTGTAAACGTGGGGATGTTCGCAAAAGAGCAGGTACCCTCCTTCGGGCACCTCTGTTTTTTTCTCCTCAGGGTGCAGGTTATGTTGCTGCAGTTGTCCCAGCAGTTGTTCCTGATAGTCCCAGGCTTGCTTGTAGGGGGCGGTCCCCAGATCTTCAAAAACAACTTCCGCTTTCATGATTTTCCGTTTACGGTTGTGATAGCGTGGATATGTTTTTCTGCATGATAAGAGGAACGTACCAGGGGGCTGCTTTCCACAAACTGGAATCCTTTTTCCAGGCCGGTTTTCTTGTACTCCCGGAAGATCTCCGGCCTGATATATTCCCGTACGGGATAGTGCCGGGGTGAGGGCTGCAGATACTGGCCTATGGTCATGATGCTGCAGCCTGCCCCGAGCAGGTCATCCATGGTCTCCAGCACCTCGTCGCGGGTCTCTCCCAGACCGAGCATGATGCCGGATTTGGTGATCACGCCCTGCGAAGAGATAAAGTGCAGCACCTGCAGGCTGCGGTCGTAGATATTTTTGTTACGCACCTGTGGTGTCAGTCTTCTGACGGTCTCCACATTGTGAGAGATCACCTCCGGGCCGGCGTCTATCACCTGTTGTATCAGCTCTTCCCGGCCCTGAAAATCGGGTATCAGGGTCTCCATGGAGACGCCGGGGTTGGTCTCTTTGACGGCGCGTATGGTTTCTGCCCAGAAGGAAGCCCCCAGGTCTGGCAGGTCGTCGCGGTCTACCGAGGTGATGACGCAGTGTCTGATTCCCATCATTTTGATGGATTGGGCCAGGCGCTGCGGTTCGCCGGGATCAGGCGGCAGGGGCCTGCCTGTCTTTACGTTACAGACTTTGCAGGCGCGTGTGCATATATCGCCCAGGATCATGAAAGTGGCCGTGCCGGCGTTCCAGCACTCCCCGATATTGGGGCAGTTGCCGCTGGTGCAGATGGTGTGGAGATGATTTTCCCGTACCAGGTTTTTCACCCTCGCGTAAGTCTCTCCCCGCGGCATCTCCATCCTCATCCAGTCGGGCAGACGCCTTTTCCTGATATGATCTTTCTCCATTATCCGATCTTTTAAGAGTGCAAAAATACATGAAATAAGTCAGCCCGCCTCATTTTTTTTATCTTTGCAAAAATTTATTTTTCATGAGCAATATACAACTGTCAGAACAGGAGATCATCCGCAGAAAAGCGCTGGAAGAATTGCGGGAGCTGGGCATTGACCCGTATCCTGCCGAGGCGTTTCCGGTGAATGCCTGGTCGGAGGAGATCCTGTCGGAATATGACCCGGAGAAGAACAATTTTCAGGATGTCAGCCTGGCGGGCCGTATCATGACGCGCCGCATTATGGGCAATGCTTCCTTCATCGAGTTGCAGGACAGCCGCGGGCGCATACAGGCCTATTTCCGCCGCGACGATATCTGTCCCGGCGAGGACAAGACCCTGTACAACCGGGTGTTCAAGAAACTGCTGGACATCGGGGATATCATCGGCATCAAAGGATTTGTGTTCATTACGAAGATGGGTGAGATCACGGTGCATGTGAAGGAGTTCAAACTGCTGAGCAAGTCGCTGCGGCCCCTGCCCATCGTTAAGGAAAAAGACGGCAGGACCTATCATGCTTTCACCGACCCGGAGCAGCGCTACCGCAACCGCTCGCTGGATATGATCGTCAACCCCGGGGTGAAAGAGGTGTTTATCAAACGGGCACAGATCGTCAACACCATGCGGGAGTTTATGAATGCCCGCGGGTATCTGGAGGTGGAGACACCGGTGCTGCAGCCTGTATACGGCGGGGCGGCGGCAAGGCCTTTCAAGACACACCATTTTCGGCTCGACCAGACCCTCTATCTGCGTATTGCCAACGAACTGTATCTGAAGAGGATCATCGTCGGCGGGTTTGACGGGGTATTCGAGTTCGCCAAAGATTTTCGTAATGAGGGGCTGGATCGTTATCATAACCCCGAGTTCACCCAAATGGAGATCTATGTGGCGTATAAGGATTATTACTGGATGATGGATTTCTTCGAGGAGATGATCGAGAAAGTAGCGGTGACGCTGCACGGCACCACGAAGGTGAAACACGGCGACCGGGAGATCGATTTCAAAAGGCCCTGGGTCCGCCTGACGATGTTTGAGGCCATCGAAAAATATGCCGGTGTGGATATCTCCCGGATGGACGAGGAAGCGCTGCGAAAAACGGCAGACAAACTGGGCGTGGAAACCGATCCGACGATGGGAAAGGGAAAGATCATTGACGAGATCTTCGGCGAGACCACAGAGCCCAATCTGATCCAGCCTACCATTATCATGGATTATCCGGTGGAGATGTCGCCGTTGTCGAAGAAACACCGCAGCAAGCCGGGGCTGGTAGAGCGTTTTGAGGTGATTGTTAACGGCAAGGAGCTGGCCAACTCTTTCTCCGAGCTGAATGACCCCCTGGATCAGCGCGAGCGTTTTGAGCAACAGATACTCCTGGGGAAACGGGGTGATGAGGAGGCGATGATGCCGGATGAGGATTTTCTGAAAGCGCTGGAGCTGGGTATGCCGCCCACGGCCGGGCTGGGGGTGGGTATCGACCGGCTGACCATGATCATGACCGGCGCCCGCTCCATCCAGGATGTGATCTTCTTCCCCCAGATGCGGCCGGAGAAAAAACAAACCGTCGATCCCAAAGAGAAATATACTGCTCTGGGTATCCCCGAAGAATGGGTGCCCGTATTGCAGGCCCTGGGAGTGCAACAGGTGGAACAACTGAAGGATATAAAACCCGGCAAGCTGTTCAACGACCTGTGCGGGTACAACAAGAAACATAAACTGGGGTTGAAAAACCCGTCGCAGGAAGAGGTGAAAGAGTGGATGGAGAGGGGATGAATATACAATGACCCCCACCCCGTCCCTCCCCCTCGCCGAGGGGGAGGGAGGAAGGGAGGGGGTTAATTAATGAAGAGGAAAGCACAGATGTTGAATTAGTTAGTTAATTTGTGGGCAAACAAAAGAAAAATAAATATTATTTTATGAAACATTTTGTATTAAGTTATGATCAGGTAAAGCCTTTTATCCCGGAGGAACGGCTCAGGGATTTGATGCCGGAGGTGAAGGAAAAGCTGGAGAGGGTGCATGAGGGCACCGGGGCCGGCAGTGATTTTCTGGGGTGGGTGAACCTGCCGTCGTCCATTATCGCGGCTGATTTGAAGGAGATCAGAGAGGCCGCTTCCCGCATGCAACAAAAAACCGAAGCGGTGGTGGTGACCGGTATCGGAGGCTCTTATCTGGGGGCCAAAGCGGTCATCGAGGCGCTCTCTCACGGGTTTACCGGCAAGCCGGAAAAAGGGAATTTCCCGAAAATCTATTTTGCCGGCAACAATATTTCGGAAGATTACCTGTCGGAGTTGCTGGATATCCTGGAAGACAAAGAATACGGCATTGTGGTGATCTCCAAGTCGGGGACCACCACCGAGCCGGCCATCGCTTTCCGTATTCTCAAGAACCATCTGGAAGAAAAAGTGGGGAAGGAAGAGGCCGGAAAAAGGATCATCGCCATTACCGATGCGCATAAAGGAGCTTTGCGTGCGGAAGCCGACAAAGAGGGGTATAAAACCTTTGTTATTCCCGATGACATTGGAGGAAGGTATTCCGTGCTGACACCGGTGGGTCTTGTGCCCATCGCCATCGCCGGTTTTGACATAGAGGCACTGGTGGAGGGAGCCCGGGAGATGGAGAAAAGAACCGGCAGGGATCAGGCCCCGGAAGAGAATCCTTCCGCTCTTTATGCTGCGATACGTTATCTGCTGTACCGTGCAGGTAAAAAGGTGGAGATCCTGGTGAACTACCACCCCAAGCTGCATTACTTCGGGGAGTGGTGGAAGCAGTTATACGGTGAGAGTGAGGGGAAAGAGGGCAAAGGCATCTTCCCCGCGGCGGTGGATTTCACCACCGACCTGCACTCGATGGGCCAGTATATCCAGGAGGGAGAGCGTATCCTCTTCGAGACGGTGATCTCGGTGGAGCAGCCGGAACGTACGCTGAGGATCCCGGAGGACCCGGCCGACCTGGACGGATTGAATTATCTGGCCGGGAAAAGAATGGATGAGGTGAACAAGATGGCCGAACTGGGGACGGTGATGGCTCATGTGGAAGGAGGGGTGCCCAACCTGAAGATCTCCATTGGCCGGCTGGATGCCCGCCATCTGGGGCAGCTGATCTATTTCTTTGAGAAAGCGTGTGCTGTCAGCGGTTATCTGCTGGGGGTCAATCCGTTCGACCAACCCGGCGTGGAGGCTTACAAACGGAATATGTTTCGTCTGCTGGGAAAACCCGGCTACGAGAAACTATAACCACCCTGCCCGGTAAAGCAGGGTAAGCCTGAACGGGACTTTGTAACTCAATTTATTTGTTTGTAAATAACGGAATATTTTATTTCATCAAGTTTGCAAACTTTATTTAAAATATACTTTGCGCCATACTTTTCAACTGCCTTGGAAAATTCAATATCACTGTCACTCCTTTTGCCTGACATGTCGGATGCTTTAAATTTCATGGCATATTTTAGAACATCCAATATCTTGTCATAAGGCAAATTGTACTTTAAAGCCAGCTTAAGAACTCCTGCAATCCTGTCTTCCGGCCCCAGTTTTCTGTACAGATCCTGTCCTACTCTGAATACGGTATCCCCCAATGCTTTGTTTGCAAATCTGCTTAACAGGTCGTCAATATGATCCTCCAGGTCTTTAGGGGTAAATTCTCCGGGATAATGTTTCATTAAGACCTCTGCCGCCTGTTTCATAGCACTTCTCGTAAAATCACGGATCTCTTTTTTCTCCAGTATTTCGTACATATAGGTTAGATGGGGATATTTTGAATAACCATAATAGGCAGCGGCAACATGACCAAAATTATGAATAAATGATTTCCGGTCCACCCAGGCCGCCATATTTTCTTTAGGTACCAGGCCTTTCACCTCCGGCACGGCATTTTTAAAACCATTTTTATCCAGGATTAAAGAGTTGTATGGTTCGGCAAAAACAAGCAATGGATCTTTCTTCACGACCTCCTCAGGCATTATCGGTACCATTTTCCCGATACTGGTTTCTACCAATCCAACAAGATTATTTATATCAAAAGATGCGGGAAGATGCTTTTTCAACATCTCTTTAACAACCTTCGCGGCATCACGCAGATTCTCGGCGAGGATAATATCCAAAGGATGGTCAGGGGATTTTTCGGAACGAAGCTTAAGGCCTCCGGCTATTAAGGGAACTACTTTAGGAATAGCATTGATTCCTACCGACATAGCCA
>CAZYPI010000151.1:1418-7185 GCA_964649335.1 uncultured Rikenellaceae bacterium | reverse complement strand
CATGAAAAATATCCCTCCCCCTCGGCGCGGGGGAGGGATAATGGGAGGGGGTTAATCAAAAGAATAAGAAACAGATTATCAACTTAATACGGAATTATAGACAAATGAAAAAAATGGCTGTCATAGGACTGTTACTGTTGCTAACCCTCGGAACACCGGGCGGTTACGGGCAGACTCCAGCCATCGACAGCCTCAAAAAAGAACTCAGCCGTGACCTCTCCGACAAAGAAAAATCCCATATAGCCAACCTGCTGGCCCTCGGGTACATCAAAGAAAACAACATCCTCCAGAGCCTGCAATATGCATACATATCACTGGAATTTGCCACCAGGGCTCATGACCCCGATGCCATGAGCTCCGCTTACCTGAGAATCGGAAACAGCTACTCTTTCGTCGAAGTGTACAATACTGCCCTCGAATATTACCTGAAAAGCAAAAATGTACGAAAAGATACCGGCACAACGGAAAAGCTGGCTACAACATATATGTTCCTCGGAGAAACATATACCATGCTGAATAAATATGATTCCGCCGGATATTATCTTGATCTTGCCGGCAAATATCTGCCCCGTGCAAATAACAAAAAATGGACTACTATCTGGCTGATATTCAAAGAAGAGCTTCTTCAAAAACAAAACAACTATCCGGAAGCCCTGAACCTGTACTACCGGTGTCTTTCGGTTTTCCGGGAAGCCGGTGACACCTCGGGAATGATCAATACATTGTTTTATATAGCCGGCCTGTGGCGGGAAAAAGAAAACTACCGCAAAGAAGAAGAGATCCTGAAAAACATACAATCCCTGGCACAAAATGCCGGGGAAATGCCCAGCTTATGTAAAGCAACTATCCGGCTGGCCAGGTGTTATCTCACCGCCGGAAAAATAAATAAAATCAAACCCCTGCTTCGGAAAGGCGATTCCTGTACTTCCCGGATGAACAAAATAAAACTGAAAAAAGACCTCTATCAGGTCGCTTCCGGATATTACGAAAAGACAGGGTCCCCGCGCAATGCCTATGAATTTTTTAACAAGTACCTGGAAACAAAGGATTCCATCCAGAATCAATATTTCAAACTGGTTAAAAATCTGCTGGATATCCGTTATAATACCGAATCCAAGATCCGGGAACTGGACTTTCTGAAAAGAAACAATGAGATCCAGAACCTGAAATTCCACAAAAACAAATTTTATAAACATATCATCGAAGGACTTTTCTTCTTTTTCCTGGCCATATTGATCACCCTGTTTTTCGTATATCTCATCAAACGCCGTTCACACCGGCAACTGCTGGAGACCAATAAAAAACTGGAAAGAATAAACCTGGAGCTCAAGAAAAGAAAGGAAAAACAACAGTTTGAGAATCAGGTCAGGAACAAACTCTTCATGATCCTGGCCCACGATCTGATCAACCCCTTCAACGCCCTGCTCGGCTTTGCCGGGCTGCTTTCGGAAGAAATACAGGAATTCAACCGCAAGGAGATAAAACGGCACAGTGAATTCATTTACCAATCCTCCAAACAGCTTCATTTCCTTCTGGAGAACCTCCTCCAATGGGCCCGGATCCAAACAGGACGCTTCAAGTTTGTCCCTGCCTACATTGAAATAAACAAAATCCTTCGTGATGTGACCGACACCTATAAGTTCATGGCCGATAAAAAGAATATCTCTCTCACGATCAACGCTGCCGGGAACATGATCGTTTATGCCGATGATACCATGATCACGGTCATTCTGCAAAACCTGATACACAACGCCATCAAATACACAGAACCGGGAGGTTCTGTGGAAATCAGCGGTGTCAGGAAAAATGAAAAGGTGACCATCTCTGTATGTGACACCGGATGCGGAATATCAAAAAAAGAAATGGAAAAACTCTTTATCCTGGAACACCACTTCACCAGGAAAGGCACCTCCGGCGAACAGGGCACCGGACTGGGCCTTATTATCTGCAAAGAACTTCTCGACCTCCATCACAGCACCCTTCACGTAGAAAGCGAAGAAGGCAAAGGAAGCTGTTTCCGTTTTACATTATCCTCAAAAAAAGAAAATATCTGAACCCATGGCAAAAAAACAACTTACCTATACCGAGGCGATCACCGAACTTGAAAATATCCTGGCAGAAATAGAGAACAACGAGCCCGATGTGGACGAACTGACCGCAAAGGTTAAACGGGCAGCCTATCTGCTGCGCTACTGCCGGGAAAAGCTAAGAAAAGCCTCCGGCGAAGTCAACGGGATCCTGAAAAACATGGAAGAAGAGGAAGAGGGAGACTAACCTTTAATCCCGGGGCTTCTTCATCTTATGAGGCTTGATCATATGCTCCGGCGCCAGCAGCTTGTCCAGCTCTTTCCTGGACAAGAGCTTTTTCTCCAGCACCAGGTCATAAACCCCTTTGTGGGTCTCCGCCGCCTCTTTGGCCAGCATCGAAGAGGTCTCATACCCCAGCACAGGATTCAGCGCCGTCACCAGGCCGATGCTGTTCTGTACCATCTCCCGGCAATGCTTCTCGTTGGCAGTGATCCCTTCGATACAGCGCTCCCGCAAGGTCTTCATCCCGTTTTTCAGCATTTCCAAAGACTCGAAAAGACTCTGTACGATCACCGGCTCCATCACGTTCAGCTCAAGCTGGCCGGCCTCACCGGCAAGGCTCACGGTCAGGTCGTTGCCAATCACCTTGAAGGCTATCTGGTTCACCACTTCGGGGATCACCGGATTCACTTTGCCGGGCATAATGGACGACCCCGGCTGCATCGCCGGCAGATTGATCTCATTCAGGCCGGCCCGCGGGCCGGAAGACAATAGCCGCAGATCGTTGGATATCTTGGACAACTTGATGGCCAGCCGCTTCAACGCCGACGAATACATGATAAAAGCACCCGTATCCTGGGTGGCCTCCACCAGGTTCTTGGCGGTCTTCACCTCCAGCCCCGTGATCTCCCGGAGATATTTCACCACCACCCTCATATAATCCGGGTCGGCATTGATGCCGGTGCCTATGGCCGTCCCCCCCATATTGATCTCCAGAAACAGATCCACATTCTCATTCAGCCTTTGTATCTCCTCCTCCAGCGTAACAGCATAAGCCTCAAACGACTGGCCCAGGGTCATGGGCACCGCATCCTGCAACTGGGTCCTGCCCATCTTGATTACATGTGCAAACTCCTCCGCTTTCTTACGGAAAGCCTGCGCCAGCTCCTCCAGGATGATGATCATGCTCTGGTTGCTGAAAATCAACGCCAGCTTCACCGCCGTGGGATAAGCATCATTCGTCGACTGCGAGAGATTGACATGGTTGTTGGGATGACAATACTCATACTCCCCTTTTTTATGGCCCATGATCTCCAGCGCCCTGTTGGCGATCACTTCATTGGCATTCATGTTCGTCGAGGTACCTGCACCACCCTGGATCATATCCACCACAAAATGCTGGTGATATTTCCCTTTGATGATCTCACGGCATGCCTGTACAATGGCCTTATAAACCGGCTCATCCAAAAGCCCCAGCTCACGGTTGGCTTCGGCTGCCGCCATCTTCACCATCGCCAGCGACTCGATCAGTACGGGATAGAAACTTAACGTCACCCCCGTAATATTGAAGTTCTCCATCGCCCGAAGGGTCTGTATCCCGTAATAACTTTCATTGGGAACATCCCGCTCGCCCAGAAGATCATGCTCCTTCCTTTTCACCCCAGATACATACTGGGCCGCAGCGTGCATGATCCGGGCATTGGAATATTTCATCCGGCGCGAAATAACCCGGATAATATTGGAAAAGATCTTGATGGCGGTTGCACCATATTCAAAAAAGAAGTCCCTCGGAAGGATCAGTATCTCAGAATCCTCGATGGCACGGGCCGAGGTGGAATGAAGACTGTCCACAGCCAGGGAGCCTTCCCCCAGAAAATCACCCTTCTGGAAAAATACAAGCTTCTTCTCCTGCCCGTTGGGCAACATCTTGAACAACTCTACCTCCCCGGAATAGATAATGTAAATACTCTCACGCGGATCATTCTCCCGGAAAAGAAATTCCCCCTCCCTGTATTGCTGCGATTTAACCTCTTCACAGATAATATCGAGCTCTTCATCACTCAATCCCCTGAAAAGCTCTATGGTTCTGATAAAATCCTTGATCTCCCTTTTATTCATAATACCTGGTTTTATAGTTAGTAAGCCTGATTCTTTTTTCTCTCTTTTCCGGTCTGTAACCCCCGCGCTGAAAATCCTTTATGATTTATTTCTCAGATGATACTCCGCCAGATCTTTTAACGGATATTGAACGATCCTGTCGATCTTTACCCCCTTTTTCTGCCCGGCTGCACGCAAATGCTCCTGAAAATAATAAGCTACCGATCCGGTAAATCTAACCATTTCTTCAGGATCTGCCAATAATGGCTTTAGCTGCAGGTCAAAAAGCTTACCGAATTCGTCCTCAAGGATATTGCGTATCGTTTTGTCCAACTGATACTTCAATAAAAAAGGAGCAAAACCGGCCAGATAATGATTCGGCCTCCCTTGCAGATAAATATTCTCTTTCAGATCCTCCGTCTTAATCTCGTATTCTGCGGCAAAGGCCTTGCTCACTGTGGGTGACAGTTCCTGGTCCAGCCATGCCCTGATCAAACGCAACCCCAGCACGGCACCGCTGCCATGGTCTCCCAGTAAATATCCCAGCGGACGACTTCTGCTGATAAAACCTTTTCCCTCCCACAGTCCGGCATTTGCTCCCGTACCCAGGATCACAGCAACCCCTCTCTCCCGCCCGAACAGCGCCCTGGCCGCTCCGGTCATATCATCCTCCACCTCCACCCCTGCAACAGGCACTATTTCTTTCAATACCTTCCTGATCAGCATCTTATGATGCTCCAGATCACACCCTGCCCCATAATAATAAACAGAAACGATCTGCTCCCTCACCCGTTGGCCGGAAAGAACCTCTTCCACCTCCTTGCGCCAGCGTACCTGACGGTCAAAATAAGGATTAAAACCCTCCGTTCTGAAAAAAACAATATCCCCGGGTGCCCGGGCCAGTGCCCACTCTGTTTTGGTCGATCCGCTGTCGGCTATCAATATCATTAAAATAAGATTATTCTTTTTTGCTTCATCTGTATTTTTTATCCTCCCTGCTTCCCCGGGACTCTTCCGCACATTCACGGGCCGGAATCATCCATCAGCTTCTCCATCAGTGTTAATAACTTCCGGGGCTGAATGGGTTTGGCCAGATAGGCATCACAACCGGCATCCAGGGCTTTCTTCCGGTCTTCGGACATGGCAAAAGCCGTTTGCGCAATGACCGGGATGCCGGGATACATCTCCTTGATGAGCCGTGTGGCCTCATAACCGTTCAGCTCCGGCATCTGAATATCCATCAGGACAATATCCACATCTTCATGATCCCTGAGAACATTCAGAACCTCCAGGCCATTTACCGCTCTCAGCACCCCGGCTTTTCTTACCGATAAAACCGCCCGCAGAAACTCGAAGTTGGACTCATTGTCTTCAGCAATCAGGATCTTTTTATCACTCCAGTCCCTGCCGGTTTCTTCCTCCTTCCCGGCCTCTGCCTCCCTGCGTGGAATTTCCGGGATCACGGTTTCTTTACCCAATGGAAGAGTGAAATAGAATACTGCTCCGTTCCCTTCTTTGGACACCACCCGGATATCCCCGCCCATCAGCCCGACCAGGCTTTTCGAGATCCACAAGCCCAGGCCCGTCCCCCCGAATTCACGGGTGTAAGAATCATCAACCTGCCTGAAACGGTTGAAGATCA
>CAZYPI010000151.1:0-1318 GCA_964649335.1 uncultured Rikenellaceae bacterium | reverse complement strand
GGTATAGAGTTCATTCATGAGCTCATTCAGATCAAACTTTTGGGGGATAACACGAATATTACCGGCCTCGATTTTGGCCACATCAATGATGTCGTCGATCAGCTTCAGCAGGGTCTGGCTGCTGGACTCGATCACGGAAAAATATTCCTCCCGCTGTTTGGGATCCAACGTGCCCGACCGCAAAATGTCGGAGAAACCAATGATGGCATTCAACGGAGTACGTATCTCATGGGACATGTTGGCCAGAAAGGCCGTTTTCAGACGGTCCGATTCCTCCGCCTTTTCCTTGGCTTTAATAAGTTCCATCTCGGTTTTTTTCCGTTCGGTGATATCCTCCTTGATGGCAACATAATAAGCAATCTCCCCTTTCTCGTTTTTTATCCCTGTTATGGAGGCCAGCTCCCAGTACAATTCCCCGTTCTTTTTCTTGTTCTCAAATTCCCCCCGCCACTCTTTTCCCCGGCTGATTGTATCCCATAACTCCCGGTAAACGGAATCCGGCATATTCCCGGATTTCAGGATGCGCGGGTTTTGTCCGATAGCTTCTTCTGCCGAATAACCCGTAACCTCTGTAAAACGCGGGTTTACATACGTGATAACCCCTTTCGGATCTGTGATTACCACCGACACAGGAGAATGATCGATCGCACTGGACAATACTTTAAGCTGTTTTTCATATTTGAGGCGCTCGCTTATATCCGTTATGGCCACCAGCACCATATCCCAACGGATCTCATGACCGGGAACCAGTACCCACTTAATGATTCCGTTGATCTCCCTCCCTGATTTGGCAACGGATACCGACCCTCTTTCAAAAACATTCTCTCCCTCCCAAAAACTCACCACCAGATCAATAAACGTATGGATCAGCTCTTCATGCACCTTGTAAGGAAGAATTTCCTGCAACTCCCGCTTGTCACTGATCTCAAAAAACCTCAACGCTTCCTGATTGCAATCAATGGTGACAATTGATCTCATCATCTCCGTCACTTCCTCACGCGACCTTTCCAGATACGTCCTGAAATCACGAATCCCCGATTTATAAAGCTGCTTGAGCCTGTTTTTTACCTGCGAAAAATCCTGGCTGTATAACGGCACCGGCGAATATTCCAAAATAGTACGGAATTTAAGCTCCCGTTCCAGAATATCCTTTTCCTTTATTTTCTCTTCGGTAACATCCCTGAACCAAAGGATAACACTATGATCCACAGCGTAATTGCTCCTTTGGACCACCACGTCGAACACTTTCCCGGCCGGGGAAGTGATCCTGATCTCCCCGCTCAAACCGTTATATTTATCATCCTCATGCAGGTGTAAC
>CAZYPI010000150.1:0-7220 GCA_964649335.1 uncultured Rikenellaceae bacterium | reverse complement strand
GAGGGATACCGAAAGAACTTTATTAACAAATAGATTTGTCATAAGAATGTTTTTTTATTCAAAACCCTGCTAAATAGTTCCTTATTTTTTATTGCTCCTTGCTCATCTCTCTTTCTGCTATCTCCCGGCCGGCCCGGAAGGCCCGGATATTTTGCTCCACCACTTTTTCTCCTTTCCGGGCAAAAAGCAACCGTATCGCTTTCTCCAGGTTTTTATCCGACACCTGAATGAAGGGTGCTGCGGCTCCCAGCATGACCATGTTGGCGGCTTTCAGTGTCGCCGTATCGCGGGCGATCCTGTCTGCATCCACCAGCAGATGGTGTGGGATTTTTTCAATTTCTCCAAGCAGCTTCTCCCTGTCCGGGTAGTTGGATATGTTCACATAAGGGCTGCTGTTGGTCACCAGCCACCCGTCCTCTTTCAGGAAAGGCAGGTACCGCAACGACTCGAGGGGTTCAACCGAGAGGATCAGGTCGCCCTGCCCCAGGGGGATCATATCCGAATGTACGGGTTGGTCCGACAAACGCAGGTGGGAATACACTTCCCCGCCTTTCTGGCTCATGCCATGTATCTCCGACTGTTTGATGAAGAGATTTTCTTCTACGGCTGCCAGTCCGATCGCCGCAGCTATCGAGAGGATCCCCTGCCCTCCCACACCGGCCAGGACAATGTTTGTTTTCATGGTTTGTAGTTTGTAGTTGTGGTTTGTCTACCTTGTAAATTATGTGAAAGACGATCATTGCGAATCCGAGTTTGCGAGGATGAAGCAATCCCCCCATGGAGATTTCATTTCATTGCTTTTTCCTCCTCGCCGCCGCCACCCGGATACAATCGCGGCGGGCCACAATCACGGACACGCCTTCATATTCCAGTTCTTTCTTCATCACCTGCACGTTCTCATCATGGTGTTTTTTCAGGGGTATGATGGTGCGGAGATGCTCTTCTTCCACCCCGATGCCCAGGCATATTTTTTCGATCCTTCCCAGTCCGGCAGGGATCTGACCTCCCGTCATGGCGGTAGCATCATTATCAGAGATAATAACTGTCACGTGCGATTTTTTGTTCACGGCATCGAGCAGGCCGGTGATTCCGGAGTGGGTAAATGTCGAATCACCGATCACAGCCACAGACGGCACCAGTCCGGCATCGGCGGCGCCCACGGCCATGGTGATACTGGCGCCCATGTCGACACATGAATTGATGGCATTGTACGGGGGCAGAGCGCCCAGGGTATAACAGCCGATATCGGAGAAGACCCTCCCTGGGCCATACTTTTCCATTGCCACATTTAAGGCTTTATACACGTCGATATGTCCGCATCCGGGGCAGAAAGTAGGAGGCCGGGGCACCGTCACGCCGGGGATATCGCGAGGTTTCTCCAGGGATAGACCCAGCGCTTTCCCTGCCAGGTAAGGATTCAGCTCCCCGTCGCGCGGCAGGGATCCGTCCAGGCGGCCATGGACGGGTTTGTTGCGTGCAGGCATACCCGTCAGCATCTCTTCCAGCAAAGGATATCCTTCTTCCAGCACGACCAGCTCTTCCGAACGGTCATAGATCTCCCGTATCAGTCTTTCGGGCACCGGGTAATGAGAAAGTTTCAGGAGATGAAAAGGGAAATCACCGTCCGGAAAGTTTTCCAGCAGATAATTATAAGCCAGTCCGCAGGCGATCACTCCTTTCTTCGCCCCGGCGGACAGTACCAGATCGTTGTAAGGGGATTGTGCCGCCTCCTCCTCAAACAAATCCTGCAGAGACAACAGTTTACGGTAACGGCTTTTGGCAAGGGAGGGTAACAGGATGAACTGTTTCAGGTCGTGCGGGAGGGTCAGTTCTTTTTCTGCAACGGGTTTCTCCGGCTCTACGGCTGCACGCGAATGGGACAGTCTGGTCACCAGCCTGATCAAGACGGGCACTTCGTATTTTTCCGACAGAACGAAACCTTTCCTGACCATATCATAGGCTTCCTGCTGGTTGGAGGGTTCCAGCACGGGTATGCGGGCAAAGTTACCGTAGAACCTGGAGTCCTGCTCATTCTGTGAAGAGTGCATGGAAGGATCGTCGGCCACCACCACCAGCAGTCCGCCGTTCACACCGGTAATGGCCGCATTGATAAACGGATCGGCAGCCACATTCAAACCCACATGTTTCATACATACCACCGCCCGTTTTCCGGCATAAGACATCCCGAGTGCTGCTTCCATGGCCGTTTTTTCATTGGCCGACCACTCTCTTACGATCCCTTTTTCCCGGGCTGTTTTGCTGCTTCGGACATATTCCATGATCTCCGTGGAAGGGGTTCCCGGATAAGCATAACAACCAGAGATGCCTGCATCGATGGCGCCCTGGGCCACCGCCTCATCCCCGAGCAAAAACATTTTCTCTCCCATTGCCTGTCGGTTTTGATTTTGTTACCAAATATACATGAAAAAATTTACCCCGAATCCGTTGAACGGGAATTTTCTATTACCGGCACCGGATTCAGGGCAATGTCCGCATCGGGGTATTTACGGTACATTTTTTGATGCAAAAAGGCCGTCGGTACTGACGGCCTTCGCATCCGGGTGGGACAACTACCGGGAAAGACACTTCTCCCGGGAGACTTATAAGGGGTTAGCGGTGACTGAAACTTTTATACCTACATACAGGGTGAAAGAGACATTATCTTTATCCGTAGTACCCTCAACAGCGATCGTAAAATTTTTTTTGCTGTCCAGGATTTCGTTCACAATATCCCATTGACCGGTATTGTTATCCAGCGTAATCGTATTGCCAGACTCCAGGGCAACATTTTTAACCAGCCACAGAGCGGAGGAAGAAGCTGCACCAATAGTCAGGCTTCCGTTGAGAAGAGTAACCGGACCTCCGGTCACCCCTTTTACCGTCAGGGTAACGGACTGTACATCAAAATTCTTCAGCTTGTCAAAATACTTGTCTATGTCTTCATTATCCCGCAGATCCACCTTCACCGACTCGGAAAAAGGATAGGTATCGACCGTAGCCGACTTTTGCATATCCTTGCTAATCATAACATGAATATCTCCTCCCAGTTCGGTATCGAATTTCACATCCGCCAGGGATTTTATTTTTTCACAGGAGGTAAAAAACGAGATAAAAAACAACCCCGATAAAATAACGAATCCTGTTCTTGCAACTTTTTTCATAATTAAGATTTTTAGTTATTTACGAAGATAAAGATAAGGCTTTCTTATCAAAAAACAGCAGGGAGGGCATCCCATATTCATGGGATTTTGACAAATGACAGAAAACAGTATTTAACTACGTGCAAAATAAGCTACTTTTTCCAGGGAAGTGATCATATCATACTCCTCCAGGAAAACGTCTTCCGGCACCCGCAGGGGGATAGTGGTAAGATTCAGCAGCCCCCTGACACCGGCATTAATGAGGGCCTCGGCTGTTTCTCTGGCAAACTCGGGAGGCACGGTAATGATCCCGAGGTCAATATGCATACGATCCACCACTTCCGGCAGTTCATCCACATGATGGCAGGGAACGCCATTGATCTCCCGGCCTGTTTTTTCTTTATCCACATCAAACAAAGCCACTATGTTGAGTTTCGGACGTTTTCCCCTGAAATACTGCAGGATGGCGGTACCGAGGTGTCCCACCCCCACAATCGCAACATTCTGGCCGTTCTCACAATCAAGAATACGGCTGATGGCATCAATCATCTCGCTGACTTTATAGCCCTTCCGCTGGATGCCCGAAAAACCCATCAGCATAATATCCCGCCGCACCTGCACCGCTGTCTTATGGTGCAGTTGTGCGAGCTCATGTGAATAAATATACTCTTTACCATTATTCTTACAGTTTATCAATGTCCGGCGGTATTCACTCAGACGCTCGACCGTTTTGGCAGGTAGTTTTTCCATTCTGCAATATTTTGTACGAAAATAAATAAAATTAATTTGTTAATTTATAAACAAAAAGATTATTTTTGTAAAGAATACAGAACTCATATTCAAACATAAAATATGATCAAGAAAAACATTCAGAGGATCATACAGTACAGGATGTGTTTGCTGAAATTCCAGAATCTGGGATTTGAGAAGATTTATTCCTACACGCTGGCACAGGAAATCGGCGTAAGCCCGGAACAGGTCAGGAAGGATTTTTCACAGTTCCGTTTACGGGGTAACAAAAAAGCGGGGTATCTCATTCAGGATATTCTGGACAAGATCAACGAATTGTTGCATAAGGAAAATATCTACAAGATCATCCTGGCGGGTCTGGGAAATATCGGCAAATCGCTGATCAAATACAAAGGTTTCGCCCACCGGAATATGCAGATTGTAGCTGCCTTTGACATTGATCCGACCAAACTGAAAAAAAACTGCCGCGTACCTACCTTTCACACGGATAAGATTCCGGAAGTGGTTAAAAGTGAAGGGGCGCGCATAGGGATTATCGCCGTTCCCGAGGCAGCGGCACAGAAAGTATGCAACACCCTGGTGGAGGCCGGTATCAAAGGGATCCTGAATTTTGCCCCGGTCATGCTCAAGACACCTCCTGACGTAGTGGTACAGAACATCAGCATTTGCGGAGAGCTGGAAGCACTGGTTTATGTTACTGAAAACGAAACAGCTGAAGGATCAAAGTAGATCTTCACTGTTTTTTTCTATCCAGGCATACCATTGTTCCAGACCCTCTCCTGTTTTGACAGATAACTCGATGAATTCTATTTCGGGATTTACGCGCCGGGCATAATCTTTCACTTTCTCCATATCAAAATCCACATAGGATAACAAATCCGTCTTGTTGATAACACAGAGGCCGGACGACTGGAACATGGTGGGATATTTGGCCGGTTTATCATCTCCTTCGGGCACGCTCATTACCACCACCCGTCTTTTCTCCCCGAGATCAAACAGGGAAGGACAAACCAGGTTCCCCACATTTTCAATCATCAGCACGGCCCCTTCTGCCGGCCCGAGTTCCTTCACCGCTTCATGAACCATTCTGGCATCCAGATGACAGCCATTGCCGGTATTGATCTGAATCACCGGCACGCCGGTGGCATGGATCCGGTCCGCATCATGCATGGTCTGCTGATCACCTTCTATCACATAAAAATCTCTCTTCCCTTTCATTGCGGTGATGGTCTTCACCAGCAGGCTGGTTTTACCGGAGCCGGGTGAACTGACCAGATTAAAGGCCGTTATTTTTTTTGCCTCGAAAAAACCCCGGTTCCGTTCCGCCAACAGGTCATTTTTCGAAAGGATACTCTGTTCTACGATGATCTCCCTGCCATGGTTTTCCTGCACATGTGAATGTACATGGTCATGGTTATGATCATGATGATGTTCTTCATGATTATGATGGTGAACGTGTTCCCCCTCCAGGTGGATATGTTCCCCTTTTTCGCCGGGTTTTCTCAATATTACGGCATCACCGCCTTCGCCGCAACCACATGTATCACACATAATAACCTCCCTTTTTTTCGGTAAACATTGCTATAATTTTGTTTTGTAAAAATACGGCGTCTTTTTGTCCATGCCTATGATGTTTGTCATTTCACGTTACATTTTTCACTTATCATTCCACCAGGATCGATTTCAATCTCAATTCTTTTCCCTGCACAATATCCGCACCATACTCACCGCAGGCGGGACAGGACTGGTAGAGACTTCCGGGTTGATATTCATGGCCGCACGAGCGGCATCGTGCCAGGGGATGAATCCGGATGATCTTCCACAGAGCCCCCTCACAACGGGTGCCCCTGATTGCTTCTTCCATAGCAAAATCCAGGGCTTCGATCACCACCCCGGAAAAATCGCCCACCTCTATTTCCAGCTCCGTCACCTTTCCGGCACCTTCCTTTCCGGCATATTCCTCCGCCAGCTCCACTATGCTCATGGCTATGGATAATTCATGCATAAAATAATATTTATTTTTTTATTGATTATGTTTGGAAAATAACATTATTTTTATTATTATGGAAAAGATTTTTATCATCCTTTTTTAACTGAAAAAATAAAACCTAAAGATATGGAAAAAGTTGCTTTGAATGTCAAATGTCCCGCCTGTAAGAAATCCCTGATGGACCCGTACCACCGGATCCATGAAAAGCCGAGCATCCTGCTGGATATTGAGTCGGGAGGGGAAAAAGGCAAGATCCGTCTGTGTGCCTACTACGGGTGTTACACCCATGAGAGCACTATAGACCTGAAGGAAGGTGAGATCGTGCATCTGTACTGTCCGCATTGTCATACGGAGTTGATCAGCAAGAGCAAATTCTGCAGCGAGTGTAAAGCGCCGATGATCCCGCTGGCCCTGCAAAAGGGCGGACGTGTGTACATCTGTTCACGGGTAGGATGCAAGAAACATTTCCTCACCTTTGAGAATATCTCGGAGGCCTTGACCCGTCTGTACAACGAGTACGGCAATTTCTGATCCCGGTTTTGTAATCAGCATATACGGGGCAGTTGCTCTCCGGCAAGCATATCCACGATGCGGCTTCCTCCGATCTCTGTTTGCATCACCACCTTTCCCGGGTGTTTATGTGATATGGTGCCAATGATACGGGCTTCGCGTCCATAGTGATGTAAACGGATGATACCGAGCGTTTTCTCCGCCTCCTCTTCCGGGACCACCATGACCACCTTTCCTTCGTTGGCCAGATAGAGGGGATCATAGCCAAACACTTCGCAGATATTTTTCACTGTCTCCCTGACAGGAATGTCCCTCTCCACGATCTCTATTCCCAGCTTATTTTTTTCCGCCGTTTCGCACAACACCGTAGCCAGTCCGCCCCGTGTAGGATCCCGCATAAAACGAACCTTCACCCCGTGATCCAGCACGGCCCGTATCAGTCCGTTCAGCGGAGCGCTGTCGGTCCGGATATCGCGGGATATCTCCAATGACTCGCGGGCTGCCAGTATGGCGACGCCATGGTCTCCCAGGGTACCGTTCACGATGATCCTGTCTCCGGCCTTTATCCCGTGGCCGTAACTGATCTCGCGGTACCCAGGCTGCAGCCACCCCACGCCGGCAGTGTTGATGAACACCCCGTCACATTTCCCGTGTTCGACCACCTTGGTATCGCCGGTGACCACAGGCACCCCCGCCTCCTGGGCGGCAGCAGCCATGGAACGAACAATGCGCTCCAGCGTTTCCAACGGAAGCCCTTCCTCCAGAATAAAAGAGGCACTGAGGGCCACCGGTACGGCACCCGAGACGGACAGGTCGTTAACGGTACCGCA
>CAZYPI010000149.1:0-7278 GCA_964649335.1 uncultured Rikenellaceae bacterium | reverse complement strand
ACACAGATTAAAATCCGTGCAAATCCGTTTTATCCGTGTATGCCCGTCGCGAAGCGCAAGGGCATCCGTGTTCCCATTCCTTCCTTTTGCTCTCTGCCCTATGCCCACTGCTCTTTGCCCTCTACTCAATCAATCAATCAACCAATCAGCCAATCCTCCAATCCCTCCCCCGCGTAACGCTGTCAGGAACCGGCTTCGCCGGCACGCTGACAGGTTGTCCCCCTTTTATCGGTTTTGGGTGGAGAGCCTGAAACATTCATTATCTTTACGGGAAAATTTTCCGGATGGATCTGCGTAAAAAATTCTGGCAATGGATCATGCTGCTGCTGATCTCGATGATCTGGGGCACTTCCTTTATTCTGATGAAAAAGGGATTGCGATCCTTCGATGACATCCAGGTGGCCTCGCTCCGCATATTCATCTCCTGGATCGTTTTTCTGCCTTTGGCCGTCCGCCGCCTGCGCCGCCTCGGCAAAGGACAACTGCTCCCCCTGCTGGCGGTAGGCTTCATCGGCAATTTCCTTCCGGCCTATCTGTTTACGCTGGCACAGACACATATCGACAGCTCCATCGCCGGCATCCTCAATTCGCTCGTACCCCTTTTCGCCCTGATCATCGGCATGCTCTTCTTCCGGAGCCACGTACTGATGATCAACATCCTGGGCATCCTGCTGGGACTGGCCGGCGCCGTAGGGCTGATCTACGACAACAATATGGACCTGCTCCACCAGAGCAACCTGTACGGCATCTTCGTCGTCCTGGCTACCGTTTTTTACGGGGTCAGCGTAAACCTTATCAAATATAAACTCGCGGAGCTGGACGGGGTGTCCATTGCCTCCCTGGCCTTTTTCTTCATCGGCCCCGCCGCCGGGCTGGTTCTTGCCTTTTACGGCCTGCCTCCCATCCTGCACCACAAGGAAGTGGCCGGGAGTTTCGGATATATCGTACTGCTGGCCCTGTTCAGCTCGGTGCTGGCCGTGGTGCTGTTCAACATACTCATCAAATACACCACAGCCATTTTCGCCGCTTCTGTCACCTATATCATTCCGGTCTTCGCCATCTTCTGGGGTGTGGCCGACGGCGAGAAGATCACCCTCGACCAGGTTCTCTGGATATTTGTTATTTTTATCGGCGTATATCTGGTCAACAAACAAAAGCTGGTGAAAGTATAAAACCGCAAACCCATGAAAAACCGGCATATCTTTTTATTTATCGTTCTCACGGCTGTTTTGCTGTCGTTGCCTTTTTACCGCAATTTTTCCGGCATTGTCCTGTTCATCGCCTGGATACCCCTCCTGTTCGTCGAGGATCATCTGACCCGCCACAAGGAGAAATACCGCTCCGGCAGGGTTTTTCTGCTGGGGTGGCTGACCTTTCTTATCTGGAACCTGCTGACCATTTACTGGATCAAGAACGCCACCCTGGCGGGCGCCATTGCCGCCCTGATCATCAACAGTTTTTTCATGGCCCTGACTTTCTGGCTCATCCACCTGGCCCATCGCGTGCTGGGAGAAAGGTTCGGACATTTCGCCTTTCTGATGATCTGGGTTGCTTACGAACATTTCTATCTGAACTTCCAGGTGGACTTCCCCTGGCTGCTGCTTGGCAACGGCTTCGCCAAAGACGTTCAACTGATCCAGTGGTACGAATACACCGGGGCCCTGGGAGGCACCCTCTGGGTGCTGTTCGTCAACCTGCTGATATTTCTCATTTTCCGGCACTACCTGCGCACCGGGTCCCTGCGTGAGAAAACCTTTGAACTGGTTGTGCTTATACTGATCCTTGTTGTTCCCATCACTTATTCCCTGATCAGGTTTTATACTTACAAAGATACGGGACGGCCGGTAGAGGTGGTGGTGGTGCAACCCAACATTGACCCGTACAACGACAAGTTCTCCGGCCTTTCCGAATACGAGCAGGTAAGCATCATGCTGCACCTGGCCGATTCGCTGGTCACCCCCGCCACGGATTATCTGGTTCTTCCGGAAACCGCCATCAACAACAACCTGTGGGAGGACAGTCTGATGAAAAGCCGCAGCATACGGCGTTTTACAGCGCTGGTACGGCGGCATCCCCGTCTTAAGATCATCACCGGCGCCACCACCTGGAAGGCATACCTCACCCTCACGCCCCCGACACCCACCGCCAGCAGGTCACACCGGTTCAACGGATATTACGATATTTTTAATGCCGCCCTGCAGATAGACTCTTCCGGTGTCATCCAGACTTATCACAAGTCGAAGCTGGTAGTAGGGGTCGAGACGATGCCCTATCCTGCCTTTTTCAACAAGGTGCTGGGAGGGGTACTTATCAGGCTGGGCGGTACTACCGGCAGCTTCGGCACCCAGGTCGAACGCACCCCGCTGGTCTCGTCCGACAGCTCCTTGCGCGTGGGGGTGGCCATTTGCTATGAATCCATCTTCGGCGATTACATAACCCGTTACGTGCGTAACGGTGCCAACCTGCTGTTTATCATCACCAATGACGGCTGGTGGGGTAATACGCCCGGCTACAAACAACACATGAACTTTGCCCGCCTGCGGGCCATCGAAAACCGCCGCAGCATCGCCCGCTCGGCCAACACGGGCCTCTCCTGCTTCATCAACCAGCGGGGCGAAGCCTCGCAGATCACCGGCTGGTGGATGCCCGCCGTGATACGCGGAACCATCCGCGCCAACGACAAAATGACCTTTTATTCCCAACACGGCGATTATATTGGCAGGGTCAGCGACTTCATGACCGTGATGATCATGCTGTATATTATCTCAGCCCTGCTGATGAAAAAAAAGAAAAGAACGTAGCTGTTCCCCGAGTGATCCCGCGCAGCGGGATTGTATCGAAGGGTAGCGGAGGTGGAGTGCCGGGTGCCGGGTACTGGGTGCTGGGGGTTTATGTTTACAAGCATTATTTTTATCATAATTCCTGCCTGCAAAATTTTATACCTTTGGTCTCTCAGGTTATAACCTAAAACGTAGGAGAGAGATGATAACAATCACAGGCAGCGGCCTGACCATCGACGATGTGGTACGGGTGGCCAGGCACCACGAACCGGTAGAGTTGCATCCGGAGGCATTGCAACGCATCCGCGTATGCCGGGAGATGCTGGAGCGCAAGATCGACGCCCATGAGATCATGTACGGTGTGAATACGGGCATCGGGGAGTTTTCGGAGGTGATCCTGAATGACGATCAGATCCGGGATTTTCAGAAGTATCTTATATACAACCATGCGGCGGGCATCGGCGATCCGGCGCCGGAGGATCATGTGCGTGCCGCCATGCTGGGGCGTATCAACGTGCATGCCCACGGCAACTCGGGCTGTCGTCCCGAAATCACACAGACGCTGGTGGAGATGCTCAACAAGGGGGTCACGCCGTATGTATGCCGCAAAGGCTCTGTCGGTGCTTCCGGCGATCTGGCGCCGATGGCGCAGATCGCCCTGCTGCTGCTGGGCGAAGGCGAGGCCTGGTATCAGGGGAAACGGATGCACGGCCGCGAAGCAATGGAGAAAGCCGGCATATCCGTTCCGGGGCTGAAAGCTCGTGACGGCCTGGCCACCATCAACGGCTCCAACTTCCTCACCGGCATGAGTGCCCTGTTTCTGTATGATGCCGGCAACTGGCTCAAACAGGCCGAGATCGCGGCAGCCATGTCGCTGGAGGCACTCATGGCCAATATGAAACCATACACCCCCAAGCTGCACGAAGCCCGTGGTTTCAGGGGAGCCATACGCAGCGCCAAAGCCATCCAGAAGCTGATCGCAGAGGGCGATCTGGCCACCGGCAGAATGAAGACCAAAGTGCAGGACGCCTACTCCATGCGTTCCACACCCCAGGTGATCGGCACGGCCCACGATGCGCTGGCCTATGCCCGCTCGCAGGTGGAGATCGAGCTCAACGGCGTGGGCGACAACCCGGTGTTCTTCCCCGAGGAGAACCTGCAGCTCTCGGGCGCCAATTTCCAGGGCACACCCGTTTCACTGCCTATGGACATGGCCGGCGCGGCCATCACCATGATCTGCGTCCTCTCGGAAAGACGTATGAACCGCCTGAACAACCCCGCCCTCAGCCAGGGGCTGCCGCCTTTCCTCACCAAAGGCGCCGGCATGTTCTCGGGATTGATGCTCAGCCAGTATACCGCCGACATGCAGATCGTGGAACAACGTATCCTCTCGGCCCCGGCCAGTGTACAGTCGATCCCCGCCGCCGCCGACCAGGAAGACTTCGTATCCATGGGCATGAACACGGCCCTGAAAAACTTTCAGATACTGGACAACGCCTATGGCGTGCTGGGCATCGAGTTTATGGCTGCCGCCCAGGCCCTGGATTTCCGGAATTACAAATTCGGCAGAGGAGTGCAAAGAGCCAGAGAGGTGATCCGTAAGCATGTGGACTTCCTGGATGTGGACCGCCCGCTGTATGCCGACCACACCCGCATGAAAGAACTGGTGAAGTCATGTGAGATACTCCGGGAGGTGGAAAAAGTGACAGGACCGCTGGGATAGCGGCCCTGCCCTTGCCCTTGTTCCCCCGGGCGCTGCTCTCAGAAATTACGCGGGCGGTTGTTCTTTGCCCGCTGGTCACGCAACTGTTTCAGCAGGAAGGCCTGAAACTGCCTTTCCACGCGGTAGAGCATCATCACCTTCTTTATCGGCAGCACCTTCTTGATCTTTTCATGATACTGTATCATCAGGTCGGCTTCTTTTTTACCGATCCGGACATACTTATCGGCGATATCTTCTGTCTCTTGGTCGGTAAGAGTCTCCCGGTGTGCGGCATAGTCCCGGAGCAGCTTGATCTTTTCCTGCTCCAGCGCATTTTTCTTGTTGCGGTATTCGTTGTACACCGGCCAGAACACCTGAGCTTCCTCCGGGGTGAGCTGCAGTTTCTCCGTGATAAAAGCCACCCGCTGGGCGTTGAGCTGCTCCATACGGGAAGGTTTCTGGGCTGTCGTCACCCCGGATGTCAGGGCTGCGAAAAACAAACAGGCAATGATAATACGTAAGCTTTTCATCTGTTTATAATTTTGTATTTACTTGACAATTTATTTCTTATTCTTTTGATTAACCCCCTCCCTTTCTCCCTCCCCCTCGACGAGGGGGAGGGATATTTTTCCCGCATCTTATTATCTCATGAATAACGCAGGGTGGGGGTCATACCATAAAATATTTTTTTGTTTTAATAATCATTCTCTTGTGTGTTTATATCAATCATAAATATTTCATTTTCTTAATTTTCTGATCTTTACAACTGTTGGGCCAGCAGAGACTCATCCACACCCTCCCCCACAAGATAATCGATGATCGCCTCACTATTCTCATCATTCGTCAGGGAGATCTCCGCAGAGATCCCTTCTTCTTCGATAAAGTTATAAAGCACATTCTCGCTGATATCTGCCGGCAACACCTCCGACATCACCCTGTCGGTGCTGCCGGCAGAGGGATTTTCCGCAGAACGCAATGAGTGTACGTAGAAATATCCGAAAACGGCAAAAACAACCGCGGCGGCTACGGCCATAACTTTACTCAGGGAAACGACCACCGGTTTTTTCATACGTTCCGGCTCCGTTTGCCGGGCACGCCTCAGCACACGGCCCGGAAGCTGCCCGAAATATCCTTCCGGGACACTGAAATGCTTCCGTTCACCGGCTTCCCTCATGAGTTTTTCTATGTTGTTGTTTTTCCCCATTTTTTTATCCTCATACCTTTGACTCGCAAACAAATAAAAGGTTTAATCTTCCAGCAGGTATTTTTCCAGTTTTTTCACAGCGTGATGGTAGGATGCTTTCAGCGCCCCCACCGAAGTATTCAGGATCGCCGCCATCTCTTCATATTTCATCTCTTCAAAATATTTCATATTGAACACCAGTCGTTGTTTTTCCGGCAGGCGGATCAGGGCTTTTTGCAGTTTCCGGGCCAGGACATCCCCCGAAAAATATGTATCACTCTCCAGGTTCTCTTCCAGGTATTTTTCATAATCGCTCCATGGAAGCAGGTTATTGCGTTTTTGCTTTTTCAGGAGGGTCAGGGCTTCGTTGGTGGCGATCCTGAACAGCCAGGTGAACAGGCCGGAGTCTCTGCGAAAATTCTCCAGGTTTTTCCACACCTTCAGGAAAGTATTCTGGATCACATCATCGGCGTCATCATGGGAGATCACAATACGGCGCACATGCCAGTAGAGCCTCTCCTGGTATTTCTCCATGATCGCTGCAAAGGCGGCTTCCCTGCCATCCTTTTCAGAAAACCGGGATATCAGTTCCTTATCGGAAAGTTCTTTCAAAAGTCTGTTTGCTTTCTCATTAGACAAACGCCGGGGGAGAAGGTTTAATCCTCTAGTAAAAACGTACGGTTTGCGAACTTCCCGACTTGATATAAACTTTTTTGGTGCGGGTATAAAGGATGCTTTTGGAGAATTCGGGCCTGTACACCAGGATATAGTCTCCCGGCAGCAGATAGAGGGTCTGTGTGGTAACATCTTTTTTGAAGTTTGTCACCCAGACCTGTTCATTTCCGTTGATCTGATAGAGACTGGCATAGCCGGATTTGGGGAACACCACGTTCAGAAGACCCGGCTCCGGGATGTTAACGGTGGTGGTGGTGCTTTGTTTGATGTCAACGGTCAGGCTCAGACGCGGCAACACCAGCACTTCCAGATCATATTTTCCCGTCAGGTACTTCTCCGTCTCATTCAGTTTCTGAACATTGATGATCCCGCATCCTCCGTGTTTCCGGACAATAAATTGCCGGTCTTTCAATCTCGAGCTGTTGGCCGTAAGGTGCAGGGAGCCCTGGGGGGCATCCACGGCGATGACGGTATGTTTGTGCGGGAAGACGCGGATGCTGTCTTTCACCACAGGCGGGAGGGTGTGTACCACCAGGCGGTAGGTGACCAGCGGGTCCAGCATGATGGTGTCCGGTTTGCCGCGGAAGTTGATAGTATGGTAGTAGTTGGCTTTCACTTTTCCGGACACCATATCATAAAAGGTCATGTTCACATTGGTCTCGGTGGGGTTGCCGTAAGCGTCGAGCAGGTTGACCTGTGCCGTGGTACGGTCGAGCGCCTCCCGGATCACGATGTTCAGCACATCATGAAACTGCTTCTCGTCGGTGGCATCATAGTAGCGGCCCACACAGTTGTATGTCTTCCGGAAGTTGGGGTCTTCACCGATACCGATGACGAACGGTTTCAGGATGATCCCTTTTTTCTGGAGCCGGGAAGAGACCTCACAGGGATCGCCGTCACAGGCCTCTATGCCGTCGGTGATCAGTACAACAACATTC
>CAZYPI010000148.1:0-7288 GCA_964649335.1 uncultured Rikenellaceae bacterium | reverse complement strand
AGGGTTGTTTGTGCAGTACCTGAGAACCGGTAAGGTGGCCGGCGCCGAAACCGTGGAGGACGTGCGTCGTCATTACGAAAACCTGGTACCTATGAAAAGAGGATGTTATGTGGAAGATGTTTATAAAGCGGTGAAATATCTTATTTATCAGCAGTATGAAACCGGACAGGCGCTGCCCGTCACGGGAGGACAGGTGATGCTGAAATGAATAATAAAATATGTTATAACCCCCTCCCTCTCTCCCTCCCCCTCGCCGAGGGGGAGGGATGGGGTGGGGGTCAGTAAAACAAATTGGCAAAAAGTTATAAAGGAATGAAAACAAAAGCAGTAAGAATATACGGTAAGGAAGATCTCCGGCTTGAAGAGTTTGAGCTGCCCCCGATGCAGGAAGATGAGATCCTGGCGGAGGTGGTCTCCGACAGCATCTGTATGTCCTCATACAAGGCCGCCAAACAGGGGGCTGATCATAAAAGGATCCCCGACGATGTGCATGACAACCCCACCATCATCGGTCATGAGTTCAGCGGGGTGATCCTCGAAGTGGGCAAAAAATGGCAGGGCCGTTACCGGCCCGGGCAGAAGTTTTCCATCCAGCCGGCCCTCAACTACAAAGGCAGTCTGGATGCCCCGGGATATTCCTACCGGTATATCGGGGGGGATGCCACCCATATACTGATCCCCAACGAAGTGATGGAGATGGATTGTCTGCTGCCCTATGAGGGCGAGGGCTTTTTCCCTGCTTCGCTGGCCGAGCCCATGTCCTGCGTCATCGGGGCTTTTCATGCCAGTTATCACACCCGGCCGGGCAGCTATGAACATCTTATGGGCATCACCAAAGGGGGTAATCTGGCCATCCTCGCCGGCGCCGGCCCCATGGGGCTGGCAGCCATCAACTATGCCGTTTTTTCCGACCGCACACCCCGCCTGCTGGTCGTCACTGATATTGACGATGAACGGCTGCAGCGGGCAGCACGCCTCTATTCCCCGGAGACGGCCGCCGGCCATGGCGTGGAACTGCATTATGTCAACACCGCTGCCGTGAACGACCCCGTGCAATATCTCAAACAACTGGCCGGCGGCGAGGGTTATGACGATGTGTTCGTCTTTGCTCCCGTGGCAGCGGTCATCGAACAGGGCGACAGCCTCCTGCGCCGCGACGGATGCCTCAATTTCTTTGCCGGCCCCACCGATCCGGACTTCAAAGCCCCTCTCAATTTCTACAATGTCCATTATGCCTCCACACATATCACCGGCACCAGCGGCGGCAACAACGAGGATATGATCGAAGCGCTGGAGCTCTTCTCAAAAGGCCTCGATCCTTCCGGACTGGTCACCCACATCGGCGGACTGGATGCCGTGATCGAAACCACGCTGAACCTGCCCAAAATCCCCGGAGGGAAAAAACTGATCTATACCCATCTCAGCATGCCGCTGACAGCCATAGACGACTTTGAAGAAAAGGGAAAAACGGTTCCTTTGTTTGCCCGGCTGGCCGACATCACACAAAAACACAACGGCCTCTGGTCCGTAGAGGCGGAGGCTTACCTCCTGGAACACGGTAATAAGCTGGTATAAACCCAAAAACCTTACTTGCGGTTTGGAATAGGAACTACTCTTCCTTTTTCTTCTTCTCAATCACTCTGATCTTATACGGGATCCGGTAGGAGAGGGTGTAGTTGAATCCGATTGAGAAGCTTTTTCCCGCATAACCGTAACCGGGAACAATAAACGGAGGCAGATCGCTATCCCGGAAGTGTAGCAGGAACCGTCCCCGCACATTCCATCCCATGAAAAAATTCTTAAACAGCTCCACCCGGATGCCTGCCGTCATCTCTGTCCAGAAAGGCCGCCTGGTCACGGGCCCCATGGATGTGTTGTGATCTCCCCAGTAGCCGTTTCTGATGACCACCGGGTCGGCCGAATTGGTAAAGACGCCTGTGGCAAGCCGCAACCCCCAGAAGATGATGTCGTTTTCGCCGGGCTTGCGGGCGATAAAATTATGATCGACCCCAACCTTCAGGTAGCGCCCTTCATTGTGATAAAAATAATCCACTTCCGCTTTGTCGTAGTTCAAATATCCCCCCTCTGCGACGGCAAACCATCCGTCGCGGAATTCGGCATCCACCGAAAAATCCAGTCCTTTCTGCGGCGGCGTAAGGAAATAGCCGATGAACGGCACCAGGTCGATTCCGAAACGGATCCCTCCGTACCGCATGCTGTCCGCAGCCGCTTCCTCCTCCTGTGAGAAAGCCGGCAACACCAGCACCAGGCTAATGGCGGAAAAGATATATTTTAATATTCTCATCGTCTGTATTGGATACCAGTGAGTCCGTCACGGCCACAGAATCGATCTGATGCATGGTGTATTCCACCTGCAGGTTCCCGTACTCCATGATAAACCCGCATTCATAGGAGAGAAGCCGCACCGACCGGTCATATAAAAATAAAAGAGTGTCGGTCAGGCCATTGTAACGGAAAGCAAAACGGCAACTGTCCCGGTTGGGATCCATGGGAAAGTCTATTTTGCTGAAAGACTCCTTCCCGGAGGTGAGCAGGGTGTCCTCCCGACCTATGCCGTAAATATCGGCATTCACCAGGAGAGTGTCTTTCTCGCGGGAGCCGTCCTGTGTGACAAACCGGGCATGCAGGAGCACATTATAGGGCTCAAGGCATTTGGGGGCATACTGACAACCTGCCGCCACCAGCAGGAGGACCAGTACCGGGACAACGCCTGCCCGCCTGCCTGAAACCGGTTTATTAATGTCCCTCACCGGATGACTTGTAAAGAAATTTGGTGCCCGTATCTTCCACGATCCGGCGGTACCACTCTTCGCCGTAACCGGGCTGGCTCAGTTTGGGATTGTGGAAACGGTACCCTTCGGGCACGGCCGCTTTTTCCTTCACATTCCCGTCCATATATTTGGTAAAGAGATACGCATAGAGTTTCTTCCATACTTTTACGGTATTGCCGCCCTGCAGCACGGAGTAATCGGTCAGGAATTTGCGGGCCATGGCCGGATCCCGGGCATACATGTCCGCAGCAGCCATATCAATGGCTTTCACCTCGTTGATATATTTCATCTCCAGCTCGTGTTGTACCTTCCGGATGTCGGGAATGATCAGATTATAACGGGTATAGGCAAAATTGGACACCTGGTTGAACACCCAGAAAGCCGCATCTCCATTGAAGTCCATCATCCCGCCGGTGCCTTCGGCATACTCATACGGAACTTTTTCTATGCCGCAATACATGGGGGTATATACGGTCGAGTAAGTGTCGTCCACGCCAAACCATAAAATCCCGCCGATGGGATCGGGGTATTGCCTGCGGCTCTGGGCAACAAAAGAAAAGCCGGTCTGCTGGGTGGAGATGGCTCGTTCGTTAAAGTAGGTCTTGCCGTCCACTTTCCAGGTAAGGGGCCTCCAGCGGTAGCCGCAGGCAAAAGGGCCGGCGCCGATATCTTTGGTCATATCCATGGGGGTACCTTCATAATGATCCCGCATCATTTCCATTACATCCTTCACCGTCAGCTTCCTGTCGGGTTTCACCCACAGGGGCATCCGGTTGGTCAGGTCTTCGCCCGTGGCATAGGAGAGATATTTGTCCATACCCGCAGCGACTTTGTTGAAACCGGACCAGACCCGGGCTTCGCAAAACCGTGCCGCCCCGAAGTCCAGCGGAGCATATGCATCGGCAAAGCTGAAGTCTTTGTCTTTTCCCTTGAAATAATCGTGTTTTCTGGCTACCTCGATCACATCCTCCGCATATACAGTGGTGATATCCGGGTCAAAGATCTTATCCAAATGTTTGGAAGAGATGGATGTTTTACTCTCTTTTTCCAGAGGAAATGTAGTGATACGGGCCTGGTTGGCATGGCCGCAGATGTACCCGTCGGGCACACGGCGGGCCACCCATACGGCTCCGGTGTTGCCCGGCCCTTTGCCGATCATCTCCAGGATCCAAACCTCACGGGGGTCGGAGATGGAAAAAGACTCTCCGCTGCTGTAATATCCGTATTCGTCCACCAATTCGGCAAAAGTCTTAATGGCCTCACGCGCCGACCGGGCCCGCTGCAGGGTGATGTACATCAAACTGCCATAGTCGATGATGCCCGTGGTGTCTCTCAGTTCATGGCGTCCCCCGAAAGTGGTCTCTCCGATGGCTACCTGGTGCTCATTCATATTTCCCACAACAGAGTAGGTATGCCGGGCCTGTTTGATCCGGCCCAGGAATTTCCCAGTATCCCACTCATATACATCCAGCATGGTGCCTTCGGGATAATCCGCAGCCGGCCGGAAATACAACTCACCATACAGCACATGACTGTCGGCAGCATAGGTGATCATCGCCGAGCCGTCCGTTGTGGCGCCGGGGCTGATGAGGAAATTGGTGCACGCTTTACCCTGCCACACTCCCGGCAGAAAAGAAAAAAGAAGGATCAGAATACTTCCGGAAAAAATTTTCATACTCTTTACTTTATGTATAACTAATGAGGCTCTCATGCATACCTTTCGTCCATGAAGCCACAAAAATAATAAAGAAAACAGGAACACCACGTTCCTCCCGGATATTCTTTACATCATATAATTGACAATCTGCTCCAGATCGTCCTTTTTGAGAAAATGGACCATGCCGGAAGCCCTGTTTTTAATGAGCTGGTTCAGAATTTCGGCTTTTTTTGTATTGTCGATATGTATGTCCGACAGGTATACGGGAGTTTTGATAAAAACGAAAAACCTGATGAGTTTATCGATCGTCACATCGGGACTGGAAGTGTCAAACAACAGTTCCCCCAGTTTGGATATTCTTTCGGGAATCCTCTTTTTCATGAATTTCAGCCATGCCGGATAAGTGATGGAAAGGGTGGCCCCGTGCGGAAGATCGTACAACAGGGAAAGCACATGGCCGATGGCGTGCACACCCCAGTCGCCGGTGGTACGGCCGTAGAGGGTGACTCCGTTGAGTGCGAAGGTGCCGGCCAACATGATGTTGGCCCGGTATTCGTAGTTACCCGGGTTCTCCAGAACCAGCGGAGCATAATGCATGGCATCTTTAATGATGTCTGCAATAAAATGATCCGTCAGGGACACCTCACTGTCGCCGAAAAACACCTCCAGTGCGTGGGCAATGATGTCGGTGATACCGTAAGCGGTATAGTCCCGCGACACAGACATGGTGAAAGAGGGATCCAGAAAAGAGTGTTTGGGAAACATCATCGGATTGGAATAACCTTTTTTAACCCCGGCTTCATTATTCTGCAGCACGGCGGTGCTGTTCATTTCCGTACCGGTAGCCGAAAGGGTGAGTACACAGTTTACGGGAATATGTTTCGCCGGGCGGGCTCTGCCGGTCATCACATCCCATGCTTTCAGGTTTTCCGGGATACATACGGACATGATCTTGGCCGAGTCGATGACGCTGCCCCCGCCGAGGGCCACGATCACCTCAACTCCTTTCTCACGTGCCAGGGCCACCGCTCTGTCCACATCCGATGCGAGGGGGTTGGGGCGTATACCCGAAAAATCGATGACCTCCAAACCCGCCTTCTTCAGGTCATTGCTGATAAGCTGATGATATCCGAGGGATTTGGCAGAGTTCCGGCCAATTACCAGCAACACTTTTTTTCCGTATTCCGCTGTAACGGCACCGAGGTTATTGGTTACCCCTTTGCCGAAATGTAATTTTACCGGATTGTATGCAATAAAGTTTTTCATGGAAAAGAATTTTATGTTGTTTCAAATATTGACGACCAGTCCGCAGCTGCTGTCTTTTTTTGCGCCGGTGACGGAAGCCAGGCAGTTCACCCTGTTTTTCATGCGCAGCACTCCCAGAAAGGCAAAGATAAGCGCTTCTTTGTAATCTGTTATTTCGCCTGACGGTACCACGATTTCCACCGGGCATTTCTTTTTTAACAGTTCGATAAGAAAAATATTGTGTGCTCCGCCGCCGGTTACAAGCATACGGGCCGGTTTCCTAAATGTGATTCCCCGTTGTATTTGTGTGGCGATGTGTTCATAAACCGTTCGTAATTTGTCTTCCACGGAGGCCCTTGAGCGGTCGGAACAGGGGAAGAAAAATTTCTCAAGCCATTCCCGTCCCAGGGATTTGGGTGGTGACAAACGGTAGTAATCCAGGTTGTCGAGGCATTCCAGCAGGCGGGAGTCTACCCGGCCTTTTCGGCCTGTTTCGCCATCTTTGTCGTATTCCCTGCCGGTGACACTGATCACGTGGGATAAGGCCAGGTTGGCCGGGCACAGGTCATAGGCGATCCGGCCCCGGGCTGTCTCATAGGAGATATTGGCAAAGCCGCCCAGGTTGAGGCAGGCGGCATATTCCGTGAATAACAGCCGGTCGCCTGCGGGTACCAGGGGAGCACCCTGTCCGCCCAGGGCCACATCCGGGGACCTGAAGTCAAAGACCACCGGCAAACCGGTTTCCGCAGCTATCACATTTCCGTCACCCAACTGGAATACCAGCCCTTTCTCCGGTTGGTGAAAAACGGTATGTCCGTGTGATGCCACCAGGGCGGGACGGATACCTGCATCTTTCAGAAAATCACGGACCTGGATCCCCAGGTACCGGCCGTATGCTTTATGCAGGGCTATCAGTTGCTCTCCCGTCATGGCCGGGGCGGCTGTCAGATCATGCTTCCAGGATTCGGAATAAGGTATCGTTACGGCTTTCAGGATGGAAAACCGCCAGTGATCATCTTCCCCGGTGAAGGAGGCCAGCACCAGATCCAGACCGTCCAGTGAGGTGCCCGACATGAGCCCTGCCGCATATATTTCTTCCCGTTTCAAGATATATGAACTATTTTTTCGTAAAAATAACAAAATGTGCCGTTTTTTTTTACTTTTGGCGCCTGAATTAACCCAATAAAAACGATACAGGATATGACCAAACCTGTTCTTTTGGTACTGGCTGCCGGCATGGGCAGCCGTTACGGGGGGCTGAAACAGATAGACAAGGTAGGCCCCGGCGGAGAAGCTATTATTGACTACTCCATCTATGATGCCATACGCGCCGGCTATTCGGAGATCATTTTCGTCATCAGAAAAGATATTGAAAAAGATATCCGTGATTTTTTCGAACCGCGCCTCAAAGGCAGGATCCCTTTTGATTTCGTCCACCAGGAGCTGGACATGATCCCGGAAGGGTTCACCGTGCCTCCGGAGCGGAAAAAACCCTGGGGGACCGGCCATGCCGTTATGGTGGCCGCCGGCAAAATAGACAGGCCCTTTGCCGTGATCAACGGCGATGATTTTTATGGCCCTTCCGCCTATGTAC